>CANQRW010000019.1 GCA_947626365.1 uncultured Lachnospiraceae bacterium
ATTTTAGGCTTAGAAAAATCGTCCCAATAGCTTATGCTGTCCTGTGTCTCGAACCATTTATTGCTGGTCTTTTTTCTAGCCTTGACCAGTTCCCCATTAACGATTTGGGTTTTACCGGTTTGCTCGAGACGTTCAATTCCATAAGAAAGAAGGTGTTCTTTTATTGCCGGATAATTATTAATGTTGTATTCCCGACTAGGAAATGTTGCAATCAGCCATAAATCAGCAAAAGTATATTCGTACCGTTTAATGTCCCTGCCTCGCAAAATCGGTCGAATAATTTCAGCGGATTTGGGATCTGCAGCAATTAGTTCATCTTTTTTTGGACCATTGATAATGAATGCGTCGTTAAAACCTGTTTTAATACCATAATTGATAGAAATGTCCCATTCACGAAGCGGGACACCGACAGCCTCAATTTTAGCCTTGATACTTTGCTCCAATGAAGACAAAATAACCCAGCTGCTCGTTCCAGTAAATTTACATATAGAACTGTTTTGTTCAACAAAAACGCTCAAATTATCCAAGCAATTCTCTTTCGCGATACAAGAGCGTGTTGACATCTGATTCTTTGTCTTCGTAAACAGCAGAATATTGGTATCTACCGTTGCACTTTCAAATATTTTCTGGCCGGCAAAATCAACCAAAAGCACGGGATTACACTTATGAGCAAAAAAGTTTCGAAGTTTTTCACCATATCCAGCCCGCATCCATTTATTGCTTGTGATAAAACATAGTGTTCCATTATCACAGAGCAAAGTATGACCTTTTTCATAAAATAAACAATACAAATCTCCGGTTTTGGCAAATGTTTCAAACCCACAATTTTCGTAAATATCACCCAATTTGTTACTGCTTTCATCGTCGATCGCTTTTTGGAGCTGGACATACGGAGGATTGCCAATCGCAATGTCAAATCCCCCATTATCCCGAAATACTTTTGGAAAATAAAGCTGCCATAAAACAAACGGTTTTGATGCTTGCTGAATTGCCTGATAATATGAATCAACAGCGTCTTGTTTTCCATTCAATTGTTCCAGTATGATCTGATTATAAATATCCTGGATTCGTTCCTTCAGGGAATCTTTAGCTACACGATCCTTCTCATCATACAAACTAGACTGCAGATTAATTAAATCGTTAATCATCACAGCCAATTTTTGATCATATAATGTTCCCTGTCTTCCATCAGAAAGATTTCCAATCGCCTCATTTTCTGTAATAAGCGATATTCCTGCAAATTTGTCCATCAGACTGTTTCCGCATATTATATTGCAGTCCAGATTCGGCAGCTCCCTGGGCTTCGTAGTATAACCAAATTCTTCATTCTCCTGCTCCATGATCTGATTATCAATGACAAGAGATAACCATAACCGCAGTTTTGTTATATCCACGGCACTGGCTTCAATATCACATGCAAAGATGGAATTCTTAATGGTATCTCTTTTCATTCGATACGGATTACGCATAGAGCAATAACTCAGGCGCTGATATCTATTCATATCAATTATCATATAAGACGTAACCGTACTTCTGGCTTTGATAATCTCTGTCAGCATACCAAGTGGAAAAGCGCCGGAGCCAACCGCTATATCAACAACTTTAACGTTCGCAAGCAAATCATCAATTTCCTGAAGTCTATTTACTTTAGTTTTATAGCTAAAAATAGATGCCGGAATTTCTAAATCTTTTTCCTTATCAAATTCCATATGATGCTTATGAAAAAAGATTTCATTGCCCTGCAGCAGCTGACCGGTCACATCATCAATTGGCAGTGTTTTCTTTGTATCTTCATCTCTAAAATATTCTCCATACAAGATAAATTTACGAATATCATCATCTGAGATACCCGTTTTTGAAGTAAGATAGCTGATAAGGCTTTCCTGACACATATAATGAACAATCTCACGAGGGGTATAGAATGCTCCCCTGGATTTCCTGTCACTTACATCCAGCAGGTTTTCGAAAACCTTTCCCAGCATCTCAGGATCAATGGCCACTTCACGTTCCATTGGTTCATCTTCAGCTATTGTAAAATTATATCGATCAAAGACATCCAGTATTCCATCCGCATCTCTGCCTTTAATCGAAACATTCGAAAACAATTCATTCGGAATTTTGAAATCGTTATTACGCCAGTCATATCCATCCAGTTCCTCAAACAGACCGCCATTCAGGAACGGAATCCGTCTATGCATCGGAGGGAAAAACGCATTTTCACCGCGATTCTGGTTTAATCCCGTATAGAACAAAGGTTCCAGATAATCATCAAAGAAATTTTCCCCAGATTTCATGCAATTATTGAAGATCTGCCTCATGAAATCTTTCGGTCCATCACCCCAAGCGTCTCCTTTAACCAAAGTAGAAAGTGTAGTCTCATCCTCCTTTGATAATGTCAAAAGCGCTTTCGTATCCCTGTAGAACATACCATCCTGAGCCTGTTTATATACAAACGGCATAAGTTCTTTGGATTTTCGACCTGGACGATAGAATCCGGATTTATACTCTCGTTCCGACAATCTGAATGGAAAAGCGTTTACGCCCAACCACCCCTTTTTTTGGATAAAATACAAGAATACAATTTGTCCCATAAGCTTTTTAGCAAATTGTTCACTGTCAAATCCTCTAGCCTCTGCCTCGGCATTAAAATCTGCATTACAATCCAGATATTCTTTTAATTCCAAATACTTTTCGCGATATTGAGCAAAAAAGTCCTTTGTAACTGCCTCAACACTGAACGCTTCTTCCAGATCATCTAAACTCGGATTCAGATCATCCGCAACAAATATTGGATAAAGGCGTTCCTGCGCCGTATGACAAGGTTCACCTTTACCGACAAGATACGAGTACCTTTTTGCAGGAGTCAGTCGTTCACTAAGTTTCCCTTTAGAAAACTCATAGTCTAGACGTACCAACGATAAACGCCATTTATCTGAATCATCTTTTGTATAGAATGCCGCCAGCGCGCCAGCGCAGTCACTGCTTTCAAGAAGCATTTTAACAAATGTTCTTTGCATACTTCTCGCATTTTCAAGATTTTTATCCTTAATCAGGCATATGGAAAACAACGCAATTTTATTATTGTCCTTTCCCACATAATTACCAATGTGTCTGTAGTGATCGATAGCCACAGAAAATGTACTCCAGGGTTTCACTTCACGGTTAGGGGCAACGATCTGCATATTATCTAACAGTTCCCTAAGAAACTTCACATACCTTTCATGGTCAAATGCATCTGTCAATGTTCCCTCGAATATCTTTCGTTTCTGCTCATTCATTTTCTTTCTCCTTAAGATAGCATGACAAAATTACCTGTTTCTCCCCCTCTGTATGAAGCACAGTATCTTTCCGTTCATAAAGATACTGTTCTGGAACCCGATTTAAAATCGCGAAGTATGCTGTAGAAAGATCCTCCATCGGCTTTAATTCTCTCACAATATTCTTCGTTATATTCTGAGGAATGTTGCCATTCTCATAGGCCCTAAATAACCTTTCTATCATATCTTCCTGATCATCAGTCAATGTAGCCTCTTTCATTATTGCACGAAGAATTTGAACAACTTTCAAGTCATTCCCACGGAGCGGCGCTTTACCAACTTCAATAATCTTATCCTGAATTAATGAATCATCAAAGGCCGCATTATTCGCATCATAATGTTCATAGTAAGAACTACCCACATTGATACGCAGTTCATCGGGTTCACATTCTAAATATTTGATAGCTTCGATAAAAGTGAGCTGCATCGTATCCCTGCCGGTAATAAAGAAACTCTTTAATGCACCTTTTTTGACAAATGTAATTGTCGCATCTCCCTTCAAACATCTAGTATATCTGCCTGTTTTAGATCTCTTGGGGAGCCTTTTTATCCGATCGAACAATCCCTTATCGTTATCGCGTATCTGCCTAATTACTGCCAGGTAAGCCAGTTCAGGATTTGTTCCTGCCTCTTCTTTATCCAAATCCGCTGTCAAATTTTCAAACAATTTTTGAGAGCTGACCACTTCCTCATCAGACAAATATTTATAATCTTCGCCAAGTGTATCATGAAAAGCCTGCAATTTTTCCAGAACACGATCTTTCAGCGGCATATGCTTATCTGATTGTGCCGTCGGGAAGAAATTGAATATGTAAATCTGCTGATATTCCGTTCCAACACGATTGATACGGCCGGCACGCTGCATAATCCTTGTCGGATTCCATGGTAAATCATAATTTATCAGGGCGTTTGAACGATGAAGATTGATTCCCTCAGCCAGTACGTCTGTCGTAATCAATACATCATACCTGTCATTTCCCTTATTTACATATTTTGGATTAAAACTATCTTCTATATCATCCTTTAGTTTTGAACTGCTTGTGCCGGAATACGCTACGACACGATTCCCATACAGGGTTCTTAACTTTTCTTCCAGATATTCAGCAGTTTCTCTCGATTCCGTAAAAATAACCTTCTTATTACCAAGTAGTTTTCTGTTATTTTCCAGTTCTTTGCAAAAAGTTTCCAGTTTCGGATCCACATCGATAGAATCCCACAGACCTTGCAAATATTTTAATTTAGACAGGTCTTTATTTAAATCAATAATAAAGCTGGATTTAAACTCTGATATTTTAAAATGGAATCCCTTTTCGTCTTCAACCATTTGCATTAGTTTATCATTATCACCAGAATCCAATAAATCATAAACATCAATTTTTTTACTAATCCAAACTTCACCAGTCTTTTTATACATATCAATAAAACGTTCATATGAATCTATAAATCTTGTCAGTGTCATACGAAACGCATAAAAACTGCTTTCCAAACGCTTTACCAGAATTCCCTTCATAAAACCACCCATGTTATGTTGTGCCGCCAATAACTGGGCGTATGTTTTCACATCTTTCAAATATGTCAAAGGCTTATATCTGGCATATGTAAAATCCTTAATCGCTGCTATAGTCTCGTTAAAAATACTGTCTGTCGCATCATCAAATGTATATATAATTTTCTCCGGAACTCCAAGTTTCGGAAACGTAAGTCCCTGACGTTCGAGATCATCATGATAATACTTCTCAATCTCTGTTCTTGTTCTTCGAATCATAATATGACGAAGAAGTTTATCGCGTATTTCTTCGGAATTTGCTCTTATCTGCGCCATGTAATCTGAGGATCCCTTATCCAGTCCCTTTAATTTCCCATTCAGAGACGCAAAGAAACCTTCTAGATTTTTAACACCAACAATATTGCTGTTGTGTTTCGGCTGAAAGAGATATATTTGATTTTCAATGTCGCTGGTATAGTTGTTAATCGGAGTCGCAGAAATCAATACCACTTTCTTGCCATAGCAAATCTCGTGAAGCTTACTAAAACTATCTGTCCCTGCGTTACGGAATCGATGAGCTTCATCTACAAATACATATTCATAATCTACATGGCCCGATAAAATGCTGTCAAGTTTACCCAGAGATACTACCTTCGCCGCGACATCAAATTCCAACAGAACATTTTCCCAATAAGACACCAGAACCGGCGGACAGATCACAAGTTTCTTTCCTTTGTTGAGACTTTTAGCCAGCATTGCGCAAATATAAGTTTTTCCCAATCCAACAACGTCAGAAATAAATACACCATTATACGCCTGCAAAATTTTCTTGGCCTGCACTACGGCATCTCTTTGATATTGTAAATACATATATCCTGGAGGAGGGGTATATTCTGCCAATAAATCTTTATCAGCATTAATCTCCTCACGAAAAAATTCATACAATGTTTTTAAATAAATCTCATAAGGGGTAATATCATTACGAACCCACGTCTTATTTTCAACTGCTTCAATATAGACATCCTGAATTGGGATACCGTCTTCCCACAATTCTTCAAACCGATTTAGCGCAAAACGAACATCCGCACTATCCTTTAATTCCACGTTAAATTCAAGATTATTGATTAATCCTGCTTCAGAGAAATTGCTCGATCCAGTAATCACGCTGCCATAATAGTCTGCCTTCAATGGATTTTTACGCATAATATATACTTTTGCATGAATTGGCGCGTTAACATACATGCGCATTTCCATTTTCCCACTTTTCAACCATTCAATAAACTGATATACCCCTTTTTCAACCTCCGCTGAGTTCTCTGATTTTTCAAATTCAGCCTCCACTTCCTGCGCAAATCTTTCTTTCGACTCTTTTAATGATAGACCCTGATCTATAATATCAATCGTATATTTATCTACATTTAAACCGACAAGCACTCGAATCTTCTCCACGCTTTCCATTGCCGGATATAGCCTAAAAAAACCGCTTGTACGAAAGTATCCAACGAGAATATCGAAAAACTGCGTATTGTTTCTTAGAATTGTTGAAAATCTGCTATACAAATCACGTTCCGGATCATTTGTAAAAAATTTCAGATCGTTTACCATCATTACGCCATCCGCTCCTTCCTGCCGGTTCAGGTCTATAAATCGTCAATTCATATCATATCAAAAATAAACGATTTCTTCAATTGTTTCACCATCTTTGCATCATTTTTTATAAAAATACTCCTCCTGTTTCCCATTTTACTTAGAAAATTCAGGAGGAGTATTCGTTTGCCCCTTATCAATAGTCAGAATAATGGTCTGACGCCATCATATTATTCCGCTTTCACGGTCTCCCTCATTGCCCTGGAGGCAATCTCTTCCTTCAATGCAGCGATAAATTCTGCCGTATCCTTCTGGCCCTCGTCGCCCTCAAAGCGGCTTCGGACGGAGATCACACCCTCGTCAGCCTCCTTCTGGCCTACGATGACCATGTAGGGAATCTTCTGCATCTGAGCTTCGCGGATCTTGTAGCCGATCTTCTCGGAACGGCCGTCCATCTCCACTCGGATTCCGGCATCGTCAAACTGCCTGGTCACTGCCTTGGCATACTCCTCGAACTTATCGGAGATAGGAAGCACCTTCACCTGGACAGGCGCAAGCCATGTTGGGAAGGCTCCGGCGAAATGCTCGATCAGGATACCGATGAACCGCTCGATGGAACCGAAGGCCACACGATGGATCATGATGGGACGATGCTTCTCCCCATCAGCTCCCTGATACTCCAGTTCAAATCGCTGGGGCAGCTGGAAATCCAGCTGGATAGTGCCGCACTGCCAGGTCCTTCCGATAGCATCCACCAGGTGGAAGTCAATCTTGGGACCGTAGAAAGCGCCGTCGCCTTCATTAACCACATAATCCAGTCCCAGCGCATCCAGCGCCGAGCGCAGACCTTCCGTCGCCATCTCCCAGTCTTCGTCGCTTCCCATGCTGTCTTCCGGCCTGGTGGACAGCTCCACATGATACTTAAATCCAAACAGGGAGTACACCTCGTTGATCAGGCGGGCCACTCCCATGATTTCATCCTTGATCTGCTCCGGCGTCATGAAGATGTGGGCATCGTCCTGGGTGAAGCAGCGGACCCGCATCAGGCCGTGGAGCTGGCCGGATTTCTCATGGCGGTGAACCAGGCCCAATTCGCCCATTCGGAGAGGCAAATCCCGGTAGGAACGTGGCTCAGAAGCATACACCAGCACGCCGCCGGGACAGTTCATGGGCTTGATGGCGTAGTCCTGATCGTCGATGACCGTGGTATACATGTTGTTCTTATAGTGATCCCAGTGGCCGGAGGTCTCCCACAGGCTCCGGTTCAGGATAATGGGGGTAGAAATCTCCACGTATCCGGCTTTCTTGTGAATTTCTCTCCAGTACTCAAGAAGCGTGTTTTTCAGCACCATGCCCTTGGGCAGGAAGAATGGGAATCCGGGGCCTGCGTCGTGCATCATGAACAGTCCCAGTTCACGGCCCAATTTCCGGTGGTCACGTTTCTTAGCCTCCTCCATCATGGTGATGTAAGCGTCCAGTTCTTCCTTCTTTCCGAAAGCGGTGGCGTAGATTCTGGTCAGCATCTTGTTCTTCTCGCTGCCTCTCCAGTAGGCTCCCGCGATGCTGGTCAGCTTGTAGGCCTTGCCCACGTCCTTGGTGTTCATCAGATGGGGACCGGCGCACAGATCGGTAAACTCTCCCTGCTCGTAGAAGCTAATCTCCTCGCCCTCCGGCAGATCCTCAATCAGCTCCACCTTGTAGGGTTCTTCCTTCTCCTTCATAAAAGCAATGGCCTCTTCCCTGGGCAAAGTAAACCGCTTAAGAGGCAAAGCCTCTTTCACGATCTTCTTCATCTCCGCCTCAATCTTATCCAGATCCTCCGCAGTAATAGGCTCCTCAAAATCGATATCATAATAAAATCCGTCGGCGATGGACGGTCCGATGGCCAGCTTGGCGCCGGGATACAGCCGCTTGATGGCCTGGGCCATCACATGGCTGGCTGTGTGCCTGAGGGCAGAAAGGCCTTTCTCATCCCTGGCTGTCAGAATATTCAGACTGCAGTCCTTATCTACCACAGTCCGAAGATCCACGCCTTCTCCGTCCACTTCGCCCAGGCAGGCCGCTCTGGCCAGTCCCGCGCTTATGTCCGCCGCGATGTCGATGACCGACATGGGCTGTGCATATTCTTTTACGCTTCCATCCTTCAGTGTTACTTTCATGTTCTGTTCTCCTTTCATACAAAAATCCCTCCCTGCACGATACCATGCAGGAAGGGACGATTTTACACAATCGCGGTTCCACCCTTTTTGAACAGGCAGCCGAAGCTGTCCGAACCACTTCATTCATGACGATAACGGTGTCGCCGTGCCCGATTGAGGGCCGCTCAGGGATGGTTTTCCGATATCTTCCGCCCGGAAGGCTTCCACCCTGCGCCTTCCTCTCTGGGAGTTTCCGATATCCTACTGTTCCCGTCAACGCGTTTTCTTATCACCTACGATTATAGGAGCCAAATCAATCTTTGTCAAGAATTTCTTCCGCTCCCGTTACTTCACTCTCCCGTTACTTGTTCCTGTCACCCGTTCCTGTCACCGTTCCGATTACTCATACAGCCTTCTTATGATCCTGCAGATAATGGCTCCCTCCATCACCAGCGGCTGGGAGTGTGTGAAGAATATGATACCGTCGGTAGGCGACAGGATCTGGCTCAGCGTCTCCCCCTCGCAGGGGTCGATGACCTCCGCCAGCAGATCTCCTCTGCGCACTTCCTGACCCGGCTCGATACAGCGGCGGAAAATTCCCGCGTCATGGCTTCGGACATTCATCAGCTCATCCTCCCGGATGGTGGTGGCGATATAGCCGCCGTGGCTGTGATAACGGATAATCCCCATCCGTGTCAGGAAACGAAGGACGGATGCCACCGCCTTTTTCGCGGAAATTTCGTCGATCTGATCCGTGGCGTTGGTATAGACGGAAAACGCGTTGGTATCCCACACCTGCCAGTTGTAATTCAGTGTGGTGGTATCCACCGGCCGGGGCTTTCGGATCACCACATAGGGCAGGCCGAACAGATCCGCCAGACTGGCGTTCTCAAATCCGGTCTCCATCAGCCGGACATGGGGCACGAAATCTCCCCGCATGTAGAAGCTGGCAAACTGGATTCCGTAAGAGTAATGCTGGGCCACATCAAAGATGCCGGCGGCGATCCGCTGGGTAGTCTCTCCCAGATTATAGCCGGGGAACATCCGGTTGATATCCGTGTTGTCCACGGGCCAGAACCGTTTGCCGATGTTCATGGCCGAATGGTTGGCGGAGGGGATCACCAGAATCTCGTGGTCCGCCACAATGGCTTTCCGCTCTTCCAGAATCTTCAGTTCCTTCACCAGCTGGCTGCATATGTACATCTGCTGAATCTCATTGCCCCGCAGGGCCCCTACGATACAGGCGGATTTTTCTCCTTTTCCGAAATGATAGCCGTAGATGTCCAGGCCATCCCGGTAGGCGTTGTCCATGTGGAAAATCAGTTCTTTTCTCATCAGAAATCACCTCCCAGCACACGGGCGATCAGAGAACCGCTGTTGACGATGGGATATTCCCGAAGGGTAAACACCATGCCGTCAAAGGGAGCGTACAGAGTCTCCTCCACCTTTCCTTTCAGTGGATTCAGAATCTCACCGATAACCTCTCCTTTGTGAATATGGTTCCAGTGATCCACCCTGGGAATGAAGATTCCCGAATGATTGGCGTTGACAAATCCCACCTGGCCGTCAGTAGAAATTATGGGCTCCTTGGGCTGAATGGCTGGGCCATCCCAGATCCCAATATATTTCATCAGGGCAAAGATACCGTCCACCAGCTGATTGCCGTAGTCCAGCGTGATTCTCATGCCTACGCCCATTTCCACCACCAGAGTAGGCACCCCGGCCATGTTCATGGTGTGGGCAAGAGTGGACTCCAGCACCGTGGCTGCCGCGTGAATCCATACATAATCAATATTCAGCTGCTTCGCGTAAGGCAGCAGGTTTTCCGCCGTGATCTCACTGACGCGGACCTGGGGAATCTCCCGCAGGAAAATATTGCTGGCGTGGATGTCCACGCACATATCGGCGCCGGAAATGTCATGGATCACCTTTGCCGCGATCTGCTCCTGCACCGGGCCGTCCTCATTGCCTGGAAAAATCCGGTTCATATCCAGATCAAAGGTGGGAATCCCTCTGGTGATGGAATCGATTCCCAGAGGATTCAGTGCCGGATAAATATCTACGATTCCCTTCAGATGCTCCGGGTTCTCCTGGAGACGGCGCGACAGCTCATAGCACACATACTGGCCCTCCAGTTCATCGCCGTGGGTACCGGTCACAATGCAGATCCGCTTTTCATCGCCTGTCAGTTCTTTGGGCTGAATGACGGATTTTCTGATCCGCAGGCGTTCGTCCACAGGAAGCCCTACGGAAACTACGGTCTTTATCATACGATCTCTTCCTCTACTTTAATATAAATTTTCTGCCGCTGTGCGGCGCTGCCCTTAAAACATCCCCGGTCCACGGAGCAGTCCGCGAAATCCCGGCCCTGAGACAGTCGGATATACCGGCCGTCTGTCCTGCAATCGTGGGTCGGATCCAACCCCAGCCAACGGCCGTTCTGCCACACCTCCGTCCAGGCGTGGGTGGCTCCTTCTCCCGGCAGAAGCCCCACCACATACCGCGCCGGATATCCTGCCATACGGCACAGGGCAATCAGAATCTGGGCGTAATCCTGACATACTCCCTTTCCCCCGGCCAAAGCCTCTTCCGCTGTTGTCTCTACGCCGGTGCTTCCCGGAACATACGAGAAACCGCGGTACAGCTCATGCATAAGAAATTCCGGAAATGTCTCCGTGCCGCAGATATTCTTTGTGCCACGGATATTCTCTGCCCCGCAGGTATTCTCTGCCCCGCAGGCATTCTCTGAACCGGATTTCTCCCAAGAAGTCGGATACATCCCCCGATTGTCCAGGCCCTGCTTCCGGGAAGTCGAACACATTCCCTGGCTGTCCGGGTCCCGCTCCCAAAAAGTCGGATACAGTCCCTGGCTGTCCAGTCCCTGCTCCCAGACATTTCGGCACTTCCTGTAGAATTCTGTCAGCCGCTTCCCAGGCCGGGTCAGTTCCGACGGAACGGCATAGAGCAGATACGGAACCGGAATCTCAGCCGTCTCCTGGCGGCCAGTCTTTTCTGCCGAACCAACTGCCGCCGTCATCCCTTCTTCCCGGTTCCCAGACCCGGCTGTCTCACTTTCCCGGACTCCGGTCTCCACCGTCCCTTTTACCTGGAGGTTCAGATAGTCGTGAGGGGCCAGGGCCTCTCCGGAACAGACCCGGTTGCCGAACCCGTCCAGCCGCTCGCTTACGTTTCCCGCCGGTTCAATGCGGTACTCCAGGCTGCGCACTTTCTGATCTTCCGTCTCCATAGGCAGGCAGCGGAACTGAAAATGATGATCCGTTACCATACTGTCAAAGGACAGCTGCATCTCGTATCGGAAATGCAATATACTCAAATCAACTCACCTCAAAAAATTTCCAGATAGCTTCCAGGGCTTCCTCATAGCGGGCACGCCCCGCCTCTCCCTGGCTGATGATCTCCGTCAGCTTCTCTTCACAGTCCTTATTGTAATTCAGCTGCACCTTGTGAAGCCGGTTCAGGAACTTGGAACATTCCTTCTCTACCAGCCTGGAAGGATATCCCAGCCGCAGATACAGATCGAGACGCTCCAGATATTTGCCGCACTTCATGATATTGCGGCCTTCCTCATCCTCCACACGGTCGTCCACACAGCCCCAGAAGGCGTGAATGTAATCGATGACCTGCTGAAGGTCGTAATGAGGCGCCTTGGAATCCGCCGCATTCTCCAGGCAGTCCAGGGCCAGCTGCACATAAGCCAGAGTATGGCTGCTGATCTCATCACGCATGACGATGGCGTTGCCGTAGGCACGTTCCAGATTGCTGTAGACGGAATTGGGATCATTCTTGTCGTACAGATATTTCTGGTTAAAGACCTCGCGGCTGCCATAGACGTCGGGAATCGCCACCTTCTCACAATACCTCTTATAGGCGTCGGAATCCACATCGATCATCTGATCGTAAAAATCAAAAAACGTACAGAGAGTTGTAAATACCCGTTCCATATACCGCCCGATCCAATAGAGATGATCGGCCCGCTCTACCGAGATAATACCCATGTATCTTTAAACCCTCCTCCCTGAGATGAATTAACTACAAATGAATCCGGATTCCGGGAAAACCTGGTCAGGCCGCTGGGCCACACCCGGGTAGTCTCCCCTGCCAGCACAAAGGCCCGCAGATCCGCCTTTCTGGGGACATGTCCGTCCCCTTCCACAATATCCAGATCGATGAAATCGATAACCTCCTGGGCGATAAAACGCCTGGGCTCTCTCTCAATCAGGCCCGCCAGGTTATCCAGTTCCTCCCGGGTTAGATTGCTGCCGAATACCACGCCGTAGCCTCCGGCCTCCGACACATCCTTCACCACCAGCCGGGCAAGATGTTCCAGAATAAACTTCCGGTCCTTCTCGTAGAAGGCCAGATAAGTAGGCGCGTTGTGGAGAATCGGCTCCTCTCCCAGATAGTATCTAATCATATGAGGGACAAAATAATAGATTCCCTTGTCGTCGGCCACTCCGTTGCCCGGAGCGTTGACGATAGCCACATTGCCGCTCGCGTACACATCCATGATTCCCGGCACGCCGATGAGAGATTCCGGCAGGAAGCACAGCGGATCCAGATATTCATCGGACAGCCTGCGGTACACAGCGCCTACCTGCTGCTTGCGGCCCTCGTACCTGCGGTAGAACAGCTTATTGTCCTCCACAAACAGGTCCTGAGGCATACAGAGGATGGCCCCGGATCGCTCCGCCAGGTAGGAATGCTCAAAGAACGCCGCGTTGTACCTGCCGGGAGTCAGCACCACATTGATGCCGCCGGTATTTACATGGTTCATGGTCTCAAGGAGCATGGAAGCGTAATTCCGGTTATCCACCACATGATTGCGGACGAAAGCCTCCGGAGCCGCCCTCCGGGTCAGCTCCCTGGCAATCATGGGATAAGACGCTCCGGAAGGAATCCGCAGATTGTCCTCCAGTATGTACCAGCAGCCGTCCTTTCCCTGAACCAGATCGATTCCGGAAATGTGGCTGTAGATTCCCTTAGGCGGGCAGATTCCCTCGCACTGAGGCAGGTATCCCTTGGAGGAAAAGATAAAATCTGCCGGAATCACCTTATCTTTCACAATCTTCTTATCGGAATACACATCCTTCAGAAACGCGTTAAGCGCTCGAACCCGCTGGGACAGCCCCTTATCCAGATATTCGTACTCTTCCTTTGAGATGATCCGGGGAATCGGATCAAAGGGAAACAGCTGTTCATGGAACTGTTGATTCTTGTAAATTCCAAATTTCACGCCGTACCGGGCCAGCAGCCGGTTAATCGGTTCTTTGTGGTCCACCAAATCAAGTATCATAATCTCGTCTTTCCTTCCTGCGCATGTCCGGCATCCTGTAAAAATCCTGGGAAATAGAATCTTATCCGCAGAATGTTCTCCGCATGCGCGCTCTTTCGCTGCCGTATAAGGCAAAAGGCGTCCCTGTCGGAGCGCCCTTACTTCGTTCGTATGTAGTTTATCATACATGAAAACCTTAGTCCAGCACTTTTTGCGGCAAGATTGCATACTTTTATCTTTAATCGATTCCAAAACCATCTCCTTCCTTGAAAAAACACAGCGTTTATGGTAGTATGAATGTACAAACATCGAAAGATAACAAGGTGAGATTTTGATGATGACTGAAATTATAGAACAAAAACATCAGGAAGATCTGCAGCGCCTCAAAAATTTTCGCCTGTTGGATGACGACTTTCTCACAAAATGTTTTGACGGCAATACGGAATGTATTGAACTGGTACTCAGGATTGTAATGAATATGCCGGATTTGAATGTACTGGATGTCCGAACACAAGTGTTTGTGGAGAATCTGCTGAATCGGTCTGTACGACTGGACGTACTGGCAACAGACAACGCCGGGAGAAAGTTCAACATTGAAATCCAACGTGCTGATAAGGGAGCTGGAAGAAAAAGGGCGCGTTACAACAGCAGTATGATGGATGCTAACCTGCTAAATAAAGGTGACGATTTTGACCTTCTTCCTGAAACCTATGTTGTTTTCATAACTGAGAATGATGTTATGAAAAAAGGAAAACCATTGTATCAGATCGAACGCTGCATATTAGAAACTGGAGAAAAATTTGAGGACGGTTCACACATCCTATATGTAAACGGCGCATATCGCGACGAATCGCCAATCGGAAAGTTAATGCACGACTTTTCCTGCACCGATCCATCGGATATGTTCTACGACATTCTGGCAAACAGAGTCCGCTATTTTAAAGAAAGTAAGGAGGGAATCGCAGTCATGTGCAAGGCTATGGAAGATATGAGAAATCAGACACTCAAAGAGGGAATGATGGAAGTCGCTCTTCGTATGTTGAAAGCAGAGAAATATGCGCTTGATGAAATAGCTGCTATTTCCGGTCTATCTCTTGATGAGGTAAAAAAACTCAAAGCAGGTGTAACAGCATAAAACCCATTACAAAGGGGCCGTTCATTCTGAAACAGCCCCTTGTTACTTCGTTCGTATGTAGTTTATCATACATGAAAACCTTAGTCCAGCACTTTTTTAAATTAGTGGTCTGTACCGCCGCCCAATCTCCTCCGCCACCTTCATTCCGTCCATGGCGGCGGAAGTGATGCCGCCGGCATATCCTGCTCCCTCCCCGCATGGGAACAGACCCTTGATCTCACTTTCAAAGCGCTCGTCTCTCATGATCCGCACCGGCGAGGACGTCCGGCTCTCCACTCCTGCCAGAATGCTGTCATATCGGGAGAATCTGCGGATCTTATGCTCAAAGGCTTCCACGCCCTCCACAATGGATTCCGAGATAAATGCCGGAAGCGTCTCCCGCAGATTGGCAAATTCCGTAGTTCCCTTAAATTCCGGTCCTACCTCTCCCCAGTCCTCACTGAGCCGGTTCGCGCAAAAATCCCCGTACAGCTGAACCGGGATCTTTCCTCCCCCATAGGTAAAGGCCAGTTTTTCCAGCTTTCTCTGAAACTCCACGCCGGCCAGAGGGGAATTTTTTCCTGCCATCGGAAAATCCGCCGGCGTCACCGTCACGATGAGGGCGCTGTTGGCGTTCTGCCCGGCCCGGTCATGGTTGCTCATGCCGTTGACCGCCAGATATCCTTTCTCGGAGGAGGCGTTGACCACATAACCTCCGGGGCACATACAAAAGGAATAGACTCCTCTTCCGCCTGCCGTCTGGTGGGTCAGCTTATAATCGGCCGGGCCCAGTATGGGACTCTCGGGAAATCCGTACTGAGATTCATTGATCATCTTCTGGGGATGCTGAATCCGCAGGCCCATCGCAAAGGATTTGGGCTGCATAGGCACGCCCTTTTCAAGAAGCATGGAAAAGGTATCCCTGGCGCTGTGGCCGATAGCCAGAACCACCTGATTGGTCTTAAGAACATATGACTGCTGTCCCGGATTCAGCCCGGTGTTTCCGGCATTTATCCTGTCATCTGCCCTGTCACCCATTCCGGCATCCATCCTGCAATTCGTTCTGGCCTCCGCCTTGTCATCTGTCCGGTCATCAGACGTGTAATCCAACCCAGTCAGTCCGGCCTGCGCCGTCTCGGCGCTGCAGGCGATGCGCACTCCTGCGACCGCACCATTTTCAATGAGAAGTTCCGTCACTTTGGCCCCAAATACGACTTTCCCTCCCATCTCAATAATGTGATTTCGCATATTCTTCACCACATTTCCCAGCACATCCGTGCCTATGTGGGGTTTATTGACATAAAGAATAGACGGGTCGGCGCCGTGCTCCGCCAGAATACGCAGCACCTCCTGGTTCCGCCCCATCGGGTCCTTCACCATAGTATTCAGCTTGCCGTCAGAGAATGTTCCCGCTCCTCCTTCCCCGAACTGGACGTTGGAACGGACATCCAGCTCTCCGCTCAGCCAGAACTGCTCTACTTTCCGTCTGCGGCTGTCCACATCCTCGCCCTGTTCCAGAATCACCGGGCAGTACCCCGCTTTTGCCAGCATGTATCCGCAGAAGAGGCCTGCCGGACCGCTTCCAATGATAACCGGCGGATAACCACAGGACTTCCGCTCCGATTCCCCTTTCGTTTCCGGGAAATGATACTCCTTTTCTTCCGCTATGGTCACCTGGGGATTTTTCGCCCTTTTTACCACCTGACGTTCTCCGGCCACCTCCACATCCAGAGTATAAATGTAATAAATCTCCGGCTTTTTCCTGGCGTCAACAGACTGCTTCACGATCCGCCAGGACAGAATCCTGTCCTCCGGCAGACGAAGAAGCTTCGCCGCCTTTGCGATCAGCTCATGCTCTGCGTGCGTTATGGGAAGTTTTAACTGCGTGATCCGTATCATATGCTACCTGCCTGTCTTTTCTTCCTTGTTCGAAATGTCCCTTTTCTCTGCCGGTTCTTAATCTTTCAGTTTTCTGGAGCCTTCCGTCTTTCTTCTGCATGCGGCTGCCTTCCGCCCGCGGCTGCTTTCCCGGCCACAGCCCCGCTGGACCAGGCCCACTGGAGATTGTATCCGCCGCAGATTCCATCCACATCCAGAATCTCCCCGGCAAAATAAAGTCCCCTGACCAGCCGGGATTCCATGCTTTCCGAATTCACTTCCGCCGTATCCACCCCTCCGCAGCAGACCTGGGCCTGCTCAAAGGAATTGGTCCCGATAATATGGGTCTCAAAGGCCTTTATCTGCCTCAGAAGGGATTTCCACCGGTCAGCCGGGATTTCCTCCGTCTTTGCGTTTGCGCTGATCTGCGCCCGTTTCAGAAGGGCCAGACACAGCTTTTTGTTGAGCAGCCCTGTCATAAACTGCTCGCAGGTCTGACCGAGGGCCCTGCCGCGACTGCCTGTGCCGCAGCCGCCTGTGCCACAGCCTTCTGTGCCATGACCTTCTGTGCCATGACCTTCTGCGCCACGACCTTCTGTGCCGCAATCTTCTGCCGGTATCCCCGACTCACGTCTGGCTGTTTTCGCATATCCCACGACACCGGCTGCGCCTGCCCGCCTGAGACGGTCCGCCAGCAGACGCTCCGTTTCCTCCTGCGTCAGCTGAGGCAGAAAATCGATGACTGCCTTCACCTGCCTGTGCTTATGTAACGCTTCCGAAGCATAGCGGCTCACCTGAAATACAGGGATCCCCGAGATTCCGTAATCCGTCAGCTGGATCTCTCCCCGGTCCTCCGCCGCCAGCTTCCATTCCGGCCCCTGTTGGCCGGATATATACAGCCGGATTCTCCCTTCCGTCCGGATTCCCGCCAGCTGTTTGTAGTCCTTTTCCCTGCAGCGAAGCTGAACCAATGCCGGAAGAGGTTCTATGATGTGATGTCCGAGGCTTTTCGCTATTTCGTACCCGCTGCCGTCAGAACCGGTCACGGAAGCCGCCTTCGAGCCGGCTGCCAGGATCAGGGCGTCTCCGCGAAACCGGCCTTTATCCGTCTCTATGACAAACCGGCCCGCCGCCCTAATCTTTCCTTCCTGCACGGCCACCGCCTTCTGAACGTTCCTTTCCTGTCCGTCGGTCACTGTTTGAATCTTCCGAACGTGGCACTCTGTTACCACCCGGACTCCCAGCCCCTCGGCTTCAAACCGCAGCACATCCAGAACCGATGAGGCCTGATTCGAATTCGGATAGAAATAGCCGTTTCTCTCTTTAGGCAGGATACCAAGGCCCTGAAAAAAATCCAGCGTATCCTCAAAAGGAAACTGCTGAATCACCCTACACGGAAAATCCGGCCGGCTACAGTGGTAGTATTCCGGTCTCTGATCCCGGTTGGTAAAATTGCAGCGTCCGTTGCCTGTGGACAGGATCTTTTTTCCCACCCGGTCCTTATGTTCCAATATAGTAACGGCGGCCCCTGCCCTGGCCGCGAAAATCGCGGCTGTCATGCCGGAAGCGCCGCCGCCTATGATCAAGACCTGTCTGCCCATATATCCTCCCATTCTGTGCCGGATTCCCATCCTCCGACGCAAATCTATCCTCATTGTATCCGGTTTCCGGCCCATTTTCAACTTCTATTTTCCGCCTGCGCTTCGAGCGCTCCTGTCCTTCTATTTTCCGCCTGCGCTTCGATGCGCGCTTCCGCCTCTATATTTTCTGGCCGTCTCAGCCTTGATGCTCTCCCGCCGCGTACCGTCTCAGCTTGTGAAGGACTCCAGATAGCAGAACACCTCCATCATGGACTCAAACCATATCCCCTCTCTCAGTTTTTCCTGCTCCTCCTTGGGGAAATCCGACAGCGGAATGTGGGTCTGCATACATTCCTGAGAATCATCCCTGGAAAACACCAGCAAATAGCCTGTCTCAGATACCAGGAAAAAACGGTTTACGCCGACAGCTTCCGTAACCGGCTCCGCGTACTCCTGATGGATCGCTATCCTGTTCTCCGCGATAGTCTCCGTCTCATAGACCGTATTGGGAATCGGGGCCGCGGTCTCGTACCCCGGTCCTTTTAAAGTGACCGCGTATCCGGCCAGAAAGCAGGCAAGCACAATGGCCGCAATAATCAAAAGGCAGATAACATACCTTTTCATAGGAATCGTCCTCCTTACAGGTATAGTATCTGCCTTTTCTGTCATTTTTAAACATCACAGCAGGTGAAGAACACGCGCCGCCCTGAGAAGCCTGGTTCCCATAGGCATCCGCCTCATTTCCTCCGCCGTAATTCCTTTCAATTTGATCAGCAGCACAAAATAAATCAGAACCGCAGCCAGCACAGACACCGCCGTGCTCAAGGCATTGCCGGCCAGGCCGCTGCCGAAGCAGCTCGCGCACAGCCTGTACACGCCGTACGCCGCCGCGCCCATAACCGCCGACGATACAATGGGTATCAGGAAGGTCCTTGTGATTTCCTGACGGTAGCCCACGTAACGGGCGATGGAAACCGCATTGAAAATACATACCAGGAGGGCAAAGAGAATGTTGGCGTACAGGACTCCGTAGATTCCCATATGGAACACTCCCAGCATTCCGTACAGCGCGGCAACATGAATCACCATGGCGATGGACGCATTGATGATCGGGGAGCGCATCCGGTTGATTCCCTGAAGTACGCCGTTGGTCACTGTGGACAGGGAGAAAAATACAACCGCCGATGAGCCGTAGAGAAGCATCCGGATCAAAACCGCATTGTCCATGTGGAACAGCAAATCGGAAATAGGTCCCGCCAGCACCGTCATTCCCACCGCCGACGGTATGGCGATGATCATGGAGAACCGTATAGCCATGGAAATCCGCGTAAGCACCTGCCTGCGGTTCCTCTCGGCCACTGCCATGGACAGGGAAGGAATCAATGATGAGGACAGCGCGTTGGCTATGGCCACGGGAATATTGAACAGCAGATGGTACCGGCCGGAGTATACGCCCCACATGGAAGCGATCTCGTCCTGGGCTCCCGCCCCCGCCATCATCTGTCCGAAAACGATATTGTCAATAACGGTACCGCTGTTGTAGATGGTGCTGCTGACAAGAATGGGCAGAATGGTCATGGCCATGACGGAAGAAATTCTTCCGTAGCTTTCCATCCTCCCGCTCCGGTCTCTGGCAATCTGCTGCCTGGTAACTTTTCTCCGCCTCATCATAAGGACCAGGAACAGAAGGAACGCCGCCAAAGCTCCTGCGCCGGTTCCCATGGTGCCTCCTGCCGCGCCAAACGCATAGGAATATTCCGTGGAATCGTACACCAGATTGGATTTCAGCCCGATGCCGAACAGCGTGCTTGCCGCCAGAAGACTGACCACCGCGTTGACGATCTGCTCGATGATCTGGGACACTGCCGTAGGCACCATGGTGGAGTGCCCCTGGAAATATCCCCGCAGCACGCCCAGATAAGCCATCACCCAGATGGTAGGCGCCAGGGTTTTCAGCGCATAGGAGCAGAAAGGCATCTTCAGCACTTCTTCCGCGAAATAATCCGCGCCGAACCACATCAGGCAGAAACAGGCCCCGCCGGCGATGGTAGCGTACAGAAGAGACGCCCTGAGGATCCTGCTTACATTCCGGTACTGCTTTACCGCCAGCCTTGAGGCCACCATCTTGGATACCGCCACAGGAAGGCTGTAGGAAGACATGATCAGCAGCGTGGAATAGATATTAAACGCCGCTCCATAATATCCGTTTCCCTCATCTCCGATGAAATTGGCCAGGGGAATCCGGTAAAGCATGCCGATCAGACGGACAATGATTCCGGCCGCGGCCAGTATACTTCCCTGCACCAGGAAATTGGAACCGGCGCTTTCCGTTCTGCGCTGTCCGGAAACCCTCGCCTGCCCTGCCGCTCTCGGCTGCTCTGCGGCTCTCGGCTGCTCTGCGGCTCTCGTCTGCCCCGCGGCTCTCGCTTGTCCTGCGGCTCTTGCCTGCCCCGCAGCCCTTGGGCTTCCCTGTTTTGCTCTGCTTCGTCCTCTGCTACTGTTTTCCATGTATCTCCGTCTTTGAGAAATCAGCCGTCGGGATGATGCAGACCCACGTCTTTCCCTGATTCAGCGTAATTTCTTCATTCTCCATATTATAATAATGGGTCACCCCCAGGTCGCCGTCCTTTTTCCATGAAAGCGGGATGGCACGTCCGTTGGTGATATAATATCCATAGGATGGATTATGTACATCGATGTTCCGGTACTGCGTGGTTGCGTAGTAGCCTGCGGGACAGTACTGGAAGATAATATTCTTTACCGCGATCTGACCTTCGTCTCCGTTGTGGGGACCTCCGTACTGATACCGGTAGTACAAGCCGTCCTCCTCATTGTACTGGAAATATGGCTTGTTATAAGCATATCCCGGATACACCGTATAGGCATCCAAAGAATTTTCCAGTTCGATCTGTTCGCCGTTTCTGGCAAACTGATAGTGCCCCTGGTAGCTGTCGGAATACTCCTGGGAGTATCCCAGGGCCTGAATCGCCTTCTGGATCCCGTCAAAGCTGGCGTAGGCGTTGTGGGGCGACTTCCTGTCCTTGGAACGGAAGAACGCGCTGCCTCCCTTTCCCTCGATTCCGTTGATATTGTCAACATATTTGAGATACGGCTTCGCGAATGTACTCTGGCCGAAATGGGCGTAAATGGCATCGAATTCCTTCGCGAAATACACGTAGTAGGTACGGCAGCTTCTGACAGACCCTATTCGCTCCAGATCGTCATAGTCCTCTATGATAGCCATATACCGGTTCATGGAGCCTTCCACCGGCGCTTCATAGACCACGCCGGCCCGATTGATCCCGTAATTGGGCATGGCCTCCTTGTCGTTGCTCATCATGATCGCAAGCGGCCGCCGGTTGGCTTTGGCCACATCTATCATCTCGCCGGTCAGATAGCTTTTGATCTTGCCGTCCACCTCGATGCGTTCCTCCGGCTCCGTCTCCTCCGGTTCCGTCTCTGGTTCCGTCTCCGGCGGAGCCGCCGTAGTCAGCTGCACTTTTGTCGCCTCCGGCGGAGCCGATGTCTCCGGCAGCGTTGCAATAGCTTCCTCTGCCTTATGAGACCTGCAGCCTGCCAAAATCACTGCCGCCGCCATCACTGTCAATACCAGGATCATCCGGTACGCCTGCTGATATCGCTTTTTCATTTTCATCTTGTGTATCCCCTGTTTTTCAGTATCTCTTCCTGCCTTCTCTCCATCTCCAGACGCTCCCCGTCTTCCATGTGGTCGTATCCGCACAGGTGAAGCATGCTGTGGGCCGTGAGAAAGGCCAGCTCCCTGGCTTCGGAATGGCCGTACATCTCAGCCTGTTCCTCTACCTTATCCACAGATATCATAATGTCTCCCAGCATCAGTTCTCCCGTCTCCGGGTTAAAACAGTCTGCGTACATCTCCTCCGCATGGTCAAAATCCGACGGCCTGTCGAACTCCAGCATGGGAAATGAGAGAACATCCGTGGGCCTGTCCATATTCCGAAATTCCAGATTGGTCCTGTGAATCTGCTCGTTATCCGTCAGAACCACGCTGACCTCCGCTTCGTAGGGACACTTCTCATAGTCAAGAGATGCCTCTACGATCTCCCGGATAATCTCCTCATAGGGAACAGACAGTTTCTTCTCCGCCTCGTATTCAATATGGATCGTCATAGGTCAGTCCTGCTTTCTTTTGTCTCTTCTGTCTCCCAGCCGCGGCGCCCGGTTTGGGCGGGATTCATACTCGTCATAGGCCTGTACGATCTTCTGCACCAGAGGATGACGGACCACATCCGTGTTGGTCAGATAGCAGAATCCGATATCCTCCACACGTCTCAGTACCTTTACCGCCACATCCAGTCCGGAGGCCGCTCCGCCGGGCAGGTCCTTCTGGGTCTGATCGCCGGTCACGATCACCTTGGAGCCGAAACCGATCCTGGTCAGAAACATCTTCATCTGGGCCGGCGTAGTATTCTGGGCCTCGTCCAGGATAATGTAAGCGTTATCCAGGGTGCGTCCCCTCATGTAAGCCAGGGGAGCCACCTCGATCAGCCCCTTTTCCGCGTTATGCAGATAGACGTCCGCCCCCATGATCTGATACAGGGCATCATACAGGGGCCGCAGGTAAGGATCGATCTTGCTCTGCAGGTCTCCCGGAAGGAATCCCAGCTTCTCCCCTGCCTCAATGGCCGGGCGGGTCAGGATGATCCGTCCCACCTCGCCGTCCTTGAAGGCCTGGATGGCCATGGCCATGGCCAGATAAGTCTTGCCGGTTCCGGCAGGGCCGATTCCGAAGACGATCATCTTCTGGCGGATCGCGTCTACATAATTCTTCTGGCCGAGAGTTTTGGGCTTCACCGGCCTCCCATTGACGGTCCGGCAGATGACATCCCTGTCGATCTCCAGAATCTGATCGTCTTTCTCCGAGAAAGAAAGGGACAAGGCATAATCCACATTCTGGGCCGTAATGACATTGCCTCGCCTGGACAGTTCCAGAAGATTATTGAAAACGCTTTTTGCCTTTTTTATGGTTCCCTCGGAGCCGATGATCTTCAAGGCTCCGTCCCGGGAGATCATGGTTACGTGCAGGGTCTTTTCGATCTTTTTCAGATTCTCGTCCAGTCTGCCGCACACATTTCTCTCATGTTCCGCCGGTATATCGATGATGGTCTCGATTACGCTCATGTACTTCTCTTTCACTCCTTACTTCATGACGGCCGGAAACTGTCCCTGAGGATTCCAATTACATGACAGACTCCAGTCATGCCGGAGAAGCGCCCTCCTTCGGAGAATCTTCTGACTTCGGAAGATTCTCTGTCTCCGGAGAGTTTTCCGTATCCGGGACACTCTCCACCGGCCGCGCCTCTGAAATCTCTTCCTCGCCGGTCACGTTCCCCTCAATCACATAGGATAAGCCGTCCTTTAGTATTTTAACATTATTTTCTGTAATGTGAACACCTTTTTCCATTAAATTTTCAAGATATCGGCCGTGAATCTGCTGTGCCAGGGCGTTAAGCTCCGTTTCCGTCCAGGATTTCTCATAGGGAACGTACTCTTCCCCCACAATCTTCTCCCAGAAGACCGGCAGATAGAAATCCCCGAACAGGCAGAGCTGCCGGCTCTCTGACAGGTAATTCCAGAGCCGGTCCTTCCTTAAGGGGGCAAGCGCTTCAATCCGCAGCGGTCCGAAACTCACGCGGAATCCGCGGCGTCTCCGTCCCGTATCCGCCTTCACCTGACGAAATCCGGGAATCTTCTCCTCATAGTGATAGGCGGTTTCCGCGTAAACATCCGCGTCCGCATGGACGTACATGGTCCGCACTACCTCTCCGCTGTCATTCATTACAGACAGTTCCGAGGCGACCAGAAGCTGGCCTTTCTCCACCGTATCACCGGGAGCTGCCGCGGCCCTTCCCTGGCGGACGATCATCCGGGTTATGGTCCCTGGTTTTGCGGCCTCCAGCCGGCAGGGAGAATCGTCCGTCTCCGGCACCGCGGAAAGCACTTCGTTCTCCTTGATCCGGATCATAAGCCTGGTGCCCGAAACGCTGGCCGACACCCAGGTAATCTCCGGAAAAGCGCTTCGTATGGACTCTTCAAGATCCTCGCAGGAAATCAGGCTCTTGCGCATGCCGTAACGGACGTCCAGCGTGTCCAGATAGTTCAGCAGCGTATCCCGGCTGTAATGATAATTTCCCTCAAATGTGATATTCCATACGAAAAGCGACAGCACGTACAGCAGCGCCCAAAAAGCCAGCCCCCCGGCCAGCAGTCCTTCCCTTCTTCGGTTTCTGTATATAAAAAAAGGAATCCCGTACCGGCCGAGGATCCGTACCTTCACTCCCGCTTTTCTCACCAGGGGCCTGATCTTCCGAAAAACCGGGAGCGTCATGCAGCAGACCGCCCCGTACCTGCACGGGCGCAGGTCCCAGAACTCCAGCTGATTGGCGCTGCACAGATTCAGGAAACGTTCCGCCGAATATCCGGTAATCTGAAGGCGCACGTACCCCTTCCGACAGCGCTGCCATTTTCCAGTCAATTCCATCCGTCCTTTCCCTAAGCCTCCATACACACGGAGCTGATCTGCCCTCCGATCAGCATATCGTCTTTGGTATAATAAGCAATCTGAAGACGTTTCCCGCGTATGACGATCCTGCAGGTTCTGGCCTGGAGCCGGATCTCCTCCTCCTGAAAGACAAGTATCCGCCTGTAATTTTCAATATATACCTTCTGTCTTCCGGTGACGGTGACGATAGGCTCCCCGGGTATCACATCCTGGGGAATATGCAGGGCCGCGGCAGCCTGCGCCTTTACATTTTTTAACATTTTTCGTTCTTTTCCCATGTGAAATCATTTAAATTTATGCCGCGAAAAACAGAGATAGAATCAAATACAAAAAGAGCGTCACTGGCGCTTTATTTGCATACTGACGTAAAGACAAAGGGGCTGTTGCAGAATGGTGCAGTGAATATTTCTGCAGCAGCCCCTTTGAATACTGGCGTGACACAAAAAGTCCCCGGTCATCAAAAGACCAGGGGCTGAAAAAACATATTCATCAATTATACTTTCTTTTTCTTGCAGCTTCAGACTTCTTCTTACGTCTAACGCTGGGCTTCTCGTAATGTTCTCTCTTTCGAATCTCCTGCTGGATACCGGCCTTAGCGCAGTTTCTCTTGAATCTGCGTAACGCGCTGTCCAGAGATTCATTGTCCTTAACAATTACGTTCGACATTCCTATCACCTACCTCCCTCCAGTTGTGTATTGTGCAAAGTACAACTGTGTGGGTATTCCTAGCACTAAAATGATTATACCACAAAATCAATTTTCGTCAATCTTTTTTTCAACATGATAAAAATTATTATTGTTTTTTTTCCAGTACAAAATCGGTCAGCCCGGCCCGGAAAGGGATTATCACAGGCAGGCAAACGCCGCCTCCAGATCGGAAATCAGGACCTGCGCGTCCTCCAGTCCGCAGTGAAGCCGGATGATATTCCGGCCGCCTCCCAGCACCCCGGCGTTCTCCTGGCTCAGCCTCAGATAAGGCATAAAGGCCAGGCTCTCAAATCCTCCCCAGGACACGCCGATCTTAAAGATCTGCAAATGCTCCGCCAGCTTCACCGCCTGCTCCGGCGTACCGTCGATCTCGAAGCTGAGAAGTCCCGTGCTGCCGGTCTGCTGCTTCTCCACAAGGGCTCTCTGGGGATGGGACTTCAGCCCCGGATAATACACCCTGCGGACCTTTCCGCAATTTTCCAGGTATTCCGCCACCTTAAGGGCCGTCTCCTGATGCGCCGCGACCCTGGTCTCCAGTGTGCGCAGTCCCCGGATCATCAGCCACGCCTCGGCAGGACCGACAATGCCTCCCATCAGTTCCCTATGCTGCAGAAGCTTCTGAAACAGGGATTCCTCCCTCGCCGCCAGAATCCCTCCGATCACATCGCTGTGTCCGCCGATATATTTGGATGTGGTATGCATGACAATGTCCGCTCCCATATCCAGAGGCTTCTGGTAAATCGGGGTGCAGAACGTATTGTCAATGTATACCAGGGCTCCGTGGGCGTGGGCCAGGCGGCACACCGCCTCAATGTCCTGGAGGGAAAATATGACAGAGGAAGGGCTTTCCAGAATGACCAGGTCTGTGGCGTCTGTCACGGTCTGCTCAAATTCTTCGATCTCATCGCCCCGGATGAAGTCCGCCGTCACATTCATGTACTCATGGCAGTATCCGGTAATGAAATCCTTCAGAGGACCGTAGGCATTGTGGATACACACCACATGGCTTCCCGCCTTTACCGCAGTCAGAACTGCCGTGGCCGCAGCCGCCATCCCGGAAGCAAAAGCCAGCGCTCCCACGCCGTGTTCCATGGCTGCCAGCTTGTCTTCCAGAATCCGGACTGTAGGGTTCTGGACCCGGCCGTAGCAGTATTTGTGCTTGTCTCTTCTGTCAAAATCATAATAATCGTCTATGGTCTCAAATACGTTCAGAGAATTCATGAACATCGGAGGCGTAATGGCATTATAGTAATGCTCGTATTCCTCCCCGTAATGGGCGGCGATCAATCCATCGCTCTCCAGGTATTTTTTCTGATCTGTCATGGCAGTCCCCTTCCAAACGTATCCCCGTAATCCCTATTTCTGAATCTGCCCGCTCAGAACCTCAGCCGCCTTCGCGAGGGCTTCATCGATTCCTGCCGGATTCCTGCCTCCGGCCTGGGCCATGCCTGGCCGTCCGCCGCCGCCGCCGCCCACCATGGGCGCGATGGCCTTGATCAGATTGCCTGCGTGAACGCCCATCTTCTGCGCTGCGTCCGTAGCGGTCGCCATCAGATTCACCTTGCCGTCCTGGACAGATGCGATGACCACCACGCCGTCTCCCAGCTTATCCTTCATCTGGTCGCCCAGATTCCGAAGGCCGTTCATGTCCACGTCGGCCACCTTGGTGATCAGGGCCTTGACGCCGCCGATCTCCTTCACCTGGCTCATGACATCGCCTACGGCGCTGTTCGCCAGCCTGCTCTTCAGCTTCTCGTTCTCCGAATGAAGGGCCTTGATCTCGTCCAGAAGAGACTCGATCTTCCTGGTCAGTTCTGCCGGAGTGGTCTTGGCCGCCTTCACTGCCTGGTGAAGCTCCTTCTCCACCTCTTTATAATAAGCCATCAGCCCGTCGCCGGTGAGCGCCTCAATCCTGCGGACTCCCGCGGCGATGCCGGTCTCGGACAGAATCTTGAAATTAGAAATGACGCCGGTGTTGGACACATGGGTTCCGCCGCACAGCTCGGTGGAGAAATCTCCCATCTTGACCACGCGGACAATCTCGCCGTACTTCTCGCCAAAGAGAGCCATGGCGCCGGATTTCTTGGCCTCGTCCAGGCTCATCTCCTGGGTCACAACAGGAAGGGCTTCGCGGATCTCCTGATTCACCAGATTCTCCACCTTCTTAAGCTCCTCAGCCGTCATGGCGGAGAAATGGGTAAAGTCAAAGCGGAGCCTTCCCGCGTCCACATAGGAGCCGGCCTGCTCTACATGGTCGCCCAGAACGGTGCGCAGGGCCTTCTGAAGCAGATGGGTGGCGCTGTGGTTCTTGCCCGTAGACAGACGGTTGGCCTCGTCCACCTTCAGAGTCACCGTGTCGCCAATCTTGAACATGCCGCTGGTCATAACGCCTACATGGCCTACCTTACCGCCCTGAAGATGAATGGTATCCTTCACCTGGAAGGTTCCGGAAGCGTTCTCGATAACGCCGATGTCCGCCTGCTGGCCGCCCATGGTGCCGTAGAACGGCGTCTCCTCTACAATAATGGTTCCGTTCTCCCCGTCGGTCAGAGCCTCCACCAGCTCGTCCTCCGTGGTCAGAACCGTAATCTTCGAATCATAGACCAGATGGTCGTATCCCACGAACTTCGTCGTGATTTCAGCGGGAATGGACTGGTATACGGTCACGTCCGCTCCCATGTAGTTGGTAGTCTTGCGGGCCGCCCGGGCTTTCTCACGCTGCTCCTTCATGGCGGCGGCGAAGCCTTCCTCATCCACCTTGAAATTCTTCTCCTCCAGAATCTCAAGGGTCAGATCCAAGGGGAAGCCGTAGGTATCGTACAGCTTGAAGGCGTCGGCGCCGGACAGCGTGGCGCTGCCTTCCGCTACCATCTTCTGTTCCATCTCGCCCAGAATGGCAAGCCCCTGGTCGATGGTCTTATTGAATTTCTCTTCCTCCTCAGCCAGAACCTTCAGGATCATCACCTGCTTCTCTTCCAGCTCCGGATAGCCATCCTTAGAAAGAGCGATGACGGTCTTGGCCAGCTCCGCCATGAAGCGGCCCTCTATGCCCAGGATCCTGCCGTGGCGGGCCGCCCGTCTCAGAAGACGGCGAAGCACATAGCCCCGGCCCTCGTTGCTCGGCATGATGCCGTCGGAAATCATAAAGGTGCAGGACTTCACATGATCCGCAATGATCCGCAGAGACACGTCTTTCTTTTCATCAGCCAGATATTCCGTATGGGCCATCTGGCATACCTCGTCCAGCAGGGCCTTGTTGGTATCTACAGTAAACAGGGAGTCCACATCCTGGACCACCACGGCCAGGCGCTCCAGGCCCATGCCGGTATCGATGTTTTTCTGCTTCAGCTCCGTGTAATTACCGTGGCCGTCGTTGTCAAACTGGGTGAACACATTGTTCCACACCTCGATGTAGCGGTCGCAGTCGCAGCCCACGGTGCAGGTAGGCTTGCCGCAGCCGTATTTCTCGCCACGGTCGTAGTAGATCTCGGAGCAGGGGCCGCAGGGGCCTGCTCCATGCTCCCAGAAGTTGTCCTCCTTGCCGAAACGGAAAATCTTCTCTTTAGGGATACCGATCTTTTTATTCCAGATATCGTAAGCCTCGTCGTCATCCATATAGACAGACGGATACAGCCGGTCCGGATCCAGTCCCACAACCTCCGTCAAAAACTCCCAGGACCAGGCGATGGCCTCATTCTTAAAATAATCTCCAAAAGAAAAATTGCCCAGCATCTCAAAAAAAGTGCCGTGGCGGGCAGTCTTTCCGATATTCTCAATGTCGCCGGTACGGATGCACTTCTGACATGTAGTCACCCTCCTGCGGGGCGGAATCTCCTGACCGGTAAAATAGGGCTTCAAAGGAGCCATGCCGGAGTTGATCAGCAGCAGGCTGTTATCATTATGGGGAACCAGGGAAAAACTTTTCATGGCCAGGTGCCCCTTGCTCTCAAAAAACTCCAGAAACATTCTTCTCAGTTCATTTACGCCGTACTTCTGCAATGTCTTGTCCTCCAAAACTATTGATTCTTTTTCTTTTTGGCGTCATTGCGGTCCCGCAGCTTCTTGCCTCCCATGATTCCCGCAAAAGCAACCGCAGCAAAAAAAACGACGGTGAGAAGATTCGACAGTAAGCTTCCAAAAATAGCGGACATTCGCAATTCCTCCTTGTAGTTCAAACTTTATCATTCCCTATCCTATCACAACAGCCTTCATTAATCAAGATATCTTTTTCGTTCATTCCATCAGTACATTCTCATAGAGAGAGACCAGCTTATAGGCTCTGTCCCGTGTGGACGACGCCATGGATAAGGTGTACTCCACACTCTCCTGAGAGCCTCCCGCGGAACTTTTAGCGGCCTCTACGGCTGCCGCATCCCTGCTCTTCAGCCACTCCCTCTGGTCGGACACCAGCGTCTCCGACTGCTCATCTCCCAGGCGGCTGAGAAGTTCATTGTAGATAACGCTCAGTTCGCTGTCCCACAGCCGCAGTTCATCAGAGGCCTGGGTCTTCGTCACTCCGGTATTTGCGCTGTTTCTGGCTTCTGCCGTATCCCCGCCGCCTCTTGTCCTGTTGATCCTGGCATCCAGTTCCTGGAGCCGCTGCCTGTAGGGGTTGACTCCGGCAGAAGCTTCCTGCTTTCCCGACAGCAGCTGCGGCTCCTTCGCTGCTTCATCCTCTGTCTTCGGAGCTGCCGTCTCCAGGGGCGAGATCGCAACGGTAGTCTCCGGCACGGTCTCCATGCCGGCAGCTGCCTCCGCGTTCCGCCGAGCCTGTTTAGATTCCTCTTCCGCACCTGCTATTGCCGAATCGGCGGCTTCCGGTCCGGCTCCCTCAGGGGCTCCCGCTCCGGCTGCCTGGACAGACTTTTCCGCTGCATCCATTCTTCCGGCTGCCTGGGCAGACTTTTCTGTCACAGCCATTCCTCCGCCCGCTCCGGCCGCTTTCTCCGCCGCAGCCATCCTTCCGCCCGCAGCGGCTTCGCCCTCTTCCGCCATCGCCGCGTCGGGTTCTTCCCCGTCTTCTTCCGCCGGAACATCTTCCGCGGCTGAAGCCGGGCCTCCTCCGTCTGTCACGGCGGAAACCGGCATCTCTTCTTCCACGGCGGAATCCGCTTCCATCTCCGGAAGCTCATCCGCAGCCTCCGGATCCGCTTCCATCTCTTCCTCCGTCATGGCGGCCGCGGCCCCGGCGCCTGAGCCGGCGCTGTTTCCTGTTCCCAGAAAATGATTCGTGCAGAATGTAACGCCGGCTCCGACCAGAACGATCAAAGCCAATACATACAGGATCCTACGCTCTCTCATTCAATACCCCTCATAACACATTATCATGGGGTCAGATGCGCAGCTGACCCCAACATCTTTATCTTTTCTTAACATATCATAAACGGGATTGAAATGGAATAGCCATTCATAATTAGTAATATTTTGTAAGATTTTCTTCAAACAATCGCTTCTTCCACGCCCTCGTCAATCAGCAGATTGTCTCCGTCGGCCGCTGATGTGGCCAGCTTGTCGCACCTTTCATTCTGGGGGTGTCCGGCATGTCCCCTGACCCAGATGAACTCCACCTCATGGCAGCGCATAACGTCAAGAAGCCTTTCCCACAGATCGATATTTTTTACCGGGCCGCTTTTTCCGCGCCTCCAGTTGTTCCGGACCCAGTTGTCGATCCATTTCTGGTTAAAGGCATCGGTGAGATATCTGGAATCCGAATACAATTCCACCTGGCAGGGACGGTTCAGGGCTTCCAGCCCCGCAATTGCCGCCATCAGCTCCATCCGGTTGTTGGTGGTCCGCACGTATCCGGCGGAAATGGTCTTCTCATGGAGGATTCCATGCTTGTCCACATACTGAAGCACCACACCGTAGCCGCCGGGCCCGTCCGGATTGCCTCTGGCGGCCCCGTCCGTGTAAATCTGTACCTTTCCCATAAGTTCCTCCTACCTGTCCCATTTGTCGCAGAGAGACTGAATCTGATCCGCGAATCTTGCCAGGTCCTTGTTGGCCCCTCCTTCGTTTCTCTGGATAACCTGCATAAGCCTCTGGCCCGCGGCCACCAGGCGGGCAAAGATCGTATCGGCCCTTCTCTGAGCCGCTTTCTTCTTCTCTACCGGCACGCCCTCTGTCTGAACAAGCCATCTTCCCTCCGCCAGATCATAGACCGAGCCGGAGAACGGCGCCGCCGCCGTAAGCTTCTCCTGATGATTCAGAATATCTGTAAACAGGTCGCAGACCTTATCGTCCCCGTGGACCACAAACACCTGATCCGGCTTCTTCTCAAAGGCCCGGATCCAGGTCAGAAGCCCGGTCCGGTCCGCATGCCCGCTCAGGCCCGGAAGTTCTTCGATCCTGGCCTCCACGTCGATGGTCTCACCGAATATTTTCACGGAGACGGCCCCCTCGATCAGGCTTCTGCCCAGAGTGGCCGCAGCCTGATAACCGGCAAAGACCACGCAGCATTCCGGCCGCCACAGATTATGCTTCAGATGGTGGCGGATCCGGCCGGCGTCGCACATGCCTGCGGCAGAGATGATCACCTTGGGCTTCATATCGAAATTGATAGCCTTGGACTCCTCGCTGGTGACGGAAAGCTTAAGGCCCGGAAACTCGATGGGATTGATCCCTTGTTCCACCAGTTCTCTGGTCTCGTCGTCATAGCAGCGCAGGAGATTTTCCTTAAAGACATGGGTAGCCTCAATGGCCAGGGGACTGTCCACATATACCTCAAAATCATCGTGCCCCTGAATCATATGTTCTGCCTTGATATGGCGGAAGAAATACAGAAGCTCCTGGGTTCGTCCCACGGCAAAAGCCGGGATCACTACATTGCCGCCTTTGTCCAGAGTCTCCTGGACAATCCCGGCCAGCCTCGCGATATGCTCTTCCGTGGTCTGATTGCCCGGCTCCGCCATATGCTCCCGGTCGCCGTAGGTACACTCCATGACCACATAATCCGCCTCTTTGATATACTGGGGATTGCGGATCAGCGGCTTGTTCTGATTGCCGATATCGCCGGAGAACACGATCTTTTTCTCGACTCCGTTCTCACGGCACCATACCTCTATGGAGGCAGAGCCCAGCAGATGGCCGGCGTCCGTAAACCGGATCGTAATATCATCGCTAAGCTCCACGATCTCGTCATACTCATGCACATGCAGATGTTCCAGAACTCCCTGAGCGTCGTCCACGGTATACAGAGGTTCCACCTCCGCCCTGCCGGCCCTTCTCGCCTTCCGGTTCTTCCACTCCGCCTCCATCTCCTGAATGTGGGCGGAATCACGAAGCATAATGCCGCACAGGTCTCCGGTGGCCACTGTGGTCACCAGCTTCCCCCGGAACCCTCTGGCGTAGATCAGCGGCAGATATCCCGCATGGTCGATGTGGGCGTGGGTCAGAAGCACATAGTCGATCTGGGCGTAGCTGACCGGCAGCTCCATATTCTCATAGACATTGACTCCCTGCTCCATACCGCAGTCCACCAAAAGCTTTGTGCCGCCGCATTCCAGATAATGACAGCTTCCCGTCACTTCATGATCGGCGCCGATAAAAGTAAGTTTCATGAGGATCCCTCTCTTTCCTGTATGTCAGATTCCGGACCCGGCAAGCGGTTCAGCCTGGGCCCGGGCACAGTTCTGTCTGATATGTACAAGTATACCATATCTTAAATAATAATACAAATCATACCGCCGTTAGAATCGTTGATTATTTTCTGCAGCGTATCCTGAAGCTTCAGCTGGCAGTCCTCCGTCAGCTGAGACACCTTGGCCTGGATTCCGTCCTCCACGATCTGCTCTATGGATTTTCCGAAAATGTTGGCGCTCCAGATACCGTCCGTGCTTTCCGCGCCGTTCTTTTTTATGTACTCGATCAGATCCTTTGCCTGCTGTTCGCTGCCTACGATAGGCGCGATCTCCGTCTCGATATGGGCCTTGATCATATTAATGGACGGGGCCTCCGCCCTCATTTTCACGCCGTATCGATTGCCGTGTTTAATAACCTGGGGCTCATCCAGGACGATCTCCGACTTCTCCGGCGTCACCACCCCGTAGCCCCGCAGCCGCACCTGGCTGATGGCCCCCGCCACCTTGTCGTATTCCTGCTTCATCTGCGCCAGGTTCCGCAGCGTCTGCATCAGCTGGTATTCCCCTTCAATCGGCAGTCCCGCGTAATCGCTGAGAATCTGATAATAGTAGCTGTCGTCCACATTTACGCTGACATCCACCGTGCCGTCCGACAGATCCATCCGGTCGATCTTCAGGCCCTTTACCGCATCAGCGTCCATCTCCATGGCGGAAGGCGTGATATCCTTCATCAGGGTGATTTTCCCCAGAAGTTCTTTGGCTGCCTGAACCACGCCGGACTTCAGCCAGTGGTCGGCAGAAAGGATCTCCAGCCACTTTGGTATGTAAAAATTCATCCGGGTCACCGGAAATTCCATCAGCACCAGTTCAAGGATCCTGCAGATATCCTCCTTCTTCAGCTGTTCACAGTTGACCGGAAGCACCGTCACGCCGTACTGGCCGCTCATCTGGCCGGCCAGCTCCCTGGTCTCCTCCGAATATGGCTTCATGGAATTTAAGAGAATAAGAAACGGCTTTCCAAGGCTCTTCAGCTCCTCCACTGTCTGCTGTTCCGCCGGCATGTAAGCATTTCGCTTAATGTCCCCGATAGTGCCGTCCGTGGTCACTACCAGCCCGATGGTAGAATGATCTGTGATGACCTTCCTGGTGCCGATCTCCGCCGCCTTGGTGAACGGAATCTGGTAATCGAACCATGGCGTCTTCACCAGGCGCTCGCTGTCGTTCTCAATGTGTCCCGCAGCTCCGTCCACCATGAATCCCACGCAGTCGATGAGGCGGACCCTGGCATCGATCCCGCCGTCCATATGGATGGGCGCGGCCTCCTTGGGAATAAACTTGGGCTCCGTGGTCATGATGGTCTTTCCCGCCGCGCTCTGAGGAAGTTCGTCCCTGGCCTGGGTCTTCTGGTGTTCGTCCGTCATGCCCGGAAGCACCATCAGTTCCATGAACCGTTTGATGAAGGTGGATTTGCCTGTCCGAACCGGCCCCACCACGCCCATATAGATCTCGCCGCCGGTTCTGGCCTGTATATCTTTATAAACCGAAAACTGTTCCATAAAAATACCCCCTTGCTGTGCTGATACAGTATATGCAAGGGGGAAATCAGTTTATACATGATAAAAACCGGCGAAAATCCGCGTTCGCGGAAACAGATCGGATTCCTCGCGGTTACTCGCTTAAGTACGCCTTCTTCACCTGGTCGTTGTTCATCAGCTCCTTGGCGTCTCCGCTCAGAGCGATGGTTCCGGTCTCCAGAACATAAGCCTTATCGGCGATGGACAGAGCCTTCTTGGCGTTCTGCTCCACCAGAAGAACCGTGGTGCCGCTCTTGTGAATCTCCTTGATGATATCGAAGATTTCATTGACGTAGATGGGAGACAGTCCCATGGAGGGCTCATCCATCAGCATCAGCTTGGGGCGGGACATAAGAGCCCGGCCCATGGCCAGCATCTGCTGTTCGCCGCCGCTTAAGGTTCCGGCCGGCTGGTTTTTTCTCTCTTCCAGACGGGGAAATCTCTGATAGATGCTCTTCAGAGTCTCGTCAATCTCCGACTTGTCCTTCCGGGTATAGGCGCCCAGCTTCAGATTTTGAAGCACCGTCAGTTCCGCGAACACCCGGCGGCCTTCCGGCACATGGGCGATTCCCATGGACACCAGCTTGTAGCCGGGTACTTTGGTGATATCTTTTCCTTCATAAATGATATGTCCTGCCTTGGCGGGAATCAGTCCGGTGATGGTCTGAAGAGTCGTCGTCTTGCCGGCGCCGTTGGCTCCGATCAGGGCGATGATCTCCCCCTGATTTACCTCGAAGGAGATTCCCTTGATGGCCTGGATCACTCCATAGTATACTTCCAGATTTTTCACTTCCAGTATCGCCATGCTTCTCTCCTCCTACTCTCCAAGATACGCGGTGATCACCCGCTTGTCGTTGAGCACTTCCGACGTGTCGCCCTGGGTCAGCACCTGGCCGAAGTTCAGCACCGTCAGCTTCTCGCAGATACCGGATACCAGTTTCATATCGTGCTCGATCAGCAGGATGGTCATGTCGAACTGATCCCGGACAAACCGGATGGTCTCCATCAGCTCCGCCGTCTCGTTGGGGTTCATGCCGGCCGCCGGCTCATCCAGAAGAAGCAGCTTAGGATCCGTAGCCAAAGCACGGGCAATCTCCAGCTTTCTCTGTTTGCCGTAAGGCAGATTAGATGCCTTATAGTTCCACTGCTGGTCCAGATCAAATACCTTCAGAAGCTCCAGTGCCCGGGCATCCATCTCCTTTTCCACCTTGTAAAATTTGGGCAGACGGAGAATCCCTTCCAGAGTGGAATACCGGTGATGGTTGTGAAGGGCTGTCTTAACGTTATCCAGAACGCTCAGTTCCTTGAACAGACGGATATTCTGGAAGGTTCTGGCAATACCGTCCTGGTTGATCTCAATGGTCTTCCGCCCGGTGATATTCTCACCGTCCAGCAGAATCGTGCCGGTATTGGGCTTATATACGCCGGTCAGAAGGTTAAATACCGTGGTCTTGCCGGCTCCGTTGGGGCCGATAAGGCCATACAGCTGCCCCTTATCGACGGTCACATTAAAGCTGTCCACGGCCTTCAGGCCGCCGAAGGAAATGCTTAAATTCTTAACCTCCAGCATGGGAACGCCTTTTGCTCCTGACACTGTTTTATTTGCCGTCATATTACGCAGCCTCCTTTCCGGCCGCCTTCTTATGGCGGAGTTTATCCATGAGAACCGATCTCATCTCAATCGCCTTGGGGCTGGAATTGAAGATGGTCATAATGATCAGCACAATGGCGTAAATCAGCATGCGGTAATCGTTCAGGCCCCGGAGCATCTCCGGCAGAGCCGTCAGCACTACCGCCGCTATGATGGATCCCCGCATATTGCCCAGGCCGCCCAGCACCACGAACACCAGGATCAGAATGGATTTGTTGTATCCGAAGTTATTGGACGTGGCCTGCAGGGTGGACAGGCTGTGGGCGTAAAGCACTCCTGCCATGCCGGCCAGAGCCGCCGAGATGGAAAACGCCATCAGTTTATATTTGGTAATGTTGATCCCGATGGACTCCGCCGCAATCCGGTTGTCCCGGATGGACATAATCGCCCGCCCTGTTCTGGAATTGATCAGGTTCAGCACGATAAACAGAGTCAGAAGAAGGAGCAGGATTCCGATGGTAAAGGTGGCCGCCCTGGGAGTTCCCGTGATGCCCTGAGCTCCCTTGACGATGACCACGCCGGTGTCGTCCATGCCCAGAGACATGGCGTCCTTATTTGAAAAATGGAATCCGGCCGCGTCCCGGCCCACATACATGACGTTGATCAGGTTCTTGATGATCTCGCCGAAGGCCAGAGTCACGATAGCCAGATAGTCGCCCTTCAGACGGAGTACCGGGATGCCGATCAGCAGGCCGAAGATACCGGCCACCACCGCGCCCAGGATCAGCGCCAGGAAAAACCGCAGGCCCGCGCTGGGCATCGCAGCCTCCATACAGTTGGTAAAGAAAGCGCCGGAAAAAGCGCCCAGGCACATAAACCCCGCATGGCCCAGGCTCAACTCGCCCAGGATCCCAACAGTCAGGTTCAGCGATACGGCAAGAATCGCGTACATACACAGAGGCACCAGCAGGCCTTTCAGCAGGCTGCTCAGGTTTCCTGTCTTATCCATAATCTGGATCACCACCCAGAAGGCGATGACCATTCCGTAGGTGATACCGTTCTGAATTCTGATTCGTTTTGCATCCATACTCGTCACCTACACTTTCTCGTTGATCTGCCGTCCCAGAATACCGGTAGGACGGACCAGAAGAACTATGATCAGCACCGCAAACACAATAGCGTCGGAAAGCTGGGAAGAGATGTATGCTTTGGACAGATTCTCAATGACGCCCAGGATGATGCCTCCCAGCAAAGCCCCCGGAATGGAACCGATGCCGCCGAACACAGCCGCCGTAAATGCCTTGATGCCCGGCATGGAACCGGTGTAGGGCGTCAGGGATGGATAGGCGGAGCAAAGCAGGGCTCCCGCGATGGCTGCCAGGGCGGAACCGATAGCGAAGGTCACGGCGATGGTCTTATTCACATCGATGCCCATGAGGGAAGCGGCTCCCCGGTCCTCAGAAACGGCCAGCATGGCCTGGCCGGTGCGGGTCTTATTGATAAAGGTGGTCAGGGCGATCATGATAACGATGCAGGCGGCGATGGCAACGATCGTTGTACTGGAAATGTTCAGTTTCCCGTCTGCCAGAACCAGATTGGGAAGATTCACCACGGATGTAAACTGATGGGAATTGGAACCGAAAATCAGCAGCGCTACATTCTGCAGCAGATAGCTGATACCGATGGCGGTAATCAGAACCGCCAGGGAAGACGCTCCCCGGAGCGGCCGGTAAGCCACCCTCTCAATGGTGACGCCCAGGACGGTACACACCACCACTCCGATCAGGATTCCTGCCATGGGCGGCAGTCCCATAGTGGTGACAGCCGTAAAGATCGCGAATCCGCCGATCATAATAACGTCGCCATGGGCAAAGTTCAGCATCCTGGCGATGCCGTACACCATAGTATAGCCCAGAGCGATGATGGCGTATATGGAACCCAGGCTGACGCCGCTGATAAAATAAGACAGAAAACTCATCATACCCATCCACCTCTACTTTTTAACAATATTATGTCGAATTATAACACAGGTCCGTTTGTCGCGCAAGTTTTTTCGCAAAACTATCGCTGTCGCTGTCGAAAACGCTGTCGAAAACTATCGCTGTCATTATATACAAGCAGAGCGTCACTGGCGCTCTGCTCGCATACTGACGTAACGGAAAAAGGGCCGCCAAATTCATGACGACCCTTCCTTGGATCTTAACAGGAAATATTACTGCATTACATATACGCCGTTCTCAATCTTGGCGGCCTTGGGAGCCTTGTCGGGCTCACCGGCTGCGTTCCAGGTCATGCCTGCGCCGGTCAGACCATCGATGCTGATCTCGGTCATGGCAACCTTCATGGCCTCGCAGATATCGGATACGCTCATATCCGGAGTGATTCCGGCCTGCTCAACAGCAGCCTTGATGGCATATACCGCATCGTAAGCGTCTGCGGAGAACTGGTTGGGATCCTCACCGTAAGCGGCTACATAGTCAGCGGTGAACTGTTTGCTGCTCTCCTCAGTAGCGGAGAACGGTGTCAGAAGCATAACGCCCTCAGCCAGGGAAGTATCAAAGTTCTCAACAGTCAGGATACCGTCCATGCCGTCCACACCGAAGAAGATGGGAGCGAAATCTCTGGCGTTAGCCTGATTCAGAATGATGGAAGCCTCCTGATAGTAGATGGGCAGGAACACCAGCTCAGCGCCGCCCTCTCTTGCCTTATCCAGCTGTACGGTAAAGTCGGTGGCGTTATCAGCGGTGAAAGCTTCGTCTGCTACGATCTCAAGGCCCTGATTGGCAGCCTCGCCGATGAAAGCCTCACGGATACCGGTGGAATACTCGGTGGAGCTGTCGTAGATAATGGCAACCTTGGTAGCCAGCTTGTTCTCGCCGATGTACTTGGCAGCGGCAGCGCCCTGGTCCGGATCGGAGAAGCATACGCGGAATACGTTGTCATTGGCCACGCACTCTACCGCGGAACCGGAAGGAGTGATCTGGAACATATTGTCTACCGCGGTCTCAGCGGCAACTGCGATACAGGGAGCAGATGTAACGGAACCGATGATCATCTGCGCGCCCCAGTCCTTCAGGGTATTGTAAGCGTTCACGGACTTCTGAGCATCATGCTCGTCATCCTGCGCGTTTACCTCAAACATGATTCCATTGGCCCCGCCGGCAGCGTTTACTTCCTTAACCGCCAGATCAACAGCGTTTCTTACGCCCAGGCCATAGGCAGCGGCGGCACCGGTAAAGGGTCCGATCACGCCAAGCTTCAGAGTTCCGCCCTCGCCCTCAGCAGCGGCTTCCGTCTCAGCAGCCTCAGTCTCGGCTGCTTCCGTCTCAGTCTCGGCTGCAGCGGTGGTATCTTCAACGGCAGCAGCCGTTGTTTCGCTGCTGGAGCTGGAAGAACTTCCGGAACATGCAACCAGAGATGCGGCCATGGCAACAGCCATACCTAAGCACAACATTCTTTTCTTCATAATTGTTTCCTCCTCATTACTGCAAAAATGAATTTTTATAAAACTTTACCTATTATATATTCATCATTTTCAATTGTCAACGATTTTCTTTCATAATGCGGCAGAAAAATGGCAGAAAAATGGCCGCGGAAAAGCGGCCGGATATTCTCGTTATTTTTTTTTACCGATTTTATTTTCATTTCCATGCAGGAGCCGTCCGATATTGGCCCGGTGCCGCCAGAAGGCCATAGCGGTAACCGCAGCCGACAGCACGTAAAACTCCGGCAGGTACCCGGGAGCCAGGCCGTAATCCCCTCTTCCGCCAAAGAACACCATACAGATCAGGAAGATGGTCACCACCACCAGAGACCCCAGAGACACATACCGGGTGGCCGCCACTATGATGATGAAGGCCGCCAGGCACATGAGCATGACGCGCCAGTCCAGGGCCGCCAGAAGGCCCGCCGTGGCGGCGATTCCCTTTCCTCCCTTAAACTGCAGGTAGAAGGGATAATTGTGGCCCAGGATCACGCCGAAGGCCGTATAGAGGATCATCAGATACATGATCTCCGGCCGGTCCGCGAAAACCATCCGCACGATGAGGCAGGGGATCAGGGTCTTAAAGGAATCTCCGATGAACACGATCAGTCCGGACTTCAATCCCATGACCCGCAGCACGTTGGTGCTGCCGGTGTTGCCGCTTCCCACGCTGCGGATGTCCACATTATGGGCCTTCGAATAAAAGTAACCGGTCTGAATCAGGCCGCACAGGTAGCCTGCCGCAAGACAGATCAGCCGTTCCATCACCATCACCCCTCCTTTCCGGTCCGTTCCCTGACAAAGAATTTCAGGGAAGTTCCCTTGAAGCCGAACGCCTCCCGTATCTTATTCTCCAGATATCGGAGATAGGAAAAATGCATCAGCTCCTTATCATTGACAAACATGACAAAGGTAGGCGGCTTCACCGCGACCTGGGTGGAATAATAGATTCGAAGCCGTTTGCCCTTATCCGACGGCGGCTGTTTCATGGCCGCAGCCTCCGTGATGATTTCGTTGAGGACGCCGGTCGCCACCCGCAGGTTCTGATTCTGCCGCACCATGTCGATGGCATCGAACATTTTGTTCAGCCTCTGGCCGGTGAGGGCCGAGATAAACACCAACTCCGCGTAAGGCATGAAGGACAGGGTATTCTTAATCTTATTGGTGTATTCATAGATGGTCTTGTCATTCTTCTCGATAGCGTCCCACTTATTCACCGCCACGATGATTCCCTTGCCCCGCTCGTGGGCGATTCCGGCAATCTTGGCGTCCTGTTCGGTGACTCCCTCCACGGCATCGATGACCACGATAACCACGTCCGCCCGCTCCACGGCGGCCACGGCGCGGATGATGCTGTAGCGCTCCAGTTCTTCCTTAATCTTATTCTTCCGTCTGAGGCCTGCCGTGTCGATAAACACGTAGGAAGTTCCGTTGTGAACCACTTCCGTGTCCACGGCGTCCCTAGTAGTGCCGGCGATGTCGGAGACGATCATACGGTTCTCTCCCACCAGCTTGTTCACTAGGGAGGACTTGCCCACATTGGGCTTGCCGATGACGGCCACCCTTGGCCGGTCGTCGTCCTCCTCCGCCAGCTGGTCCGCGGAAAAATGGGACGTTACCTGATCCAGAAGCTCTCCCAGGCCCAGCATGGAGGACGCGGAGATACCGACCGGGTCTCCGATTCCCAGGTTGTAGAACTCATAAATGTCATTCCCCTGTTTCTGGAAGCTGTCCACCTTGTTGACCGCCAGCACAATGGGCTTTCTGGACTTCCGCAGCATATCCGCCACCTTGAAATCCGAATCCTGAAGTCCCTGGCGCACATCCACGATAAAGATGATCACATCAGCGGTGGCTATGGCAATCTCCGCCTGTTCCCGCATCTGGGACAGAATGATATCTTTGGAATCCGGCTCGATGCCGCCGGTGTCGATCAGTGTAAAATTCATGTTCAGCCATGTGCAGTCCGCGTAAATCCGGTCCCTGGTCACTCCCGGCGTGTCCTTGACGATGGCGATGGCGCTTCCCGCCAGGGCGTTAAACAGCGTGGATTTCCCCACATTGGGGCGGCCGACAATGGCTACGATAGGTTTGCTCATATCAAATCTCCTTCAGTTCGTATCCCGCATAAGATACCGGTTTCTCCGACCGCGGATACAGTACGGCGTTCACAAAATCCTGTCCGCTTGATTTTACAATATCCACTTCTACTTGTAAAGCGGTTTTTACCTGCTCCCTGGTCACGTCATCCAGGAACACTTCCTCCCCGCTGCGGAACATACAGTCCGGAAGAAGAAGGCGGCTTCCCAGCTCTTTTCCCGTCAGCTGCCGGATCAGGTCGCCTCCTGTGATCAGGCCGGCCACCGTGATCAGATCTCCGAAGAAATCATTTCGGATGGGATACAGATGAACCTTTCGGTTGGGGAATTTTTCCCGGATCCGGTCCAGGAATCCGGCCAGGCAGGGCGCTGCCAGCAATCCTGTGGCTATGGAAATCTCCTCCGCGCTGTCGTCTCCGTCAAGATCCGCGAGAGTCCCTTCTACCTCCTCTGTCATCAGCCGGATCATGCCCACGCCGTTCTCCAGCTGGGGATAACCGTCATAGCGCTCCTCCTCGGGCATGGGACGGCCCGCAAGAAGATAGAATTCATCGCTGGCATGGACGAAATGGGTGCCGTGCTCCGCAAACAGCCTCTTCTGCCATCTCTCAATCTGATCGATGGTCCGGGCCGCGTCCTCCGCCGTAAAAGGCTCCAGAGGATACAGGCCCTCCCTGTACCTGGACAGTCCCACCGGCACCACGGACACGCTCTCCATACAGGGAATGTACCGGCTCAGGTCGCGGATGGTCCGCTCCAGCTGTTCCCCGTCATTGATTCCCCTGCACAGCACGATCTGCCCGTTCATAGGCGTTCCCGCCGCGTACAGCCGGTCCATATACTTTAGCGACCTGCCGGCAAACCGGTTGTGCAGCATCCGGCAGCGCAGCTCCGGGTCTGTGGTGTGGACGGAGATATTGATGGGCGACAGATGGAACCGGATGATCCGGTCGATGTCCTTCTCCTTCATATTAGTTAAGGTAATGTAATTGCCCTGGAGAAAGGAAAGCCTGGAATCGTCGTCCTTAAAATACAGCGTATCCCGCATTCCCGGCGGCATCTGGTCGATAAAGCAGAAAATGCATTTGTTGGTGCAGGAACGGTACTCGCTCATCAGGCCGTTCTCGAAGGTCAGTCCCAGGTCCTGGTAATCGTTTTCGATATCCAGCTCCCACTCTTCCCCGTCCGCCTTCTGAACCTCCACCAGGACGGATTCATTTTCCAGATAATATTCATAATCAAAAATGTCTTCCGGATCGTGCCCGTCGATGGACAGCAGCCGGTCCCCCGGCTCCAGCCCCAGTTCGTCCGCGATGGAACCGGGATCCACGGATTTGATCACATGGCCTTGTCGTCTCATATTTCAATCACCTGTCCGTATCTGTTCGGATATGAATAAACTTCTGTTATCATCCTCTTATCCCACACTGTTTTCACCCATCATCATAACAACATTCCCTCTTTTTGTAAAGAAGGACATTTTCTTGCACTTTTTGCGAAACTTTGCCTGTTTCTATTGACGCTGTCCAAATGATAATGATATAAATAGGGTGGTGAGGTAGTCAACCGTCATCTCATTTACATATGGAGGTTCCCCATGCCCAACAAGTATGTGTTCTATAACAATCTGCCGGTAGCGCCTCTGAAGCTGGCCGCGCTGGAAAGCTGCAGAGACCTTGCGAAACTTGTCAACGACCACATCGTATCCTTCCGAAGACGCGACATGGAAGAGCTCCTTCGCCGGAAAGCGGACTTAAATTACCGCGGTTATGATGTGGACTCTTATCTTCTGGATTTAAAGTGCCCCCGCTTCGGAAGCGGCGAGGCCAAGGCCGTCATCAACGAATCGGTCCGCGGCGCCGACGTATACGCCATGGTCGATGTCACCAATTTCAGTTTGTCTTACAGTCTCTGCGGTTACATGAATCATATGTCTCCGGATGATCACTATCAGGATTTAAAACGAGTTATCGGCGCTACGGTCGCTACGGCCCACCGGGTCAACGTGATCATGCCATTCCTCTATGAGGGCCGCCAGCATAAGAGAAGCAAGCGGGAATCCTTAGACTGCGCCATGGCTCTGGAAGAGCTGGTAAAAATGGGGGTGGAGAACATCATCACCTTCGACGCCCACGATCCCCGGGTACAGAACGCCATTCCCTTAAGCGGCTTTGACAATTTCATGCCTACCTATCAGTTTGTGAGAACGCTGTTCGAACACGACAACAGCCTGCGGATCGACAAGGACCATCTGATGATCATAAGCCCCGACGAGGGCGCCATGGACCGGGCCGTGTATCTGGCCAACAACTTAAGCGTAGACATGGGCATGTTCTACAAGCGCCGGGATTATTCCCGTGTGGTGAACGGCCGCAATCCCATTGTGGCCCATGAGTTCCTGGGCTCTTCCGTGGAAGGCAAGACCGTGATCATTATCGACGATATGATCTCCTCCGGAGAAAGCATGCTTGATACGGCCAGAGACCTGAAAGACCGAAAAGCAGACAAGGTCATCGTCTGCTGTACTTTCGGCCTGTTCACCAACGGTCTGGAGAAATTCGATGAATTCTATGAGAAGGGCTATATCGACTACGTGATTACCACCAATTTAAACTACCGCCCGCCGGAGCTTCTGACCAAGGAATGGTATCTGGAGGCCGATATGAGCAAGTACCTGGCGGCCATCATCAACTGCTTAAACCATGACGTGACCATCGGAAGCACCCTGTCTCAGACCGAACGCATCCAGAAGCTTCTCCAGAAGCAGCAGGCAGACGGCTACGAGTATTATCAGATTATTAAATAAAATATACTCTGGACTGTTGCAGAATGCTGCAGTGAATATTTCTGCAGCAGTCCTTTGCATATGAATGTGATAAACTAGAACGGTTATGGGGAACTATATTTGAAATCATGTAAAAAAGACCGGAAGAATCCAACGATTCACCCCCGGTCTTTTACAAATCAATTTTCACTCCCGTATGGCGCAGGATCTTCTGCAGCCATACTTAAATATTGTTCCGGCTGAAAAGAATATTCAATAATTTTCTGTTTCGGTTCGTCCATATCAGTATAATCGGTCCATAGTTCGCACTGGGTCATAACGGTTTGAACCGCGTCTTCCATTCCTTCGGGCGGATATTTATGCCTTTTAAGAAGTTTTTTGATGAGCATACGCATTTTAGCTCTTGCCGATTCCCGTCTTTGCCAATCAACAGTTTTGTTCTTTCGCAGCGTATCCGCAAGTTCTTTGGTAATAGCAATCAGTTCCTCGTTGCTGTAGAAATCCTTGATCGCCTGCGGCTTTGTCAGAGCGTCATAGAAAGCAAGTTCATCGGCAGTCAGTCCCAACTGCTTGCCCTCTTTTTGCGCCGCTGCAATCTGCTTTGCAAGATTCAGCATTTCTTCGATGACTTCCTCATTGGTAAGCATACCATTGAGATATGCATTGAGGGAGCGCTGCATAATCTCGCTGAATTTTTCCGACTTGACCACATTCGTCCTGCGATAGACGGAGACCTGTTCGGCAATCAGCTTTTTGAGCAGTTCTACCGCTAGATTTTTTTCTTTCATATTGGCGACTTCTTCGAGGAACTTGGGGTCGAACAGCGAAAACTCCTCTTTGATGTCGGAGAACAGATTGATCACGCCGTCGCTTTTAATACTCTGTTTGAGCAGCTCGTTAATTCTTGCGTTCATTTCCGGCAATGAAATCTTTTTGCCGATGCCGGTATTGGTCAGACGCAGTACAAGCACACGCACCGATTCAAAGAACGCAGCTTCGAATCGCTCCTCCTCGTCCACAAGTGAGGAGCAAAGGGAAAGCGCCTGATGAAGCATAAGCGCCTCTTTCACGAAGCTGTCCTTATCTTCCACCTTTTCTCTGCCGATGATAAAGTTGACCGCTCCGCTGATGGTCTTTGCTCTTTCAAGATCGGAGCCTGTCATAAACTTACCGTAATCGAACCCGTAGAACTTGTCGCGGCAGATGGAAAGCTTTTCAAGGAACTTCGGATAGGCAACCTTCGCCACATCGGTATCTCCGTAATTCTTTTTGTCACGGCTTGTGTAGTCGTTCATTGCCTGTTTCAGGGCTGAAGCAATGCCAACATAATCCACCACAAGACCGCCTTCCTTGTCTCGGAACACACGGTTGACACGAGCGATCGCCTGCATTAGATTATATCCTGCCATCGGCTTATATACATACATCGTGGCAAGAGACGGAACATCAAAGCCAGTCAGCCACATATCCACAACAATAGCGATCTTCATTGGGCTGTCGTTGTCCTTGAATTTCTTTGCCAGCTCGTCTTTATGATGTTTGTTGCCGATGATTTGACGCCATTCTTCGGGGTCGTTATTGCCGGAAGTCATTACCACACCCACTTTTTCCGTCCAAGCGGGACGCAGTTCTAAAATGCGCTTGTAGATTTTCATTGCAATCGGTCTTGAATACGCAACAATCATCGCCTTGCCGGTCAGCAAGTGTTCACGGTTGTTTTCGTAGTGGTCAAGAATATCGCAGACAAGGGAGTTTATGGTATTGTCGTTTCCGAGTACAGCTTCCATCTGCCCAAGCTCACGCTTGCTTTTTTCAATCACTTCGGGGGCGGCGTTATTCGCCATAATGTCGTATTCGGCGTCAATCAGCTTCAAAGTGGCTTCGTCGAGTTTCAGCTTTATGACACGGCTCTCATAGTAAACCGGTCTCGTGGCGCCGTCCTCCACCGCCTGTGTCATATCGTAAACATCAATGTAATCGCCAAACACCTCACGGGTGCTGCGGTCTTTGGATGAAATCGGCGTTCCGGTAAATCCAATGTAAGTAGCATTTGGCAAAGTGTTGCGGATAATCCTCGCCGTGCCGACAACGCGCCTGGCGATTTCTTCGCCTTCCTCGTTTTTGGTAATTCGGATTTTCTCGGCAAGTCCGTACTGTCCACGGTGCGCTTCGTCCGCCATTACGATAATATTTCTGCGGTCGGAAAGCGGCTCCGAGGACTCCTCAAATTTCTGCATTGTGGTGAAAATAATACCATTTGCCTGTCTGCCTGCAAGCAGGGTTTTGAGATGTTCTCTGCTCTCGGCGTGCATTGGCTCCTGGCGCAGGAACTCTTTGCATTTTGCAAACTGACCGAAAAGCTGGTCATCGAGGTCGTTGCGGTCAGTCAGCACAACTATAGTCGGACTGTCCAGCGCCTCCTGCAAACGGTGGGCATAGAACACCATTGACAGAGACTTTCCGCTTCCCTGCGTATGCCAAAAGACACCGCCCTTGCCGTCGGTAACGGTGGCCTTTTGGGTAGAGGCAACCGCCTTGTTTACGGCAAAATACTGGTGGTAGCCGGCAAGAATTTTGAAGGTCTGCGTTCCCTCATTGGAAAAGCAGATGAAGTTTTTGAGTATATCAAGCAGTCTTTCTTTTTGGAACATCCCTTCAAAAAAGGTGTCAAACTGTGCATATTGCGTGTTTTCATAGCTGCCGTCTTTGGTTTTCCATTCCATAAAACGGTCTTCACCCGAAGTAATCGTTCCCGCTTTCGAGGTGAGCTGGTCACTCATCACGCAGATGGCGTTATAGATGAACATCGACGGGATTTCCTGCATATAATTGCGAAGCTGCCGATATGCTTCGGAAGCGTCGGTTTCCTCACGGGACGGAGATTTTAGTTCCACCAGCACAACGGGAAGCCCATTCAAAAACAGGATAATGTCGGCTCGCTTATTGCTGTTCTCAATAAAGGTCCATTGGTTGGCAACGATAAAGGAATTATTGTCGGGATTTTTGTAGTCCACAAGATAGGCGATAGAGGATCGTTCTTCACCACCTACAAAGTATCGCACAGGAATCCCGTTTTGAAGGTAATCCATAAAGACAGCGTTCTTCTGAACAAGAGAGCCATTCTCAAAATTTTTCAGCTTGAACAGGGCATCGTCCAGGGCGTCAGACGGCAGTTCTCTGTTGATCCGCCGCAGAGAGTCTGTCAGGGCCTCATCATAAAGCGGACTGTAAACGTCCCGCGCCAAATCGGGGGCGTATATGTATTCGTACCCCAAGTCGTTTTTGAATAGTTCGATCACGGAGTTTTCGTAATCTGCTTCGTTGTAATATCCCGGCATATCATTCGCTCCTTTTTATTTTAAATAGGATTTCACAATGCGAACAAATTCTCCAATGTCAGAAAATTAGTTTCAACTATTTGCGCATTTCGCGTAGTCGATGCTCAATACCTCCAATTTTTATCCGTTCATACGGAGCCCGTAATGTTACAAGCAATACAGGATTTGCATCCTTCCGGTTATCTAAATACTCCTGCAGATGAAGCTTCGCTCTTGCGTTAAAATATACGACACGCTGTTTATTGCCTTTACCAAATACCACATATTCCCACTCAGCAAAATTAATATCTGACCGATTCAGCAAAACCATTTCATCGACACGCATTCCTATTGATGCCAGCATATCGATCATTGCGAAATCCCTCAATTCTTCACAATGATCACGCCCTCTCTAAGTTTTTGTCGAAGTACGTTTCCTTAATATTGCCAACTGTTTTCGCTTTGTAAATACGGTGCACAGGACATTTGATAATGTAGTCTTCAGCTTCCGGCCCCGAAAAGAAGTTAGACAGTTCCGTTTGGTTGACTCTCGCCGTTGGTGAGAGTATTAAGGCTTGAGTTATTTATCCTCAAAATCACTCAATATTAAAGATTTATAAGAAATCAAAATATAGTTTTTGACTATCTCTTTATAAGTTCTCATAAGCCGGTATAGCCTGTATTTACAGGCTTTCC
>CANQRW010000020.1 GCA_947626365.1 uncultured Lachnospiraceae bacterium
GTATCTCCCGCAGCCTCGGTCGGCTGTGCTTCCGTCGGTTCGTCTGTTCCAGTAACAGTATCTCCCGCAGCCTCGGTTGGCTGTGCTTCCGTCGGTTCGTCTGTTCCAGTAACAGTATCTCCCGCAGCCTCGGTCGGCTGTGCTTCCGTCGGCTCATCTGCTCCTGTAACGGTATCTCCCGCAGCCTCGGCCGACTTTTCCCCAGTTGAATTTTCTGTTCCTCCTGCAGATTCTTTCTCTTCCTGCAGCTCCGAACTTAAAATATTTACAGTAGCAGCTTCTTCATATCCGCAAGCGTCCGTATGCGTCGGATGATGAATACAGCAGCCCTCCTCATACTCTATTTCTCCTGTTAATCCTATCGCATTGATTTCTCCGGATCCATCGCTGCTATCCGTATCCTCATCAATAATCTCAACAGCCCCCTGATTAGCCGTCTTCTGAATTTCATCTTCCGGTCCCTGAATATACGCCCATGCCGTAATCCCATTGCCGGACAGGGTCAGACTCAGCGCCAACAGGCCGGCTGCGGCTCTGCGTCTGAATCTTCTGCTGGTAATCTTCCGTACCAGATGTCCTGTACGTCCCGTTTCCACCAGATTCATAATCTTCCTTTCTTTCATTTTGCGTTCTCCTTCCCTTTTGGTTTTCCTTGTAATCCTCTATGTTAAGCTGCTAAAATGCGGCAATTGATTTCTCAGCCGTCATTTTCCGATTCATCCAGCGCCCCGTCGATCAGCTTCAGCAGCTCCAATGCGCTCCTGAAGTTGCGGCTTTGCCTCGTCTCGGCCCAGAACACCTTGCCCTGCCAGGTGGCGTTCTGTCGGTACTGGATGTTCACCACGAAGGTGGCCTTGTCTCCTGTCTGGCTCAGGATATCGTCTGTCGTCCTCATCCGCTCAGCTCCTTTCGGTTCAATTCTGTTCTCAGTGTCGAAGAAATACCTGTTCTGTGTGGATGACTGCGGATAATTAATCCGGTCCATCAGCCGGTCCATTCGGATCAGCAGGCTGTCCAGGTCCGTGAATATCTCGGCATCCGCAGAATATCTGTCGTAAAAGCGGCCTCGCAATCCGCCGGCCCGGTCTTCATCTACGCATATGCACACCAGATTCGGTGCGGATACGTCAATCATTCTCCTCTCAGTCAAGATAATCTCCCCCTTCTTAATCCCTATCTTAGCAGGGCGGTCGTTATGCCAGCCGTTACATTTCCCTGATTTTTCATAAAAAGTTAATTTTTTGGACACAAAAAAGAGCCTTCCGCGCCATTTTCGCGCCGAAAAGCTCTTTCTCTGATTCATATTTTCATATTCACAATGATTTCCGCCGTCTACCAGTTCTGGCTGCCGAACCTCAGGGGCAGGTTCTGGCGATGGGGCGTATCCCCCGTCACCGGAACCATGAAATAGTTCAGGCGGTATCTGCCGGCGCCGGGAATCCTGCTGAAATTCCGATCGATCCTGGCGTAGACGATGGAGCAGTCCTCCTGCTTCAGTCCCGCGAGAATCATCAGGAACTGGTTCTTGCCGTAGCGGGTATACACATCGGTCCGCCGCAGGGAAGAGCGGATTACGCCGCTGAGTTTTTCCGCCATGTTCTCAAAATGCTCATCATTGTCATCCAGCCGCAGGCTTCCGTCCTTCTCCGTGATCGTACACAGCACCAGATACAGCGACTGGCCGTTTCTCTCGATCTTGCGGATCTCGCAGCGGTAGGTGACGATAAAGGAGGCGTAATCGCAGTAATAGGCCCCGGTTTCGTAATCCTTCTCCTCCAGCTCCTCCCGAATCTCCAGCAGATTCTTGGAGGAACCCTTGATATGAAGGTTGATCTGGTGGATCCGCTCCATCAGTCCCTCCGTAGGCCGTATGCCGATCTTCTCCATGAGAATCTTTGTGGACTGCCCCGCCGCCTCCAGGGCCTCTCTCCACCGGCCCATATCTATGAGGACGTCAAGTTCGGCGATAAACCATTCCTCATAAGGATACATGCGGTTCACATCCCGCACCAGCGTCAGCATCTCCTCGTAATCGCCTGCCTGCTCCAGTTCCTTCAGATACAGGCGGACGCACTGGAAATACAGCTCCTGACACCGGCTCTGGATTCCGGCGACCCACATATCCGCGGCCAGCTCCGGCAGAAATTCTCCTGTGTACAGGCGGCAGGCCCGGCCCAGCAGCTTCCGGGAATCCTCTCCTTCCAGATTGATCCCCCACATGCCGCTCTTTGCGCTGCTGACTGCCTGCCCGGCGATCTGTTCAAACTCCCTGACGTCCACATGAATCTCCAGATCGCGGGGAATCCAGCGAAAGACGCCCCTCTCACTGATATTCTCCTCTTCTTTCAGCAGGCCGACAGCAGCCATCTGCTTCTTCAGGCGGAAGGCCACGGCCCGCAGGTTGCCGGCGTCATTGCCCGGCTCACTGTCGCCGTAAAGGATATCCAGTACCTTCTGGCGGGGTATGCCCTTCTCCCCATAATACAGCAGGAGAATCAACAGGCGCATCGTCTTACTCAATACCCCCCCGAAATTTCCACATTCACCTGTTCCAGCGTCATTCGAAATTCGCCAAACATACGCACATCCAGAACTTTCATGGCTTTGCTTTCCCTCCCTCCCGGGTCCGTCCCGGGATATTGGCGATACGTTTCTCTTTAGTTTTAATATTATACAGACCAATTTTCGTAAAATCAAGTAAAGATTTATTAAATACTCGTTTCCTCTGGAAGAATTATCGGAAATATGTTATAGTAAAGGACAGCGTTTTCAGACCGGACGTCAAGGTCCGGCGCGTCTCTTTGGAGTGTAAGGAGAAGAATCAGATGAACCGGAATTTATTGAAAAAAGTTTTGATCAAGACCCTTCCCGTCATGACCGGCTACGTGGTGCTGGGAATGGGATTCGGAATATTGCTTGAAAACAGCGGATACGGCATCGGCTGGGCTTTGGCCATGAGCGTCTTTATCTACGCCGGGTCCATGCAGTATCTTGGCGTCAGCCTGATTGCCTCCGGCGCGTCCCTGATCTCGGCGGCCCTGGCTACGCTCATGGTGAACGCCCGCCACCTGTTTTACGGAATCTCCATGATTGAGAAATATCAGCATGCCGGGCTGAAGCGGCCCTATCTGATCTTCGCGCTGACGGACGAGACCTACTCTCTGGTCTGCAATGACGACGGGCCGGAGGGTGCGGATCCTCACTTGTACTACTTTCTCATCTCCCTCTTCGATCAGATCTACTGGATTACCGGCAGCCTGATCGGCGCATGGCTGGGCGCCGCCCTTACCTTTGACAGCACGGGAATCGATTTCGCCATGACCGCCCTGTTTGTGACGGTATTCGTGGAACAATGGCTTACGACCAAAAACCACCTGCCGGCGATTGCCGGGGTGGTCATCACGGTCCTGTGTCTGGCGGTCTTCGGAAGCGACTTGTTCCTGATTCCGTCTATGATTTTGATTCTTCTGTGTCTGTCCCTGGGAAGAAATGTGCTGGAGAAAGGAGATGGCGGCCATGAATAATACCCACACGATCCTGCTGATTGCCGTTATGGCTCTGGTGACGGCCCTTCTCCGCTTCCTGCCCTTCCTGGTGCTGGGCGGCAAGCGGAAGACGCCGGAATACATTACCTATCTGGGCAGGGTTCTGCCCTGCGCCATCATCGGAATGCTGGTGGTCTACTGTCTCCGGGGCATCACGCCTCTGGCGTGGCCTCACGGCCTGCCGGAATTACTGGCGGTAGCCGCCGTGGCGCTTCTCCATCTGTGGCGGAGGAACACGCTCTTAAGCATCGCCGGCGGAACCGTCTGCTACATGATTCTGGTGCAGGTGGTATTCCGGTAAAGCCGGCATATCGGCGCGCATAACCTGCCGATTCTCTGTACTGCCGTAATATTATCTGCCGGTCACTTGTCCTTCCGTATCTTCGCCGCGAAGAATCCCTCATACAGTTCCGTGGGGCAGATACAGCAGACGCCCTCCATCTCTGCAGGCAGCAGCGGCAGATACGACATTACGCGGTGTTCTATGGGTACTACCCGGGCCTTGGCTCCGGGCAGTACCTTTTTCAGTATCCGCTCATTTTCTTCTCTGAGAACAGAACAGGTAGAATAAACCATCTCATGGCCCGGCTTCAGAAGCTCCAGGGCCTTCCGAAGAAGAGCCTCCTGGGTCCTAACCGACCGCTCGATCAGTTCTTTCGTGATCCGGGGCACATCCCCGGTCCCGCTTCCGCTGCAGGGCGCGTCCAGAAGTACTTTGTCGAAGGAGAAAAATGGATCCAGCTTCCGGGCGTCCTCATTCATCACCACCACTGTCCCTGCTCCCTGTTTTTCCAGATTGTATTTCAGCCGCTGGGATCTGGCATAGTTCTTCTCACAGGCCGTTATCTGCGCCTTCCCGCCGGACAGCGCCGCCATCTGGGTCGTCTTTCCCCCCGGCGCCGCCGCCATATCCAGAATACATTCCCCGGCCTGAGGGCTCAGGAAAAGCGGCGGAATCATAGAAGAAAGGCTCTGAAGGTAAATCTGCCCGTCTCTGTAGATATCCAGGCGCTGAACCTCCGGTTCACGGACATCCTCAAGAATCAGCGCCTCGCCGTACCATTCTGCCGTCCGGGAATGGATTCCGGCATCGGAAAGCGCCTTTTTCACCGTTTCCGTCTCTGCCTTCAGGGTATTGACCCGCAGTGTCACAGGCCGTCTTCTGATACAGCCGTCAGATATTTTCGCGGCAGTCTCCGCGCCGTACTGGCCGATCAGCATCTGCTCTAAAAACTCCGGTATCCGCTGGGGTGTGTGAATCGGCTGCATAAAACGCCCTTTCTATTCCATCTCTTCCAGCGTGGGATAAGAGGCGATAGCGCCTGCCTTGGTCACGCTGATTCCGCTGAATTTGTTGGCAAAAGCCAGATATTCTTCCATCTTTTCCTGGGTCAGGCTCTCAATATTATCCGCCGTGACGCCGTCTCTTGACAGGAAGAAGAGGAAGGAACCGATAAAGCCGTCTCCGGCGCCGGTAGTGTCTACCGCCGTCACCTTCCTGCCGGCCGCGGCCCCGCTGGCAGTTCTGGTATAGCACTCCGCGCCGTCAGGACCTTTGGTGTAGATCACCATCTTTGTGTCTCCTGCCAGAAGCTGAGGCAGGGCATCCCGGATATCCGTCTTGCCGGTGATAAATTCCAGTTCCTCATCAGACACCTTCAGCACGTGGGCCATGGGCGCGAACTCCCGGACTACCTTCTTAAGCGCCTCCTCGCTGTCCCACAGAGCCAGGCGCAGGTTGGGGTCGAAGCTGATCAATGCGCCGGCCTTCTTGGCGCCTTCGATGGCCTTCTTATGAGCCTCCTTCATAGGCCAGTCCCCCAGGGACACGGAGCAGAAGTGAAGGGCAAACGCGTCCTCAAACCACTCGTCTTTCACGTCGGCCGGATCCATCAGCATGTCCGCTCCCGGTTTCCGATAGAAAGAAAACTCACGGTTGCCGTCTTCCTTCAGGGCCACAAATGCCAGGGAAGTGTTGGCCTTATCCGTCCGTTTTATAAAGCTGCAGTCGATTCCGCAGCTGACCAGCTCATCCACAATCTTGTCTCCAAAGGGATCGTCGCCCAGCTGGGTGATCATCGCTCCCGTACCTCCCAGCTTCACATACGCGCCCACTACATTGGCAGGCGCACCGCCTACCTTAGGCTGAAATGCGCTGACATTTTTAATCGGTCTGCCGGACTCCGCCGGTATCCAGTCAATAAGCGCTTCTCCGATTGCCATTAATCGTTTCATGATCAAATCCTCCTCTGTACGTTCCGCCTATATTTCACAGGCGGAATATAAGATTTATCTGTTAAAATGCTATATCCGAAAGAAGCCTTTCCAGCTCTTCCACCACTTCTCCCGCGGATTTCCCTGTCTCGTCTACGGTGATATCCGCGTATTTTTCATAATACGGAACGCGCTCCTTATACAGATCATAAAATGTCATGCCTTCGCGCACAGCCACTCCCCGCATCCCCAGATCGCCTACCCGCTTCTTCAGATCCTCATAGCTTACCTTCAGATAGACAATGATGCCCATGGATTTAAAATGTTCCATAGCCTCCCGGCCATAGACGGCGCTGCCGCCGGGCGCGATCACCGACCGCTCCGCCCGGATATCCGCATTGATCCGGTTCTCAATCTCAAGAAATCCATCCAGTCCTTCCCGGGCGATGATCTCCCGCAGAAGCCGCTTCTCCTTCTGCTGGATCACAAGATCCGTATCCACAAAGGAATACCCCAGCCGTTTGGCCAGCAAAACTCCCACCATGCTTTTGCCGGAAGCCGGCATTCCTATGAGGGTGATGCTGCTGCCCCGCATATCTTCTGTCGCCATGGACATGTCTCCTGTCCTTTTTATCTCTTTTTTTCCACCGAATAGCCAAACTTTCCCAGCTTTTTCCCCAGACTGAAATATTCTCCGTGGGAATAAGCGGTCAGATCCGTATCATTCAGATGGAATTTGCCTTTTCCGTCGATGTAGGAATCCTCTACGGTAACGCCTGTAATCTCCGCCACAAACATATCATGGCTTCCCAGTTCCAGCACCTGCTTAACTTTGCACTCCAGGTTCACAGGGCTTTCCGCGATGCCTGGCGCTTTCACCGTCTCCGACGGCAGCGGCGTCAAATGCATCTCCTTATATTTGTCCACATCCCGGCCGGAACGGACTCCGCAGTAGTCGGTAGCATAAGTCAGATCCTTCGTCACCAGATTGATGACAAACTCCCCGGTCTCCTTCACAATCGCGTGGGAATAGCGTTCTTTCCGTATGGAAACCGACACCATAGGCGGGTCAGAGCAGACGGTTCCTGCCCATGCAAGCGTGATGATGTTGGGGTGTTCTCCCTCTCTCTGACAGCTGACCATAACTACCGGCAGGGGATACAGCATATTGCCCGGTTTCCAGTGCTGTTTTGCCATAAGCCACCTCCTCAGTCATAATCCGGCAGAAGTTTCACCGTCACCATGATCTGCCGGATAAAACCGCCGTCCGGCAGCGTGATTTCCGTCTCATGGGACACTTCCGGCATATCGGGATCGTCCTCCTCCAGCTCAGCCGCTATCCAGTTGTAAGCGGCATCGCGGGTATTCTCAAGCGTATCCTCCAGATCCGGACCGTCTGCCTCGCAGCACTCCAGATCCGGAAAATACGCGTGATATCCCTTATCATGTTCGTGCGGCACAAACACCGCTGGATAGATAAATGTCATGTTTCTTCTCTCCTTTGTTCCTTCTGCCGCGGAGTTTGTTTCTTCCGCAGCTTTTTTACCGCAGCTGCCTTCCGCAGCTTTTTTGCCACGGCTGTCTTCCGCAGCTTTTTTACTGCGGCTGCCTTCCGCAGCCGCCCTTCTTCTGACCCTGTCCGGTTACCCTTCCAGCGCAATCATAATCGCCGGCACCAGCTGCTTCTTCCTGGACACCACGCCGGGCAGCCGCACCCAGTTCGGCTTTCCGTCCTCCTCCAGCTGGAAAGCATCCTGGATCATCCGCTCTGCCCCTTGTCCGTCGCACAGAAGCACCGTGGACTCCGTCAGTATATTGGTCAGCATCAGGAAGATCATATCCAGTCCCCGGGACTTTCTCTCGGAAATCAGGTAGGGAAGCATACGCTTCTCCAGCTCTTCCAGCTCAGAACCGCTCAGGGAATTAACCTGTCCTACGCCCAGAGACACCTTACCTGCCGTAAACAGCTTGAAATCCTGATACAGAATATCCTCTTCCGTCTTGCTCGCGAAATTGCTGGCGGCGGAGAACATCTCTGTAGCATACTTTTCCACTTCGATTCCCGCGATCTCTGCCAGCTCCATAGCCGCCTGCTTGTCAACAGGCGTGCAGGTCGGCGACCGGAACAGAAGCGTGTCCGACAGAATCGCGCTGCACAGAAGGCCTGCCGTCGTCCGGTCCACCTCCACGCCATTCTCCTAGTACATCTGATAAATGATGGTGGCCGTACAGCCCAGGGGCTGATTCCGGAAATACACCGGCCCGATGGTCTCGATGGGGCCCAGCCTGTGATGATCGATAATCTCTCGAATCCGGGCGTTCTCAATGCCGTCCACCGCCTGGGACCTTTCGTTATGATCCACCAGGATCACGGATTTTCCTCTGGCCCCCAGAAGATTTCTTCGGGAGATCATCCCCTTATACTTGCCGTCCTGGTCCAGAATGGGGAAATCGCGGTGGCGCTTGCTGGTCATTACGTCCTTGATCTCATCCACCACGTCCGTCTCCTGGAACGTGATCAGGTGGTCGCATTTCATAAAATATCCGATCGGCATGCTCTGGTTGATGAGACGGGCCGCTGTGTAGGCATCGTAAGGAGTCGTGATTACCGTACAGCCATGCTCCTGAGCCAGCTTCTTGATGGTCATGGACACTGCGGCGCCTTCGCAGACGATGATACAGGCCGCTTCCATCTCGATGGCGCACAGCTGGGATTCGTAGCGGTTGCCCAGAATCACCAGGTCGTTCTTGCTTATGTAGTATTCCATCATGTCCGGGTTAGCCGCCGCGATCAGCACCTTTCCCTCGGAAAAATACGCGTTCTCATCGCCTATCAGCAGAAGGCCCTCCAAAGTCTCGATGATATTGGAATACCTGGTGTTGGCCTTGGACAGAATGCTGCTGTCCAGCACATCCAGGTAGGTCTTGGCGATGTCGCTGACGGTGATCAGCCCGTCCAGCATACCGTCCGGCGTAACCGCGGGAAGCGTCACCAGGCCATCCTTCTGCATAATATTCCATGCGCTTTTCAGGGAAATATCCCTGCTGACGCCGGGAACCTGGCGGATATCGATATCCCGCACTTCTGTCCGCACATGGCGGACTTTCATGGGCTTTTCCACACCAAAATACCGGAGCACAAACTGAGTCTCCTCATTCAGGTGCCCGGCCCTGGCAGGCTCTACGTCTTCGCCCGTCACTTTCCTCTTAAGCGCCGCGTAACAGATGGCGGAGCAGATGGAATCCGTATCCGGATTCTTATGTCCGATCACAATGGTCTTTTTCTTATTGTATTCTGCCACAGATACATCCTCCGATTTTCAATTCCACAGATTCTTTTGTCCGGGCCCGTCCGCAGGCCTCAGCCTCAGTCCAGCACCAGCCGGGCCGAACCGTAGATTCCGGCGTCATTGCCCAGTTTCGCGAGACCGATAACCGGCCGATAGTCGGAAAGCGTAAGGCTCTTCTCATAATGCTCCTGAATCATATCTGTCAGATATGGCCCTGCCTTGGATACGCCGCCGCCAATCACAAAGATTTCCGGGTCCGCTATTTGGGCTATCGCTGCCAGAGCCACTCCCAGATAATGACACACGATATCCATGACCTCCAGGGCAATCCTGTCGCCTGCCTTGGCCGCATCCAGTACGTCCTTGGCCGTCACATTATCTCCAAACTCGCGCAGAACCGACGGCCTGGCGGAACCCGCCATGAATTTTCTGGCCTCCCTGGCAATTCCTGTGGCGGACGCCGTCTGTTCCAGACAGCCCATGCCGCCGCAGTTGCAGCGTTCTGTCTCTCCTTCGCGGACATGTATATGGCCAATCTCGCCGCCCAGCCCATGTTTTCCGGCTATGATCTTCTCATCAATGACCACTCCGCCGCCTACGCCTGTGCCCAGAGTGATCATCACAATATCTTTGTATCCCTTGCCGCCGCCCTGCCACATCTCACCGAGCGCGGCTGCATTGGCGTCATTGGCGCATTTCACAGGGATTCCGTCCAGCATGACGCTGAGTTCCTGTCCGGGATAACAGCTCCCCCATCCCAGATTCACACAGCGGGGTACATGTCCGTCTGCGGTCACCGGGCCGGGAACGCCGATTCCGACGCCCCTTACATCAGAAAGCTCTACTCCCTCTTTCTCCAGTTCTTCCCGGATAGACGCCGCTATATCGCCGAGGATCGCGGCCCCGTGGTTCTCGCTCCTGGTAGGAATCTCCCATTTCCTCAGAAGTTCTCCGCTCTCCTCAAACAGCCCGATCTTCACGGTCGTACCGCCAACATCTACCCCTACGCATTTCTTTCCCATAGCCGTCACTCCTTTTCTCTAGTGCATCATAATTTTCTGCATCACCTGGGGACCGGTAACGATGATCTCGTTGGGCAGCTGCCCTTTTGTGATCTTGTCCACCTGATAGTCAAAAGTTCCCTCATATTTCAGATTCCCATAGCGGTTATAAACCCTGCAGGAATCCTGATTATACAGAAATACCATATCTCCGTCCACATCCGCATGGGTATATTCGTAATTAAATCCCTGCGAAAATACCAGATCCCCATCGGCCTCATACAGATCCATCCGGTACTCGTATTCGCCGGAAGCCGCCGCAACAATGATTCCCGCGTATTTCCCGCTGTAGAAAATGCTGCAGATCTCTTCTTCCAGGGGCACCAGCTTGATCATCTCCGGGGACATCTCATCCCGGGAACTGTAGAAGGACAGGCTGTTGTCCGCAAACGCCACAGAGTATGTATTATCCAGATAGACCACCCGCGCTACCATGCTGTTCTCATAAATCTCGTGAAAGCCTCCCACCAGACGGTTCAGGGCGTTCTTGCCCACCTCGGAGAAATTATAAAACGCCACCCGGTTCCGGAGCTGTCCTCCCTGAACGGAAAAATAGGAACCCATCAGCATATTGCCATCCGGAGACAGGCTTGCATCCAGTGAATATCCGACTCCCCAGTCGTCCTGATCGCTGTCGCTTTCCAGAAGCCCTTTGATGTATATCTCCATCTCCGTCCCGTCCTGCTGGAAATAGTTGACCTCCGTGGAAGTTTTGTCCTCCAGGATCGCGGCTACCATTCCCCGCGAAGAAACCGTTATCCGGGAAATGGGAAGAACCGTGGTGGCGATTCCCTGAAGACCGCTCAGGCTGCATATATAAATCTCATTGCCCTGACGGTCCGCGATCGCCGCATAATCGCCGCTGACGGCCACGATGGGATTATTCATCTCGTAGCTCTGTATCCACACGTCTTTGCCTGACCCGTCAATATAGGCGGCGCCGTCCCTGCTGTATTTCAGCAGATTTTCTCCATATCGCGCATAACCCGTATACCCTTCTTCCGTCCGGTCAAACTGCCGCTCCCAGACAAGCGTCGTATTCTCATACTGGAAAAATCTGTAGTACCAGTATACTCCGCCTAAAGCCCCCAGGATCAGTATCAGCAGAATAATAACGATCAGCAGCCTCCGGCGGACCACCTTCCTGTGGACCCGCTGAATCGGCCGTTCCGCAAGTTCTTCGTTGGTGGGAGCGCCTGCCGGGCGGATTCTTTTAATATTCCCCATGGAGGAATCCGGCTCCTTATTCTCTGTCCGAACCGGCTCGCCGGTCGTAATAATCCGGCTCCGCAGCTGATTTTTCTTAAATTCTCTGTTCATGGAATCATGATTGCTCATCTTCGGTTCTCCCACAAGTGCCTTTCACTGCTTTCGTGTTCAGTATAGCACAAAAACCCTGACTACGGAAGAATCAAATTTTGTCCGGCGATAATCTTGTCTTCGTCCTCAAGATGGTTCATCCGGCATATCTCATCCAGATAATTGCCATTCCCGTAAAGTTCCAGGCAAATCCCGTACAGGGTCTCTCCTTCCTGTACCTGATGCACCGTCTGCCCGGCCATCACCGGCAGGGACGTTTCCTCCGCCCCGCCTGCTGCCTGGCTGCCTGCTGCCTGGCCGCTTTCCGCCGCCCGAACGTCTCCTGAGGTCTGCCCGCCGGCCATGGCCTGCGGATCCGTCTCAGTCTGACTTCCGTCTGCAGCCCGGTTATCCGCACTGACCTGACTTCCGGTCACAGCCGAATTATCCGCACTGACCTGACTTCCGGCCGCAGCCGGATTATCCGCGCCGGTCTGGCCCTCGGCTGCGTTCCCATAATCTTCTCTATTTTCCATGGTCTCTTTCTCGGCCGCTTTCACAGTAAGCTGAAGATCGCCTGAGGCCTCTTCCACGATCACATCGCCTTTCTGGCTGACAATCTTATCCTGCCCCACGGTACCGGCCGGCAGAACAGATGCAATCACAGCTTCCATCTCCTTCATCCGCTGGTAATTTCCCATCATAGCGACTCCGCCTGCCAGAAGCATAATCGTCAAAGCCGTACACAATCCGCCAAGAATACGGATTGTCCCTCTTCGGGCCGTGATCTGGCTTTTATTTTCCTCCATCCGCTGACGGAAATCCCGGATTACCGTATCCCCTGTTCCGGACTCCACCCGGCGGACATCTTTTCTCAGAATCATGTAATCCTGCATCATCTGATTTCTCTCATAGTAGATACTGTACCCGCGCAGCCGGTAGAAACCGTCTTCTGATGATACATAGGCCGCCTCTTCCCCGTCCAGCCCGCTGTTTAAGTACATCAGCTGATTCTTTCCCGCAAAATACTGGCCATGCTGCTTCCAGTAATTCAAAGGACTCAGCGTACTTCCCGGCACGCCGCAGAGAAACCAGCCCAATATGACTCTCTTGGGAAACATCTGTTCCATCGTCTGGTAGGTCTTCTTCCACGCGGTCTCGGTAAATTCTACCTTCTCTCCGCTTTCTGTCACGTCCTCCATCTCCATGGCTCCATCCACGAACAGATAGGGCGTCCCGTCATGTTCCTCCGCCGTCCCAAGAAGCACGCCGACCCGCAGGTCTTGTCCGCCCTTGGGAAACAGGCGTTTCAGATACGTATTGACATAATCTTCAATGTAAAGCCGGATCGTCTGATCCCTCTCCCCAATCTGCCGGATATTTCTGGGCAGCCTGGGATATGGATTATATAATTCTCCCATGGTTTCACCCCGCTTCCTCATACTATCTGATGTATCATAGCACGAAGGCGGCGCGGAATATGTCAAACAGGCGCCGTGGTTTCCCATAATTTTTCGACAAGGCAGATACTGTCGCAGACGCATTCGGCCATGCGCATGACCGTCGCCAGCCGGATACTCTGCAGCATAAGCGGGTCGAAACATCCGCAGCTGCTGACGATCCCGGTGATAAACAGATCTCCTACCGGACAAAGTTCCTTGCTCACTCCCAGTCCCGGCCTGATCGCCCCGCGGCCCAGGGTGATGCAGCCTGCGCGGGTTCCGATTCCTACGGAAGCATCTACCGCCACAATCAGATGATAGGGATAATACTGTTTGAGCAGCACCAGGGTCTCCCTCAGATTCATAGCGTGGATCGGCTGATTCAGCGTTCCCAGGACCTGGATATGCTTTAGTCTTCTCCTGCGCAGATGATACCCGATCAGCGGCCCCAGGCTGTCCCCCGTGGACCGGTCTGTCCCGATACACAAAATCAGCACCTCTTTCTTAGAACCGTTTTTCAGTTCCTCCCGAATCATCAAAAACAGCCGGACAGCCAGCTTCGCCGCCTCGAATTCCTTTTCCGTATCATAATAGTACAGTTCCCTTCCGGCGGAAGCACCCTTTTTTCTTCTCGTCTCCATGCACCTTCTCACCTGGTCTTTCATTTCTTAACTCTATTATAGACGGAGGCCGGGCCGTTTATGCGGACAACTGCCGGACCTGTCAGGCTTCTCCCTTCAGAATGCCGGCTGCCGGCGCGTTATAAGGCATCCGCCGAAGCTTGACTTTCTCCCGGAGGAATGATATGTTAGCCACATAGAAACCCGACAAAGGAGGACGGCCATGTTTCGTATGTGGGGAAAGATTTTCAGAGACAACAATCTTATCGAAGATACCACTATTTCCATAGGCGATTACAGCCTGACCAGAACTCAGATGGTATTCCGGGCGCTTGATGAAATCTGCTATGCCTTCGATCTGAGCAAACCCATCTGGCTGGATGCAAATATAAACGAATTCCGGCGTCTGTCCAGAACCCGGTTCCGCCAGGATAATTTTATCGATTCCATTGATTTTGACTACCTGGAGATTCATGTAATTGAAGAATGATCTGACAAATCATAAATATTTATTAAAGATGGCACTAAAATTTGACATTTTTTGCTTCCGGGAGTAAAATAGCAGTATATTTTATAAAAGAAAGGGGAATGGGTTATGGATGAGTCAGTACTCGCTTTTTTAGGCGGACTGCTTGCCATTATTTGTGTGGCAGTAATCGCATGGTATGTGATCTATGCGATTGCCAACATGAAACTCTTCAGTAAGGCAGGGGAGGCAAGCTGGAAGGCATGGATCCCGATCCTGAATACTTACACTTCCTACACGATCTGCTGGGAAGGCAAGTTTTTCTGGATCTGGATGCTCTGCTCTTTGATCAGCGGCTACGCAAGCCAGAGCCAGAATACCGTTGTGGCTGTCATCGCTTTCGCGGTAAATGTAGTCACTCTGGTCATCAGTCTTCTGAAGGCCATACGGATGTCCAGGGCCTTTGGACATGGCAACGGCTTCGCTGTCGGTCTGTTCTTCCTGGAGCCGATCTTCACCATGATTCTCGGCTTCGGCAAGTCCGAATACAAGGGAAAACTGGAGAACTTAAACGGCTGATTTCACAGCAGGCAAATAGGATTTTGTTTTTCATACTGACAGCCCCGCCTGATTTTCATCAGGCGGGGCCGTGTTCTTCTCGGCTCAGACTGCAGAATTCAGACCGGTTCTCAAGCCAGATATTGCTTCAGTATCTGGCCTACCAGCTCCAGTTCATCCGGCGACAGTTCTTTGATCCAGTCGCCGTCAGACCGCCCCTTCTCCCGGCTGGCCGCAATCTGCTCAAGACCTCTTTTCAGATACTCTTCACTTCCGCCGCCGTCCTTCTCAGACGCCGGCGGCAGGACAGGCTCTTTCTGCTGCCCCTTTCTGGCCAGCCGGCTGCTTTTCCTGGCCGCACGGTCCGCGGCCCGCTCATCAGCGGCAGCCTCCTGGTTCCGGTCTGTCTCGGCCTGTTCTCCATGGCTGCTTCGGGCAATGCTTCGGATTCCGGCCCGTTTCACACTATCCCTGCTGTCAGCGGCCATGTCTTCTCTGGAAACCGCTCGGGGACCATCTCCGGCCGCGGCCGTCTCACGCGCCAGACGGTTAAACAGGGAATTCTCCAGATAATCCTGCAGAACAGCCAGAAGCTGCATCCGCTTTTCCGCCAGATTCACACCGCAGTCCACAAAAAGCGTCAGAAGACCGGTGAGAACTCCCACAGTTCCATACAATACAATATAATAATTATCACAGCGGTACCAGTAGGCTCCGAAAGCCGCCGCTCCCCCCAGAAGGAAACAAAGAACCGTCAGCTGTCCGGACAGATTCGCCCAGCCGTTAAGGCTCAGGCCCAGGAAACGATAGGCGGACAGCTGCTTTTCCAGATACACCTGGGTATTGTTGATCCCCTGGTTCAGGCGGTATGTATTTTCCGTTCTCTGCTTAAACTCCCGCAGATAGCGGTTCTTCGTCAGCGTCATGTTGTCTGTCTCTTTGATTAATCTTCGGTAGAGGCTGCGGGCCGTCAGTCTGCTGAGCAGACCGAGAACACATACGGCCGCCAGCGCGTACAATGCTTTCCCGGATTCCAGGATCTCCAGCATCATTGCAAAACTCCCCTTTCTTTACTAAAAAGATAATCTTCGGCCATGTCTCCTCATGCTGCCTGCTGCGCGCTCGTGGACCGCATGACGGCATGTCCTTTCAACGTGTCCTATTATAAAGGGAGTTTTGCCGTTTGGGAAGTTGAGAACGCCTAAAATCGTTCGTCAAATTCCGGCAGGAAACGATTCTTAAGTTAAGAAAGCATATCCAGCAAGAGCTTCACACTGTGCTCGATGGCCTTAGCCTCAAACTCTTCGTAGTCCATCTCCGCGCTGTCGTCCGCCTTATCGGAGATAGCCCGGATGATCAGAAACGGCACGCCGTTTAAATAAGCGGTCTGGGCGATGGCAGCGCCTTCCATCTCGGTACAGTGTCCCTGAAAAGTCTCAAGCAGCCAGGCCTTCTTCGCCTTGTCGGAGATAAACTGGTCGCCGCTGACCACCCGGCCGATGTGGACGCCGATCTCCGGATTCACCTTCTCGCAGCTGGCCTTCGCCGCCTGAATCATGGCCTCATCCCCCGGGAACACGGACACCTCCGTCTGGGGGATTACTCCCACCGGATAGCCGAATCCGGTGGCATCCATATCATGCTGCAGCGCATCCTTTGATAACACGATATCGCCGATATTGATCTCTGCCCGCAGAGAACCTGCGATGCCGGTATTGATGACTTCATTCACCTGATAGCAGTCCACCAGTATCTGACAGCAGATTGCCGCGTTTACCTTTCCGATACCGGAACGGACTACCACTACGTCTTTTCCATAGATGGTCCCCTTATAGAATTCCATTCCAGCCATAGAGCGGATCTCCACTCCCTTCATGACTTCCTTGAGAGCCGCTACCTCCTGGCTCATGGCACCGATGATTCCCAGCATAGTTATCTCCTTCCGGCGGCACTTTTATTCCTGTTCTGCCGCGTTCTCAATTTTCGCGATTTTCAATTTTCTCGTTCTTCCGTTCCTCCCGGATCATTACGGTTTTCGGTTTTCACCCAGCCGCTCCGCCAGCGCCGCAAACTGTTCCAGGCTCAGCGCTTCTCCCCGGACCGTTGGCGCCAGCCCCAGGCTCTCAATGGCGGCCGCAATCTCTTCCCTGGAAAAGGATAGTTCCGCCGCGTTGCCAAGTCCGTTCTGCAGGGTTTTCCTTCTCTGATTGAAGGATGCACGGATCAGGCGGAACATCAAATCAGGATCCGATACCTGCACCGGCGGCTCCGATCTTTTGGTCAGGCGGATAACCGCCGACCCTACATTAGGCCGGGGCATAAAACAGTTGGGCGGCACATTGGCCACGATGTACGGCTCCGCGTAATACTGGACCGCCAGGGACAGTGCCCCGTAATCCTTGCTTCCGGGGCCGGTCTGCATCCGGTCCGCCACTTCCTTCTGAACCATAACGGTGATATTATCCACCGGCACATTGCTTTCCAGAAGATTCATAATAATGGGCGTGGTGATGTAATAAGGAAGATTGGCGACTACCTTCACAGGCCGCCCGCCATTGTACGCTTCCGACAGCGCCTGAATATCGGTCTTCAAAATATCTTCATTTAAAACGGTTATATTGTCATAGGCAGCCAGCGTCTCCTTCAGAATCGGTATCAGCTTGGCGTCGATCTCCACCGCCACCACATGTCCGGCGCTCTCCGCCAGATACTGGGTCATGGTTCCGATTCCGGGACCGATCTCCAGGACACAGTCGTCCTTCGTCACTCCGGCGGCCCGGATAATCTTGTCCAGAACATGGGTATCGATGAGGAAATTCTGTCCGAATCTCTTCTGAAACGTAAAATCATATTTCTGCAATATCTCAATGGTATTCCTGGGATTTCCCAATGTGGGCATGTCTTTCCTTCTTTCCTGCGTTCCCTTTCTTTTCCGCTGTCATAAGACTGCCGCAGGCATACCCGTCCGCCCGCGGCAGTCTCACACGGCAGTCGCCTGCCGCAAATACATCCGTCCGTCACATCCGATACATCCGCCTGGCGTTCTCCTCTGTGATCCGGATCACTTCCTCCTCGGAAATTCCCTTGATCTCGCTGACAGCCTTCACCACATAGGGCAGATTCAGAGAAGAATTCCGTTTTCCGCGAAAGGGCACCGGCGCCAGATAGGGGCTGTCCGTCTCAAGCACGATCCGGTCCATCGGCGCATACTCTGTCACTTCTTTCAGTTTCCGGGAGTTCTTAAATGTCAATACGCCGCCGATTCCCAGATAAAAGCCCATATTCAGGTATTCTCTCGCCATCTCCACGCCGTAGGAAAAACAGTGAACCACGCCGCCCATGCAGGCGGCGTTCTCTTCTTTCATGATATCCAGGGTGTCTTTGGCGGCGTCCCGGCTGTGGATCACCACAGGCAGGTTCACTTTCCGCGCCAGCTGGAGCTGTCTGCGGAACCAGCGCTTCTGAATCTCCCGGTCCGGCTCATCCCAATAATAGTCCAGACCGATCTCTCCCACTGCCAGGACCTTTGGCCTGGCGCACATCTCTTCCAGCCAGGCTATCCGGTCCTCATCCAGTTCCGCCGAATCGCTGGGATGAACCCCCACGGCGGCATAGATAAAAGGATACTGTTCTGCCAGGGCCAGGGTGGTTTTCGTAGATTCAATGCTGGCTCCGATATTCACTACCGTGCCGATCCCTGCCTCCGGAAAACTCCCCAGAAGCTCTTCCCTGTCTGTATCAAAGGCTTCATCATCATAATGAGCATGGGTTTCAAAAATCATACTGCTTTCCTTTTATCGGTTCTCCAAACATTTCATACAGTCAATCTTCTTATACGAACAGCGCTCAGCAGATCTCCGACCCCGACGGCATATCCTTATCCGGCGTCATAAGCGCCAGATTGCCGTCCGCATCTTCGGCGCACAAAAGCATACCCTGAGACTCCAGACCTGCCATCTTTCTGGGCGCTAAGTTCATCAGCACCATGACCTTTTTGCCTGTCATCTGCTCCGGCGTATAGCCGGATTTGATCCCGCTTAAGATTTGGCGGACTTCACTTCCGATCTTCACCTGGCTGCAGAGAAGCTTTTTGGATTTCTTCACTTCCTCGCAGGCGATGATCTCGCCTACAGCAAACTGCAGCTTCGCGAAATCATCATAAGTAATCTCCGGTTTCGGCTCCGATTTTTCCGTGCCTGCCTGTCCTGCCGCGGAAGCAGCCTTATCCGCTGCCGCCGAATCCGCCTTCTCATGAGCCTTATCCGCTGCCGCTCTGGAATCCGCCGCCTCCGCGGAAGTCTCCGCGCTCCCGGCCGCCTTCTCCTCCTCTGAGGACCCGTACATAGCTTCCACCTTGGCAAGCACTTCCTTCAGATCCAGCCTTGCGAACAGAATCTCCGGCTTTTCTGTCACCTTGCCGCCGTCCGGATACCGGCCGAATTCGTTCATGGCCGACAGTTCTCTCTTCTCTGTACACAGCTGCGCCAGAATCTTCTGAGAGGTCTCAGGCATGAAAGGCTCAAGAAGGGACGCGCCGATGGTGATCGCTTCCGTCAGATTATAAAGCACCTCCGCCAGCCTGTCCTTCTTCGCCTCGTCCTTAGCCAGGGTCCAGGGCGCGGTCTCATCGATATATTTGTTGCTGCGGCGGAAAATACCGAAAATCTCCGTAATGGCGTCCGCCACGCGAAGCTGCTCCATCTTCTCGTCCACTTTCTTCACGGCATCCAGCACCGTCGCCTTCAGATCTCCATCCACAGCTTCCGCGGCCCCGGTTTTCTTCACCAAACCGCCGAAATATTTATTGCTCATGGAGATGGTCCGATTCACCAGATTGCCCAGAATGTTGGCCAGATCGGAATTGACACGCTCCACCATCAGCTCCCAGGAGATAACGCCGTCATTGTCAAAAGGCATCTCATGAAGCACGAAATACCGCACCGCGTCTACGCCGAAGAAATCTACCAGCGTGTCGGCGTAAAGCACATTTCCTTTGGATTTGCTCATCTTGCCCTCTCCCTGCAAAAGCCAGGGATGTCCAAACACCTGCTTCGGAAGCGGTACGCCCAACGCCATCAAAAAGATCGGCCAGTAGATGGTATGGAAACGGATAATATCCTTTCCGATCAAATGCAGGTCAGCAGGCCAGTATTTCTTAAACCGCTCCGTGCTGTCTCCATCGCAGTCATATCCAATGCCTGTGATATAGTTGGTCAGGGCATCCAGCCACACGTAAGTCACATGCTTCGGATCGAAAGTCACCGGAATCCCCCACGTAAAGGAGGTTCTGGACACACACAGATCCTGAAGGCCCGGAAGCAGGAAATTATTCATCATCTCGTTCTTGCGGGACACCGGCTGGATAAATTCCGGGTGGGTGTTGATATGCTCGATCAGCCTGTCCGCGTATTTGCTCATCTTAAAGAAATAGGCCTCTTCCCTGGCAGGCTTTACCTCCCGGCCGCAGTCGGGACACTTGCCGTCAACCAGCTGGGATTCCGTCCAGAAGGATTCGCAGGGCGTACAGTAAAGGCCCTCATAATAGCCTTTATAGATATCTCCCTGATCGTACAGCTTCTTGAATATCTTCTGCACCTGAGCCTCATGGTCCTTATCGGTAGTACGGATAAATTTGTCGTAGGAAGTGTTCATCAGATCCCAGATGGTCTTGATCTGGGCAGCCACGCCATCCACAAACTCCTGCGGCGTCACACCGGCATCCTGGGCCTTCTGCTCGATTTTCTGGCCGTGCTCGTCGGTACCGGTCTGGAAAAATACATCATAGCCCTGGGCTCTCTTATAACGCGCGATGCTGTCTGCCAGCACGATCTCGTAGGTATTGCCGATATGGGGCTTGCCGGAAGTATAAGCAATGGCTGTGGTAATATAATAAGGTTTCTTGCAGTCCTTACACATCGTAGTATTCCTCCTGTCTGAATGCTTGTACATCTGCATTTTCATTCTCTGCGGTAATCTTACACAGATAATTTGCTCATTATTCTAAGTGTACCTTTTCAAGCCTTTTTCGTCAATCATTTTTGGCAATTTACTGCCTGGCCAAACTCCTTGTTCTCAGTTGTCAAAAAGAACAATATAATTTATACTATAGAAATGGAGGACAGGACAATGAATGTATCATTTCGAAAATTACCGGCAAAATTACGGAGTCTTTTCATAGCCGCGCTTCTTCTCAGCCTTCTTGCCGGCTGCGCCTCTTCCGGCGGACCGCAGCCGTCCCCCGGAATGGCAGCGGATGAGACGGCATCCCCGGATACGTACGATATCTATCATCAGGACACCGTGGCTGTCCGGAAAGATTTCGACGATCTGTGCCAGAGATTTATGCTCGATCAGCTTTCCGGTTCCTTTCTCAATCTCCATTACACGCTGCTGGATCCGGAAAAATACGGCGTCACGGATTATGAAAGGACCTTTGGTGATTTCAGTCTGGAGAGTATGAAGGAAGAGCGGCAGCGCCAGAAAGATTTCATGGCGGAATTCAGTCAAATCGATTCTGAACTGCTGAGCGAAGATCAGCTTCTGACATACCAGATTCTTATGGAGGCCTTTCACTCAGAAGATGCCGGAGATAACCTGGAGCTTTACTACCAGCCTCTGGCCCCGTCCACCGGCATTCAGGCTCAGCTTCCCATCCTTCTGGGGGAATTCGCTCTTCGGAACCGCCAGGATGTGGAAGACTATCTGACGCTCCTCTCCGATATTGATGAATATTACCGGCAGATTCTTGATTTTGAAAGGGCAAAATCGCAGGCCGGACTCTTTATGACCGACGCCTGTGTGGATCAGATCGTGGAAGAATGCGGCGGCTACCTGCTTCCGGCCGATCATAATTTCATGACCTCCATATTCAATCAGCGCATAGACGAGATGGAGGACCTTTCCGATGCGGAAAAAACAGAGTATAAATCCAGAAACCTGACTATCGTAACCGAACATTTTATTCCGGCTTATCAGCTTCTGACCGACGGTCTCCTGGCCCTGAAGGGTACCTGTACCAACGAACAGGGATTGTGTTATTATCCGGACGGCGCGGACTATTATGAATATCTGGTCCGTTCCTCCACCGGAACCACCTGCGAAACCATAGAGGAACTTCGCGACGCCATATCGGCCCAGATCGACGAGGACCTGATGGCCATGTCTCAGATTCTCAAGGAACACCCGGAAACGGCTGATGAGATTGACGGATACAGCTTTTCGCTTACGGATCCTTCGGAGATCCTGGAACACCTAAAGATCCAGGCCGCGGAAGATTTTCCGGAGATTCCGGACTGCAGGTATACTGCCAAAACAGTTCCGGAGGAACTTTCCCATACTCTGGGACCTGCGTTTTTCCTGGTACCGCCGATTGACGACTACAATAACTGCATTATATACATAAATCCTGACAGCACTTCCGATTCCCAGGCGCTGTACACCACTCTGGCCCATGAGGGAATTCCGGGCCACATGTATCAGAACGTATATTTTCTGTCCAAATGTAAGACCGATCTGCGGAAAGTTTTATCATTTACCGCTTACAGCGAGGGGTGGGCCGTCTATGTGGAAAATTATTCCTACACCACAGACAATGGCCTTTCTCCGGAACTGGGGCAGCTCCTGGCCCGCAATGCGGCCGCCAGCCTGGGCATCCATGCCCTTATGGATGTCAATATCAATTATTTCGGCTGGACGAAAGAACAGGTCAAAGAATTCCTGGAGCCGTATTTTGATACCGACGAGGACTCCCTGATAGATACTGTGTATAACACTATGCTGAATACTCCGGTCAATTATCTGGATTATTATGTGGGATACCTGGAGATTCTCCATATGAAAAACCTGGCGGAAGAAACTTTAGGCCGGCAGTTCAGCCTGAAGAAATTCCACCAATTCCTTCTGGATATCGGGCCGGCCCCCTTCACAGTCATTAATGAGCATTTTCACACATGGCTGCTGACCGGCGGCGCCCTGCAGTAGCCTGATAAAACACATTGCCGGCGTCTTCCGATGAATCGTCCGGCATACAATACAAGGGACGCTGCATACTGACATAATACAAAAAGGAGCCATCCTGAACTTTCTTCATTTTCAGGACAGCTCCTTTGTCTATCTCCGCTTATTTTTACTCTTCTTCCTCGCTGTCATCCTGGACGTTGACATACTCTGTCACATACTCCAGATAATCTTCATCGCCCTGCGAAACATTGCCGCTTTCATAATTAGCCCCGTTTACCAGAAGCTTCAGTTTATCCAGCTCATAATTCTCAATAAACGTATTGCCGATTGCACCCAGGAACATGGTCTCATCTGCCGTTCCGGAAGCAGGCACCTGGGACAGATTAAGGGTGCCGATCCGCTCACCGCCTCCGGTTGTGCCTTCCGGCGCTCCGGGACCGATCGGCATATCTCCCTCGATCTCAAAAGACAAAATCTCCGTCCCTTCATCCAAAACGCCGAACTGGATCAGCTTCTCCAGAATCGCATCCTCGGTCATCTCATCCACAAATACCTCCACGCGCTCCAGCTTGGTGGCATCCTCATTGCCTCGGAATATAAACATCATATCTTCCGTCGGAAGGCCCGGAACCGGAGTCCTGTCCAGCGGAGTCTCCGACACAGTAGGCGGAGCGAACGATGTCTCCGGTCTGTCGGAACTGCTGACCTTGGTAGGCGCACATGCCGCCAATAATCCGACTACCGCAATTCCTGTCAGCATTATCATAAATTTTCTCATAATCGCAAAACCTCCTTAACAGCATATCTCAAACGTAGTTATTATACATGATTTCATTTTTTCTGGCAACCATTTAATCCTTATACTTTTCTTACTTTTCTTACAAATAATGGGCGTATTTATCCGGATAACGCCTCCTGCCGCCGGAAACCGTGTCAAATAAGCTGCCGAAACGCAGCTCACATATGCCTTGCCAGAAAAACGCTTGCCGCGACTCCTGCCGCCGAGGCCAGCAGGGCTCCCGGCAGTGTATATCCGGTCTTTTTTACCTTTACTGACTGAAAATAGATGCTCATTGTGTAAAATACCGTTTCCGTACAGCTGAGCATGATGGATACCATAAGCCCCAGCTGCGAATCCGGACCGTATTCTTTAAAGATATCCAGCGCCAGGCCAGTCGCCGCGCTGGAAGAAAACAGCTTCACCAGCGCAATGGGCAGAATTTGAGGCGGAAATCCGATCCGGCTGACAGCATCCCCAACTAATCCCGTCAGAAATTCCAGAAGCCCCGATGCCCTGAGAACGCCGACTCCCGCCATCAGACCGACCAGCGTCGGCAGGATCTCCGCTGCCGTTCTGGCGCCTTCCCTGGCCCCATCCACGAAATCATCATAGACCGGTCTCTTCATTAATAATCCAAAGCCGACAATATAAAGGATCGTAAGCGGAATGATACAATCTGAGAGATACAGAATCAGTCTCATGCCCTGTCACCCTCTCTTCCAATCCATTACCTTGCAGAACACGACTGCCGCGGCCGTACTGACCATAGTCGCCGCAATGGCAGGCCCTGTGACAGCCGCAGGCGCACGGCTTCCGTACTGGGCGCGGTACGCGATCATATTGATCGGAATCAGCTGAAGGGATGATATATTGATAATCAGGAATGTACACATCTCACGGCTGGCAGCTTTCTCCGCGGCGGTTTGTGCCCTAAGCCGGTCCAGCTCTTTCATGGCCTTCAGCCCGGCGGGCGTAGCCGCCCAGCCAAGTCCCAGAATATTGGCGATCATATTGGAAGCAATGAACCGGTTTGCCGGATGGTCCAGCGGCAGTCCCGGAAACAGAAAACGCAGCGCGGGGGACATCTTTCCTGCCAGCCGGTCGATGAGTCCCGCCCGCTCTCCTATCTTCAGAATTCCGCTCCACAACGCTATGATCCCCAGCATGGTAATACAGAGGCTGACCGCCTCTCCTGCGGAATCAAGCGCTCCCTGAGCCACCTCCGCCATATTTCCGTGAAGTGCCCCCCAGGCAATCCCGGCCAGAATCATAAAAGCCCACAGGTAATTTAACATTAGCCCTCTGCAGTTTTAATATTAATTATCTATATTTAAAACGCATAGTTTTTATGAATGGGCGGATGAATCCCTGCCGGCCTCTATTCGTTCTCCTGATGCGCAAGCAAAGCGACTGTCCCGACTGTTGTTTCGTTGAGCAGCCGAATTGCTCTACCCTCTTTACCATCATAATATATCGGGAACTTGAAGTCGATTTCACCTACGATGCGCTCGTTTGTCTTTTATCCGGATGCCCGAAACTGACAGACAAAAGATTCTGTGAAGAGCATGAGAAGCTGCCTTTGAGTGAAGGTGGTACACACGATCGAAGTAATCTGATTGCGCTGTGCAAGTCGTGTCATACGTGCAAAATTGCAAAATGAAAAGTGAAATTTGAGCCAACAAGAATTTACCTCAGAGGTAAATAATCATCTTGACTAAACAGGATATCTGTGCTATCATGGATTTACCTCAAAGGTAAATCCGAAAAGAGAGGTGATGGTTTGGATATTACGTACAAGAGCAATAAAATCAAAAAGATTTGTATGGATGCCAAAACTGCAGAGAGAATCTACGGTCGAGAAATGGCCGATAAAATACATCAGCGTATAGATGAAATTGGTGCGGCAGACACTGTTGAAATGATGATTCAGTTCCATATTGGACGATGTCATCCTCTTACACAGAATCGGAAAGGACAATACGCGGTGGATTTGGTTCATCCGTACAGATTGGTATTCGAGAAGAATGGTGACGAAATCCAAATAGCAAACATTTTGGAAATAGTCGATTATCATTAAAGGTCAAGATGACAAGTCAAGGAGGTAGCACTATGGTGAGAAGTCGCAGTTATATTGCAACGCCACCTGGGGCGACAATTAAAGAGCAGTTGAATGACAGAGGTATGAGTCAGAAGGAGTTTGCAGCCAGGATGGATATGTCCGAGAAGCATATCAGCAAGCTCATTAACGGTGATGTACAGCTTACACCGGAGACCGCTGTTAGATTAGAGATGGTTTTAGGTGTTCCGGCTAAGTTCTGGAATAACCTTGAGGCAATCTACAGAGAGAAGATAATTAAAGCAGAAGCAGAAAATGCGATGGATGCTGATGCTGAAATGGCTAAACAATTTCCTTATAGCGAGATGGCAAAATTCGGATGGGTTCCGGAGACCAGAGAAGTTAAGGCGAAGGTTATCAATCTTAGGAAATACTTTGAGGTAGTCGAGCTTTCGCTTCTTGGGAGTGCGCAGATTACGAGAATTGCGTGTAGACGCCTGGCAATAACAAAAAAAAGTGATCTGGCATTGATGGCATGGGCACAGGAAGCAAAGATTAAGGCTCGTGGTATCCAAACCGCTCCGATCAATATCAAAGGCTTGATTTCTGCTATGCCCGAGATAAGAAAAATGACGGTTCTTAAGCCTAAGGAATTCTGTCCTCAGATCAAGAAATGTCTTGCGGATTGCGGAATAGCCTTAGTGTTTCTACCACATCTTAAAGGATCATTCCTTCAGGGAGCATCTTTTATGGATGGGAACAAAATTGTTGTTGGGCTCACGGCTAGAGGTAAGGACGCTGACAAGTTTTGGTTTAGTTTATTCCATGAACTTGCGCACATTGCTCTTGGTCATGTAGGACAGCCTAATGGCACGTCTGAAGACGATGAGAAAGCTGCGGATAAATGGTCTGATGATACACTTATTTCATCCGATGATTTTGAAGCCTTCAGAAGGGATAAAGATTATTCAGAAAGAAGTGTACTCCAATTTGCAAAATCCCAAGGAATTGCTCCAGGGATAGTAGTTGGAAGAATGCAGTTGGAGGGAATGATCAAGTACAACATGCTGAATAATTTGAAAGAGAAATATGAAATAGCTGTTTAAAAGCAATATTCAATAGTTTTTTGAAGGATCATGTGAAGAGCATGGTCCTTTTACTATGCGAATAAATGAAGAAAGGAGGGCGATGCCCTATGGCTGGAAGAAAGCCGAAGCCTACAACGGTAAAAAAGCTGGAAGGCAATCCGGGAAAGAGAAAACTGAACACAAAAGAACCGAATCCGGGTAAGGGAATGTCCGACTGCCCCGCATGGTTATTGCCGGAAGCCGAGACAGAATGGATCCGGTTATCGGAAAAACTGAATCAGATGGAAGTGCTGACGGAGATTGATCGGTCTGCATTTGCAGCCTATCTATTCAAATTCCTATTCGATTGTGAGGCTGAACCTTAGGTGGTAGAATTCTTCCCTTCGTTCTTGATGCGATAGTAGTCTGCCATCTCCACATCAAGCGTAATATAGGATTCTTTCTTCTTACTTTGGGTGTTGCTCAAGAGACACACAGTTTCCACATGCCCGGTCCAGCCGAACATATCGCAGCACCTTACCTTCTTGAGTTCATACCCTTCCCCGCACAAATACCTAAGATCCCGGGCCAGCGTGGCCGAATCACAGCTTACATACACCACCCGCCGCGGCGCCATTTTCACAATGGTTTCCAGACAGGCTGCGTCGCAGCCTTTCCGGGGCGGGTCCACCACGATCACATCTGCCCGAATATGATTTTCTTCATACTGCCGGGGCAGCACTTCCTCTGCTTTCCCCTCTAAGAACTCCACGTTAGTCAGACCATTCAGGCGGGCGTTAGCCCGGGCGTCCGCCACTGCCTGAGGCACCACCTCTACGCCATAGACCTTCCCGGCCTTCCTGGCCAGGAAAAGAGAGATGGTTCCGATTCCGCAGTACAGATCCCACACCGTCTCCGCACCGGTAAGTCCCGCGTACTCCAGCGCCGTGCCGTAAAGCTTTTCTGTCTGCACCGGATTCACCTGATAGAAAGACAGCGGGGAAATCCGGTACTCCGTATCTCCAATATAATCCGTAATATATCCAGGACCGTACAGCTGTATTATTTCTTTTCCCATAATTACATTGGTCCGGTCACGGTTAATGCAGTAAGAAACGCTGGTCATTCCGTCAATTCCGCGCAGTTCATCAACCAGATCTTCCGCCGCGGGAAGCCTCTTCCCGTTGATCACCAGGCATACCATGATCTGGCCGGTCCGGAACCCTTTTCGGATCAGGGCATGACGCACCAGTCCCTCGTGAGCCGTCTCATCATAAGGCCGGATATGATTCCGGTACATATACTCCTTGATAACCGCCAGAACCTGCCGATTTTCCTCCACGCCAAGCAGACAATCGTCCTGCCGGATGATCGAATGGGTCCGTCCGGCGTAAAATCCCGTAATAATCTTTCCGTTTTTATCAAGCCCGAACGGAAACTGGGCCTTATTCCGGTATCTCCAGGGATTATCCATTCCAATGATTGGATAGAATGGAATCGTTCCCGTCTCAGCTTTTTCGGGCATATCTCCGGGTTCCGGCCTGCTTCCGTCTGCGTCTGCACGCCGCAGGTTTTCGAATCCGCCGATTCTCACCAGATTATTATATACTTTATTTTCCTTAAACCGCAGGCCTTCTTCGTAGCTCATGGCCTGCAGCTGGCACCCGCCGCACTGTCTGGCCACCGGGCAGGCCGGTTCCGTCCGTTTATCCGACGGCCTGATTACGTTTACCAGCCGGGCGAAGCCATAGGATTTCTTCCTCTTCATCACGCTGGCTTCCACCACATCGCCGATCACCGTGTCTTTGATAAACCAGATATAACCGTCCAGCTTTCCGATTCCGGCCCCGTCCTCCGTCAGATCTTCAATCGTCAGTATAAACCTGTCATTTTTCTTAAGTGCCGAAACATCCGATGTCTTCTGGGACATTTCATTCTCCTCCGCAATTTACTTCATATTTCGTTAAGAATTATTTTCCGAAATTTATATTTATTTTAGGAAATAAACAAATTCTATTCACATTTATCTGCTAGAATAATACTCGTAACAAGGAGTTATGACTTTCAGATGATTCCTTAATGAAATGGGGCCGACTTCATCAGCGCGCATACGGTTGCCGGCCTCGACTAACAATAAAAGCTTCCCCTTGGCTTTTGACATATTTCGATTACCTCTTAAGACAAAAAGAGCGTCACTGGCGCTCTTTTTGTATGCTGACGCGTTTTTGTATTTATTCCGTTGTCCGGCGGATATTCGTCTCAAGAAGCCGGTTATAACCCAGCCACCCCGGATTATCTCCGCCTGTTCTCAATGCTTCTATCATCGTCTCCATCTTGGCGTCCATATTATCCGCAAAGCTCAATGCCAAAGCCTCGAGAAGGGCGGGCTTTTTGGGAGAGCCGTATTCCAGTTCTCCATGATGCGCGAGAATGCAGTGCTTAAGTTCTGATTCCAGCTTCCCCGGAAAACCCTCAATTTTGTGAATCCGTTCTCCCACCATCTCCACGCCTATGATAATATGGCCCAGAAGCTGGCCGTCGTCGGTGTAGTCATTCTCCGGAAACACCGACAATTCCTTAAGCTTTCCCACATCATGAAACATGGCTGCGCAGATCAGCAGATCACGGTTCAGTTCCGGGTAATGCTCCGCCAGAAAACCGCATACCTTCACAACGCTCAGCGTATGCTCCAGAAGCCCTCCCACAAATCCGTGGTGAATGCTTTTGGCGGCGCTGTGCGACCGAAACGCCCTGGAAAACTCCCCATCTTCCACGAAAAATGAGGAAGCGAGCTGCTTCAGGTAGGGATTCTTAAGAGAATTTACGTAAGCCAGAAGCTCCACATACATCTTGCTGATATCCTTTTTGGATACCGGCAGATAGTCGGCCGGCACATATTCGTTTTTGTCTGCCCTGCGGATTCTGCGTACATTCAGCTGCCGGTTCCCCTGAAAAAGAGTTACATCCGCATCGATATACACATAATCCATGACCTCAAAACTGCTTACCCCGGGAGAAGTAAGATCCCACACCTTTGCATCAATGGTACCCGTCTTATCCTGCAGCACCATGCTCCCATAGTCTTTGCCATTCTTCGTCTGGGCAATCTGTTTGCTTTTACACAGATATACCTCAGAAACACGCATTCCCTCTTTCAAATTCTCAATATACTTCATTCTGTTCTCCTGCATAGAGTTTGTCTGCTTTTTCGCGGAACCTTATCTGGCTCCGACCGTCACTTCATATTCCAATTCAATATATTCACCGGCTCCCAGCCGCTGAACCACAACCTTCACTTTATCGCCAACCGTCAATTCCGCCACTTTACTTTCAAAATCCATCATTGTGATCACATCCCGGCCGGCAATATGCTTAATCACATCTCCGCTGAGAATCCCCGCATAATAGGCGGGACTGTCCGGAATACATTCCGATACATAGACGCCGATCGGAATCCCGTTATCGCGCATGGCCTGAGTCACTTCCTGGCCGTAAATCCCGATATAAGGAACCGGAATGCCGTTGGTCATCTTCTCAAGGATCGTTTTATACTCAGAGATAACCATGACCGGAACCATACCGGTATTATGGTCGTTCTCAAACTTGTCTGTCGCCCATCCTACCAGTTCTCCTGCAGAATTCAGGAAAAATGTGCCTGCTTCCGCATCGCCTTTGATATCCGCGTATAACAGGCGGATAATACTGTCCGTCGTCTGTACATTGCGCTGCACGTAAGAAACAAATCCATAGGCGCTGGAATGAACCGCCCCCGCCGGAGCCCCTATGGCAATCAGAACATCGCCCTGTTTTAAATTATAGGAATTACCGAGAACCACCGGCGTTATCCTCTGAATGGAAGACTCATCCATTTCTTCCTTGTTCACGCTGATTACCGCCATTCCTGAGACCTGATCTGCCTGGCGCACCGTTCCCGCCGCTTCTCCATTATCCGCGAACGTCACGCTGATCGCATCCGCCGACTCTACTGCCGTCTCCGGCGTTAAAATCAGGAATTCTCTGTCCGTATCAGCAATGACAATGCCGGCGTACATTCCGGAAGTCTCCATGGGATTATCAAACCAGTCTACCCCCTGCTGCACCGAATGAACGATTACAATACTGCTGTCCGCCGTCTGCACAATATCCCTCAGGGTATTGTACATGGTATTAAAATCATGAATATTATACTGATACTGTTCAATTGCCGACTGCATGATATCCTCAATCGGCTCTGTCTCTTCCTCGGAAGAAGATTCCTCCGTCTCTGTGACCGCAGGAACCGTGGTAGGTTCCACATCCGTAGGGATCGTCACCGGAATCACCGTCTCCGTCGTCTCTTCAACCAGATACTTCTCCGCCAGAGGCCCGGCCACGGCAAAACTGATTCCTGCAGCGGTACCGCCCAGAACCGCGATAAGTATAAAGACAAGGATTCTCTTCAGAACCTGCCCCTTGGTCCGCGGCGGCTTCGCGATCTTCTCTCGAATAAACGGGCGTTTCTCATCAGGAACCTGGCTGGAACCTTTTTTATCCGGCATACGTATCTTCAACCTCCTCTCAGAGATATACCACTATTATAAATTCAGAATCCGATTTATGCAAGAGGAAGTATGGTCTCCGTACTACGGCCATTTCTTAATATTTGCAAAATAACCCTGCAAGAACGTGTTATTTGTGGTATAATCTCAACAGAGATTCAATTTGGACACCTCTTTCCGCGGGGATATTATATTTATGAATGAAAAAGCATTAAAGACCTTGGAATTCGATAAGATCATAGCGCAGCTGGAATCTTACGCCTCCTCGCCTCTGGGCCGCAGCCTGTGCCGCGGGCTGGTTCCCTCTGCCGATATACATGAGATAAAACAGGCTCAGGCAGAAACTTCTGACGCCTTGACCCGGATACGGATGAAAGGGAGCATTTCTTTTTCCGGCCTGAAGGATACCGGCCCCTCCTTAAAACGTCTGGAGATTGGAAGTTCCCTCTCTATTTTGGAGCTTCTGGCCGTCAGCGCATCGCTGACCATTGCCGCCAGGGCCAAAGCTTACGGCCGCCATGAAGATGCGGACCGGCTGCCGGAAGACTCTCTGGAAGAGATGTTCCGGATCCTGGAACCGCTGACTCCCCTGAATAACGAAATCAAACGGTGTATCCTTTCCGAGGAAGAGATCAGCGACGACGCCAGTCCGGGACTTTACCGGGTCCGCCGCTCCATAAAGACGATCCATGACCGGATCCACTCCCAGTTAAACTCTATCCTGAATTCCAGCCGCAGCTATCTGCAGGATGCTGTCGTCACCATGCGGGATGGACGCTATTGTCTGCCGGTAAAGGCGGAACATAAGAGCCAGGTGGCCGGCATGATCCATGACCAGTCCTCTACCGGATCTACTCTTTTCATTGAGCCTATGGCTGTGATTCAGCTGAACAATCAGCTGCGCGAACTGGAGATTCAGGAAAAGAAAGAGGTGGAAGCGGTCCTGGCGGATCTCAGCAATCAGACCGCCCCCTATACGGAAACAATCCGGACAAACCAGGAGATTCTGACAAAACTGGATTTTATTTTTGCCAAGGCTTCACTGTCCAGACATTACAAAGGAAGCGAACCCGCCTTTAATACAGACGGATATCTGAATATCAAGGAAGGCCGTCATCCTCTCCTGGATCCGGCTAAAGTGGTCCCCATCAATATCTATCTGGGGAAAGATTTTAATCTGCTTATCGTCACCGGCCCCAATACCGGCGGCAAGACGGTATCTCTCAAGACGGTGGGCCTGTTTACCCTTATGGGCCAGGCCGGCCTTCACATTCCGGCTTTCGACGGTTCAGAGCTGTCTGTGTTCGACGAAGTTTTTGCGGATATCGGAGATGAACAGAGTATCGAGCAGAGCCTCAGTACCTTCTCCGCCCACATGACCAATATTGTGTCTATCCTGAATCAGGCGGACAGCAATTCCCTGTGCCTTTTTGATGAACTTGGAGCGGGAACTGATCCGACCGAGGGCGCGGCCCTGGCCATCTCAATCCTGAATTTTCTTCATAATATGAAGTGCCGCACCATGGCCACCACCCACTACAGCGAACTGAAGGTCTACGCCCTGACCACTCCCGGCGTGGAGAACGCCTGCTGCGAATTCAGCGTAGAGAATCTTCAGCCCACCTACCGGCTGCTGATCGGAATCCCCGGTAAGAGCAACGCATTCGCCATTTCCAGGAAACTGGGACTTCCGGAGTACATCATAGAAGACGCCAGGTCCCATCTGGAGACCAGCGATGAAACTTTCGAGGACATGCTGGCACATCTGGAAGAAAGCCGCGTTACCATCGAGAAGGAGCAGGCGGAAATCAAAGCCTACCGGGAGGAAGCCGCTCTGCTTCGCCAGAGGCTGTCTCAGAAGGAAGAACGCCTGGATGAGCGAAGGGAAAAGATGCTGCGCCAGGCCCGGGAGGAAGCCCAGCAGATCCTCCGGGAAGCTAAGGAAACCGCCGACCAGACGATCCGCAACATCAATCGGATCGCGGCTGTTTCCGGAGCAGGTAAAGAACTGGAGGCGGAACGCACCCGCCTCAGGGAACAGATGAATAAGATAGACGAAAAGCTGACAGTCAAGACCAAAGGACCGAAGAAAACCATTTCTCCCAAAAATATTCGGATCGGAGACGGCGTTAAGGTTCTGTCCCTGAATCTGAACGGCACTGTCAGCACCTTACCCAACGCCAAGGGCGACCTGTACGTACAGATGGGCATCCTACGCTCTCTGGTGAATATCAAGGATCTGGAACTTCTGGACGAAGCTACGGTAAGCGGCCCGGGCACCGGCAGCACCGGTCAGAAGACCGGTTCCGGCAAGATCAAGATGTCCAAATCCTTCAGCGTCTCCCCGGAGATCAACCTGATCGGAATGACCACCGACGAGGCCATACCAGCGCTGGACAAATACCTGGATGACGCTTACCTGGCTCATCTCTCCCAGGTTCGGGTGGTTCACGGCAGAGGCACCGGCGCCCTGCGGGCCGCTGTCCACAAGCGCCTGAAAAAACTGAATTATGTCAAGGAGTTCCGTCTGGGCGAATTCGGCGAGGGCGACTCCGGCGTGACGATTGTAACCTTCAAATAACCGGCGGAATCCGGCCGGACCGTAAAGGAGAATTTTACTTCATGGCTGACAAACAAAAAGTTTTGATCGTAGATGACGACAACAACATCGCGGAACTGATCTCTCTCTATCTGACCAAGGAATGCTACGAGACTCTGATCGTCAACGACGGCGAGGAAGCTCTCAGAGCTTTTCCTGAATTCAGGCCCAATATTATCCTTCTGGATCTGATGCTTCCGGGAATCGATGGATATCAGGTGTGCCGGGAAATCCGCATGTCTTCCCAGGTGCCTATCATTATGCTTTCCGCTAAAGGCGAGATCTTTGACAAGGTTCTGGGGCTGGAGCTGGGGGCCGACGATTACATGATCAAGCCTTTCGACTCCAAGGAACTGGTCGCCCGGGTAAAGGCCGTTTTGCGGCGCTATCATGCGGTTCCTGCCGCCGCTCCCGCCTCCCGCACAGAGCAGCAGGGAGAATATGTAGAGTATCCCGATCTGATCGTCAATATGACCAATTATTCCGTTACCTACATGGGACGAACCGTTGACATGCCCCCCAAGGAACTGGAACTTCTGTATTTCCTGGCTTCTTCTCCCAACCAGGTATTCACCAGAGAACAGCTTTTGGATCACATCTGGGGATACGAGTACATCGGCGATACCCGCACGGTTGACGTACATATCAAGCGTCTGCGGGAGAAAATCAAAGACAACGACAAATGGGCTCTGACTACCGTCTGGGGCATCGGATATAAATTTGAGGTGAAATATTGAGAAGAAGACACTCCCTCTACTACAAATTCATACTGGGATATCTGATTTTTGGAATCCTGAGTTTTATGGTCATCGGCATTGTGTCCTCCGACTGGCTTTACCGGCTTCTTCTGAATATCCGGTCAGAGGCCCTTTATGAAGAGGTCAATCTTCTGGCCTCACGATACAGCGGCATCTATCGCGGTTCCACCCTGGGGGAGGATTCCACCCAGACACTGATTGAGGCTGTAGGAACCTATCTTCATGCGGAAATCTGGATCGTAGACAGCAGCGGCACCGTGGTGGAGGACAGCGTTCATTCCTCCCGCGTTGGAACCAACATCGAGGGCTTCAACCCTGCCTTCACCGGAACGCAATCCTACGACATCGGAAACTATCATAATCTTTTTTCCGGCGATGTCATCAGCGTATGCGCGCCTATCACCGGCAATTATACGACCCACGGCTATGTATTAATCCACCTTCCGTACAGCGAGATCAAGAATACCCGGGACACCGTGCTGAATATCCTGTATATCTCTTTCTGCATCATCTTCGGACTGTCCCTGATCATTCTGCTGGTATTTACGCTGACCGTATATTTTCCCCTCCGAAAGATCACGGAAGCCGCCACCCGCTATGCGGAGGGCGACTTAAAGCATCGGCTGAGCCTCCACACACAGGATGAGATGGGCTACCTGGCCGATACCATGAACTATATGGCGGAAAAACTGGATAAAGGAGAAGAATATCAGAAAGAATTTATTGCCAACGTATCCCATGATTTCCGGTCTCCTTTAACCTCCATCAAGGGATACCTGGAGGCTATTCTGGACGGCACCATCCCGCCGGAAATGCAGGATAAATATCTGCAGCGGGTCATATCGGAAACTGACCGGCTGAACAAGCTGACCCAGGGACTTCTGACTCTGAACTCACTGGATCAGAAAAACCAACTGTCACGAAGCAATTTTGATCTGAATCAGATCATCAAAGAGACGGCCGCTTCCTTCGAGGGAACCTGCGACGCCAAAGATATTGTTCTGGATCTGACCTTCTCCGAGACTGCCACCATCGTCTACGCGGATTTGGGCGAGATTCAGCAGGTGCTGTACAATCTGATCGACAACGCCATCAAATTCAGCCATCCCGGCTCCACCATATACATCCAGACTTCCATCCGCTACGAGAAAGTATTTGTATCGGTAAAAGACACCGGCATCGGAATTCCCAAAGACAGTCTGAAGAAAATCTGGGAACGGTTCTATAAAACGGACCTGTCCCGGGGCAAAGACAAAAAAGGAACAGGTCTGGGTCTTTCCATTGTAAAAGAGATCATCCAGAATCACGGCGAAACCATTGATGTAATCAGCACAGAGGGAGTGGGAACCGAATTCATCTTCACGCTCCCCCGCGCAAGTGAAGGATAAGCCGCTTTTCTGTACATTTTCAGTTATCCTTGTTCCGATACCTCTCCAGCAGCCGGTTCACCCTCTTGGTAGGACTCAGAAGCTCGCTGAGGGAGGCGTCATGATTCAGATTGTCAATGATAAGCGCAATATATTTGCTCATATCTACATTGATGTAATAGGGCTTTGATAAAAGCGTAGGCGTCTGATATACCAGATTGGTAGTAAGCAGCCGATCCAGCAATCCCTGCTCATAATACTTATCAAACTGAGCCAGCCCGCCGGTGAACAGGCCAAAGGTAGCGCAGGCAAACACTTTCCTGGCATTCCGGCGCTTAAGTTCCTTGATGACATCCAGCATACTCTCACCGGATGAAATCATATCGTCGATAATCAGAACATCCTTGCCGGCCACATCCGCTCCCAGGAATTCATGGGCTACGATGGGATTCCGGCCGCCTACGATCTTGGTGTAATCACGCCGTTTGTAGAACATACCCATATCCAGCCCCAGCATATTGGCGAAATACACCGCGCGGGTCATACCGCCTTCGTCAGGACTGATCACCATCATATGGTCGCTGTCAATCTTTAAATCGGTCTCTACCTTCAAAAGATACTTGATAAACTGATAAATCGGCTGAACCGTCTCAAAGCCGATGTCCGGAATCGCATTCTGAACCCTGGGATCATGGGCGTCAAACGTAATGATATTCTCCACTCCCATTCCGGCCAGTTCCCGCAGCGCCAGGGCACAGTCCAGGGACTCTCTGCCGGAGCGCTTATGCTGTCTGCTCTCGTACAAAAACGGCATAATTACATTAATCCTTCGGGCCTTGCCTGCCGCCGCCGCAATAATCCTCTTCAGATCCTGATAATGGTCATCCGGCGACATATGGTTGATCTGCCCGCTCTGGGAATAGGTCAGGCTGTAGTTCAGCACATCCACCATGATATACAAATCATCCCCGCGCACAGATTCCTCAATGGTTCCCTTGGCTTCGCCGGAGCCAAACCGGGGAGTACGGTTTTCAATAATATAAGAATCCCTCTGGTAACCGGCAAAGGCAATGGTTGATTTATGTTCGCTTTCTCTCTCGTTTCTCCAGGTGACAAGGTACTCATCTACCTTCTCACCCAGCGCACGGATACTTCTCAAAGGCACCAGCCCCAAGGGGCCTACTGGTATGGTCTCGATAGTCTTCTCTTCGTATATCATGCTTTCCTCCATGATGCAGATCACGTCAGCGACGCATCCATTATGCCATTATCCTGCGTCTTCGTCAAGATGAACCTTTCTATTTCAAAGATTTTCTCATACGAATATCATCGCCATACAGCGGAACAATATTATAGCTCCCCACGATTCTGGAAGAAACCCGGTCCGAATAGGTATCTCTCAGCATGGAAACCGACAGATTGGTAGAGATAACCGTACCTTTATTTCTCACCAGCCGCTCATTGATACAGTAGAAAAGCTGGGAGGACACAAAAGAATTATTCAGCTCCGTGCCCAGATCGTCAATAATCAGCAGGTCGCAGTCCAGAATGTATTGGCACATATCCTGGGTTTCTTCCTCTGCCTCGTAGTGAAACTTATTTTTGGAAAAAATATCAAACAGGTCGCCGGACGACAGATAGACCACCGACTGATACCGGTCGATCAGTTCCCTGGCTATGCAGTGAGTGAGAAATGTCTTTCCCACTCCGGTACCTCCGGTAAAGAGAAGATTATCCTTCTTTCGGGAAAAGTTCTCCACAAATTCCCAGCACCAGTCATAAACCTGGTGCATGTACCGTGCCACAGTCATATCCAGTCCGGGAATCACCCGGCTGTCATCATAAACGTCAAAGGTAAAAGCAGAAAAATTCTCTCTCTTAAGCACATCCTCGATGCTGGACTGGGCGTAAAGCAGCTTCATCTGTTCCCTGCGGAAACACCGGCATCTCTCATGATTTACATATCCTGTATCGTGACACTCCGGACAATGGTAACGAATCTCCATGTAATCTTCCGGATACCCGGAAGCCGTAAGCAGATCCGCCTTCCGCCCGCGAAGCTGCCGAATCCGTTCCCGTATCTCCCCGGCTGCCTTCTCATCCTCAGCCAGAATCAGCCGGGCCTGTTGGGCTGCCAGCGTACTCAGCTCTTCCTCCCACTCCTTTACCTGGGGCAGTTTTTCATAGACCTCCTGCCTGCGCAGCTCCTGCTCATATCTGTCCTGATACTGCCGCTCATTATAGATTCTCATAATTGCCTGATACTGAGAATTGCTAAGTGACATACTCTCTCCCTGCCTTTACTGCTCTCCGAGACGCTCCTTCAGCTTCTCAAAAACAATCGCGTCATAATTGGTATCTCTCTGTTCAAAATTATGAAACTTATTCCTGCTTCCGGCTGTCCTGGCTCCTTGATTCACCGCCTGAGGATGGGCGCTTTCCCTGCCCGAATCCAGTTTCCGCACATCATCCATCCCCCGGATCCCGGCCTTTTTCCACCCGCTCAGAATCCTGTCCGCATAAGCAAAGCTGGGCTTCTGCGTAGCCCTCAGAGTCCTGCCGCACGCCTCCAGCACCAACTCTTTGGAAAAGCCCCATTCCTGAAACCATCTGCGGATCATCTCCATCTCGGAATCTCCGGGCCGTCTGTCACTGAGGCCGAAGGCCTTCATGACAGCAAACGCTTCTTTTGAAAATGACGCCGTGTACTGCTTCGCGGCCTCGATCGTTCCAATCCCTCTCTCATGCCAGTTAAGGGCCACCGTCTCCAGATAACGGATGCTGTAATGACCGCCCTGAACGCAGTATTCCACCAGATACTCCAGAAGCTCCGGAGGCATCCTGAGCCCATCGTACAAGTAAGCGAACACTTCGCATTCCCTGGGTGTAAATACCTTATTCATGTATTTCTGCGCTATGTACAGAAGCTGCGTAAAATCCTCCTCATCTGCCAGACGGCTTACCTGCTCCGGCGTATACAACGTTCTCTGCGTCGGTATTCTGGTATCCGACACTGCAGAATACTCCTTCTCTTCCGGTTGGGAAATCAAGTTTTTCTGCTCGGCCGGAACCGCTTCTTCTTCCTTCGCCTCCGCTTCCGCCTTCACGGGTTCCGTATCCTCCTGTACCGGATTGTCTTCTGTATCTCCCGCCGTCTCCTCGCGCCCCTTCACAAGCACGCCGATCCTCTCCCAATACGTCATGGCCCTGCGGATATCCGACTCGGTGTGATTCAGCGCATCCGCAAGTTCCACCTCCGTCACTGCCCTGTCCTGATGCCGCAGAAGATATAGATATACTTTCACATATTCGCCGTTAGCCGCCGGCATATACCGATCAATGAATTCATCCGCTACCAGTGTTGCTCTGACACTCAGATTACTTTTCATAATTCTCCACTCTCCCCGCTTTTTTTGCTCTTTTTATACTATACCACATGTTTTTTCAAAAGAAAATAGGGGGCTTTCTCCCACCAGCGCCTATGTGGATAATGTGGATAATGTGAATAGTTCTTTTCTTCATATATGAAAACAATGTCGGAATATGCTATATTTCCCATAAAATTCCATGTTGCCCGACAGCTTCCGGCACATCTTATGTTAATTAAAAAATCCACATAGTTTTCCCTGCCGCTTTGTTGAAAACTATGTGGATAATGTGGATAAGTTACATTCCCAGCAGATTTTCTCCGACTTTCACTATATCTCCGGCCCCCATAGTTATCAACAGGTCACCGTTAATACAATTTTCTAAAATAAATTTTTCAATTTCATCAAAGGAGCCAAAATAATGGGCTTTCGTACCCAGTTTCTCAATCCGGTCCGCAATATCCTTTGAACTGACTCCCAGATTGTCTGTCTCCCTGGCTGCGTAGATATCCGCCAGAATCACCTCATCTGCCGCAGACAGCGCCTGCGCGAACTGATCCAGGAACGCTTTTGTTCTGGTATACGTATGGGGCTGAAAGACACACCACAGCTTCCTGTGGGGATAATTTTTCGCCGCCGCCAGCGTTGCCTGAATCTCCTGGGGATGATGGGCATAATCATCGATAATGGTAACTCCGCAGATCTCGCCTTTCTTCTCAAACCGGCGATTGGTTCCGGAAAAAACCGCCAGCCCTTTCTTAATGTCCGCCATGCCGATCCCCAGAGCCTGGCAAAGGGCAATAGCCGCCAGAGCATTGTACACATTATGTTCTCCCGGCACCCCCAGGGTAATCCGGTCAAGTCTCTGACCGTCAGCCACCAGATCAAAGCTGGCCCTCGCGAACTTATCATAAACAATATCCGCCGCCTGATACTGAGCCCCGGCGTTTCTGCCAAACGTGGCGACCCTGCAGGGAAGTCCCTCCACAATCTCCTGCCAGCGGTCAATATCCGCTCCGATCACCACCAGGCCTCCTTCCGGCACCAGCGATGCAAAGCGGCGGAAGGAACTGCGGATATCATCGATATCCTTGAAGAAATCCATATGATCCTCTTCAATATTCAGGATAATCTCCATATTGGGGAAGAAAGAAAGGAAGCTGTTGGTATACTCACAGGCCTCTGTCACGAACAGTTCAGACCCGCCTACCCGGATATTCCCTCCGATGGAATTCAGAATGCCTCCCACGGAAATCGTGGGGTCCTGACCTGACGCCAGGAGGATCTCCGTCACCATAGAGGTCGTCGTCGTCTTTCCGTGAGTACCGGCTATCGCCGCCGCATACTGGTAATTTCTCATCAGCTGTCCCAGAAGTTCTGCTCTGGAAAGCATGGGAAGACCCTTTGCCGCAGCTGCGGCGTACTCCGGATTGTCCGGATGGATCGCCGCCGTATAAACTACCACACAGATGCCTTCTATTATATTCTCGGCCTTCTGACCGATGAATATCCTGGCTCCTTTCTGCTGCAGATGCTCCGTCAGCTCGGAAGCATGGGCATCGGAGCCTGATACCGTGAAACCCTCAGACATAAGAATCTCAGCCAGGCCGCTCATACTGATGCCGCCGATTCCGATGAAATGAACGTGTTCCGGTCTGTCAAAGTTGATCTGATACATAGTACCCACCTTATATACTCATACTTTGCGCCGCAGTCCGGGCAGCGGAAACAGGCAGCCGCCCAAACTAAAGCTAATTTATCTTATGATACAAGAAGGCAAACGGTATTGCCCCCGTAATAATGCATTCCTCTTGATTTCTACCGCTTTTTCACTCTAAAGTCAATACTTTCACCGGATTATTTGACGGCAAACCGCTTTTCATCTGCCTGTTTTCCGAACATAACTCCTCTGTACTTCTCAAGAGTAACCAAAAGCAGGTTTCCCAGCACTCCTATAGCCAGAATCTCACCGATTCCCACGGTCACCATCATCACCGGAATCAGGTCCTCCGAACCGTAGGCATAGCGAAGCACCCATGGAATTATTATGGCGTTGGACAGGATCGGCGGCACACACACCAGCCATTTATTCTTCCGAAGCATCCGGGAACCGACCGCTCCGATCAATGTGGCCAGGCTGCCAAACACAATATCCGGCGCGGCCGAGCCGTACAAAATATTGGACAGAAGACAACCCAGCGTCACACCCGGAACCGCCGCCGGCGTAAAATACGGCAGCACGCACAGCGCCTCTGAAACGCGGAACTGAACCGGCCCGAAAGCGATGGGCAGAATCATCCCTGTCACTACTACATAGATGGCGGCGATTACGGCCGCCTGGGCCATGGCATACACAGCCCCGTTGGTTGATTTTTTCATGGTACATTCTCCTTAGTTTTGTTTTTCGTCAGGATGGTTTCGAACTGACGTGCCGCCGGCCTGCCGCTTTACTTTGCGCGCACCGGGCGCAGCGCCTATCAGTATACCATCTCCCGGTACAAAACGCAAGATTTTTGACTTCCCAAACTCCCCAAAACGTGCTAAGATGGTACTTACGTCCTATATGCAGAAAACCAAAGGATTTTACGCCTGCGGCTTCCCCTGCATACCAACGCAGTATAAAGAGGAGTTTCATTATGCCTGAGCTTCGATTCATCAGCCGCTATGTTAAGCGTTACGGCCTTCAGTATGCCATAGGCATCATCGCCCTGCTCATCGTAGATGTGCTGAATGTCAATATCCCCCGAATCATCGGCCAGATCACCGACGGACTGGAGACCCATTCCATCGGCATTCACGACATCTGGTTTCTGATCGGCAAGATTCTTTTGTTCGGCCTGCTGATCGCCGCCGGCCGCTTCTGCTGGCGCTATTTCATCCTGCTGCCTGCCCGCTGCATCGAGCGGGAGCTGCGGGACGATCTGTTCGGCAAGCTGGAAACGCTGTCCATGCGCTATTTCAACGACCATAAAACCGGCGATCTCATGGCCCATTTTACCAACGATCTGGGCACCATGCGGATGTTTCTGGGCTTTACCATCATCACCGCCTTTGACGCCACGGTCATGCTCGTCCTGGTACTGGTCCAGATGATCTGGTACGTCAGCCCCAAGCTGACGCTTCTGGCGGTGCTCCCGCTGCTTCTGATCATGTTCGGCGATTATTATTACGGCAAGGTCATGCACCGGCGTTTTCTGGAGAAACAGCAGGCCTTTTCCGATCTGACCGACCAGGTTCAGGAGGCGGTCTCCGGTATCCGGGTCATCAAGGCCTTTGTCCAGGAACAAAAAGAGCTGGCCGCATTCGCCAGGACCAACCTGCGCAATCAGGAGAAGAATCTGGGCGTGGCGCGGCTTCAGGCGTTGTTTCTGCCTCTTTTGGAGCTGGTGATTGGCGCCAGCAGTCTTCTTACATTAATTTACGGCGGTTATCTGGCCATCACCGGAGAGATCACCGTAGGCCAGTTTGTGGCCTTCAATCAATATATCACCATGCTTATCTGGCCCATGTTCGCCGCCGGGGACTGCATCACTTACATATCCCAGGGATTGGCTTCCCTGAAGCGGATCCTTATTATTTTCAATGAGAAGCCGGATATTGTGGATGATTTCAATACGGACCATTCCATTCAGAGTCTGGAGGGGCAGATTGATCTGGAAGACCTGACCTTTACCTACCCGGACCAGAAGAAAACCACGGTCCTTGACCATGTGAATCTTCATGTGGAAAAAGGAGAGACCCTGGCCGTCATCGGCCGGACCGGAAGCGGCAAATCCACCCTTGCCAATCTGCTGCTGCGTCTCTATGACACCCGGCCGGACATGATACGCATCGACGACCACCCTCTCCGTGAAATCCCCCTGTCAGTCCTGCGGAAAAATATCGCCTACGTGCCCCAGGATAATTTCCTGTTCTCCGACACCATTGAGAACAATATCGCTTTCGGTATCGAGAACAAAGACCGGACCGCCATTGAACAGGCTGCCAGGGACGCCTGTATCCACGACAACATTATGGATTTCCCGGACGGCTACCAAACTCTGGTGGGCGAGCGGGGCATGACCATATCCGGCGGCCAGAAGCAGCGGACTTCCATCGCCAGAGCCCTTCTAAAGAACGCGGCGATACTGATCCTAGACGACGCCCTTTCCGCCGTAGATACGGATACCGAGGAGCAGATTCTGGGCAATCTCAGCCGCAATCGCGCGGGAAAGACCACCCTGATCATCGCTCACCGGATCTCCACCATCCAGAATGCGGATCACATTCTGGTGCTGGATGAAGGTCGCAGGGCCGAATACGGCACCCACGAGGAGCTGATGGCCCTTAACGGAATCTACAGAAGCATTTATGAAAAACAGCAGCTGGAGAAACAGCTGCATGAGGAAGGAGGCGACCAGCAATGAGCCTGTTTTCACGACGTTCCTCCTCCGAACCCAAGGAACTTTCCGATATCCATTATGAAGGCAATGCTCTGCTTCGGATGATGGCCTACTTAAAGCCCTATGGCGGAGCAGCCGCCCTGTGCCTCCTGCTGGTCCTGGTCATCACGGCCCTGGAACTTTACAAGCCCATCCTCATCGGAGACGCCATCGACCAGTTTATCACCGAAAATTACGCCGCCGGCGAGATGGTTCGGCAGCGGTTTACGGGCGTCCTCATTGCTGCCGCCAAGTATCTGGCCGTGCTGCTGGCCCTGTTTGTCTGCAGCCGGATTCAGTATCTGCTGATGCAGATCACCGGTCAGAAAATCATCTATGAAATGCGGAATCAGCTGTTCGAGCATATGGAAAGCCTTTCCATGCGGTTTTTCGACCTGACGCCCGTAGGCAAGGTCGTGACCCGGATCACCAACGACGTGGAGGCCGTCAACGAACTTTACGCCAACATTCTGGTAAAGCTGTTTAAAAATACCGTAAAAATCATCGGCCTGGCTGTGGTCATGATCTTCCTTGACTGGAAGATGGCCCTGTTTTCCTTCATCATGGTGCCGGTGGTGACCGGCCTGACCATTATTTTCCGAAACATTGCCCACCGGGTCTATCAGATCACCAGAACCCGGATCACCGCGCTGAACACCTTCCTGTCCGAAAATATTTCCGGCATGAAAGTCATTCAGATCTTCAGCCGGGAACAGGAAAAGCACAGGGAGTTCTGCCAGAAAAGCGGCAATCTTTACCGGGCCAACCATCAGGAGATCATGGTCAACGCCGTCTTCCGTCCTGTGATCTATATGGCGTCGGTCGTCGCCCTGATCATCGTCATCGCCTCCGGAAGCTACGGCGTATTTTACGGGACCATCACCCTGGGGACTTTGTACATTTTCATTCAATATATCCAAACCTTTTTTGAGCCCATCCAGGAACTGACCGACCAGCTGGCCGTCCTCCAGTCGGCCACTGCCTCGGCGGAGAAGATTTTTACTCTTCTGGACGAAAAACCGCTGATCCGCGACCCAGAGCAGCCGGTGACGCTGCCCGCAGTCAAAGGACGGATCGAATTCCGCCATGTCTGGTTCGCCTACAATGAAACCGATTATGTCCTGAAGGATGTAAGCTTCGTCATAGAGCCGGGTCAGAAGGTGGCCTTCGTAGGCGCCACCGGTGCCGGAAAATCTTCGATTTTAAATCTGATTGGACGATATTATGATATTCAGAAGGGCCAGATCCTCATCGACGGCGTGGATATCCGGAGTATGACCAGAGAACAGATACGCGGCTCCATCGGGCAGGTCCAGCAGGACGTTTTCATATTTACCGGCGACATCAAGAGCAATATTCGCCTGAGAAATGAAGAGATTTCCAATAAGACGATCCGGGAAGCCTCCAGACAGGTCAACGCCAGCCGGTTCATTGAACGGCTGCCCAACGGCTACGACGAACCGGTATCCGAGCGTGGCTCCACCTTCTCCGCGGGACAGAGACAGCTTCTGTCCTTCGCCCGGACGCTGGCCTTTGATCCCGCCATTCTGATTCTGGACGAGGCCACCGCCAACATCGACACGGAGACCGAGCAGTGGATCCAGGACGCCCTGGAAAAGCTTATGGCGGGCCGCACTACTATCATGGTAGCCCACCGCCTGTCCACGATCCAGCACGCTGACAATATCATCGTCATGCACCACGGGCGGATCCGGGAAACCGGCACCCATCAGGAGCTGCTGGAACAGGGCGGCATCTATAAAAAGCTTTATGAGCTTCAGAAAAGCGAACAGGGCTGATTCCGGTACCAGCCCATAACGCCGTCTTTCTTCACAAACAAACCGATGGAGGTCTTCTCGACTACTGACAGAAGATCTCCTTTTTTTATCTCCAGAAGGGCATCAGAACAGTCCTCACACTTCAGCTGCCCCTCCGCCCCCTTATACAAAAAGGATTCCGGCGCCGGAAATTCCATCCCGGAACTTATATGGCGAAGCCGGACTACGCGCGCGCTGTTCTGTGTGCTGCTCTGGGCGCTGTTCTGTGTGCTGCTCTGCGTACTGTTCTGTGCGTTGCTCTGTGTGCTGTTCTGTGCGCTGCTCTGCGTACTGCTTTCCCTGCCGCCGGGAGAATATTCACAATCTCCTTCTATATATCCGAGAAGTTCCACCTCACTATCCCAGTAATGAACTACGATACCAGCCCTGCGGCCCGCCTGGTCATGATCCGCCGTAATTACCGGAAAATCGTCATAAGAGACGAAACCCACGGTTTCCCGCACATCTTTCGGAACATCTCTCCGAACATTATCTGTCACTTCTTCTGCAGCCGCTCCCTCTGTCTCGGTAATTCTTTCTGCCCCGGTAATTCTTCCCACTCCGGCGATTCTTCCCGCTCCGGCAATTCTTTCCGCTCCGGCGATTCTTCCCGGCAGAATCAGCCCGTTCAGCTGCTGTCCAATCTTCAGTCCGCAGCCTCCATCCAGGGCGATAATATGCTTTTCCCAATCACAGATCGGCTCCATACTGTCTTCGTCATCCCGATAGAGACACACCGGCCAATGGCCCGTCACCACATATTTCTCAAACTTTACATTCGACCGCAAAAACTCGTCCTGTTTCAGATAAGTGAAGGCTTCCGTTCCCTCCAACTCCTCCAAATGGTCGGTGGGGATTCCCCCATGGACGAAAATAAAATCGCCAGCCGCAAGAATCGCAGGCAGTCCCTTAAGAAAAAACAGCTCTTTTTTAAAACGCTCTCTCATCTCCGCTTTTACGATCATCACACGGTCTTCCGTCAGATCCTCCAAACTCAGATCCATCTCTGAAAGCATGTCCAGAAACATGCTTCCGCCCCAGACCTTCTTCATCTTATAGAGGAGCCTCAGAAATTCCCGGTTTCCCGCCGGGCTGTCGTCCTCAAACCTGGCCATCCGATGATACTCTACATTTCCCATGGAAACATGTACGGAATATCCCGAATCCAGTAATTCCATGACAAAACGGACCGTATTCAGACTCTCCGGTCCTTTCTCAATCATGTCTCCAATAATTACCAGCGTATCTTTTTTCGAAAAATGCACCTTCTCCAACAGCCCCTTCAGATAATGGAGATGACCGTGAATGTCGCTTACGGCAATCAGCCGTCCGTCAGGGGATGGGAGAATCTTCTTTATAATTGTCTTCATGATTATTGATTATATCGAAAATATTCGGATTTGTCAGCAGAGATTTGAAAACGGTACAAAACAAGCCGATTTTCAAGCACCTCGTTTCTGAGATAGTACCTGTATCATTCTCAGAAACGAGGTACTTTTTTATAAAAACTACTGATGACATGTCAACGGAGGAACGGGGTGGAATTCTGGACCATGGCCCTCCTGGCGCAGGTCATCGGGGTATTGTGCTGCAGATATGACACGCCCTTCCCGGTCTTTGATATATTATCTAAATAAGGGTTCTCTTTTTCCGCCGGGATATATGACTGTCTTAAATCCATGTATATACCTCCTTTTGTGTTAAATGGTTGCCTTAAAACCGTTTTTGTGTTGTATTAAGTCTTTTGTCAAGTATTGTTTTGTTTTATTAGAATATTTTGTTGACATGCCACATTTTTATATGTATAATTCATTTTAAGGAGACATCACAATGAATGAACGAATAAAAGAAATTAGAAAAATAAATAATCTGACTCAACAAGAATTTGCTGATCGATTAAAAATCAAAAGAAATACTGTGGCAACCTATGAGGCCGGAAAAAGTTCTCCTAGTGATGCAGCGATTGCATTAATTTGCCGGGAGTTTAATGTCAACGAAACCTGGCTCCGGACTGGCCAGGGAGAAATGTTTCATCCTGCTTCCAGCTCATCTATCAATGCTGTCGTACAGGAATATGGTTTATCGGAGCCATCACGTATATTTCTTGAAAAGTTCCTCCATCTGGCTCCGGAACATAGAACTGTTTTACTAAACTTTATAAAAGACGTTGCTTCTGCTCTTCCGAATGCGGAAAAAACTGGGTCTACACGACAGGAGATAGATATCGATGCAGAAATTGCAAATTACCGTGGATACTTGGAATCAAAAATCGATATGTGATGTGAGCAGATAGAAAAGGCTCAGCATTACATAAATGACAAAACCACTTTGACAGTATAATATGCTTAACCGGGCAGCCGGGGGACGTGCTCTCACCCGTTCCGAGTCTTGCGGAAAGGGGTGATTATTATGAGTACATATGAGGAATTGAGTTTGATTGTGAGCGTTGCTCTATTGATCGTAGCGATTCTGAGTCTGACACATAAGAAATAGCCGTCCGGTTCTCTGCAAAAAATTGGGCGACTATTCTTAGTTTACCTATATTTCGCCGGGACAGGTGAGCACCTTCACCTTCCGGCTGTCTTGTTAAGCATATTATAAGACATTTCTTTCCGTTTTGCAACTATAATTTTAAAGTAATAACCGCCCCTGTTGGCGCAGGAGCGGCATTACATAGATACTACTATCGCCGGCTGACCGGAGATGAAATAATATCCCTAACCAAGATAATTATATCAATTACATAAATGGTAAAACCACTTTGACAGTATAATATGCTTAACCGGGCAGCCGGGGGACGTGCTCTTACCCGTTCCGAGTCTTGCGGAAAGGGGTGATTATTATGAGTACATATGAGGAATTGAGTTTGATTGTGAGCGTTGCTCTACTGATCGTAGCGATTCTGAGTCTGACACATACCCGTCTTCCGTCGTAGTACTAGGTTTTTTCCGTCGATCTCATTCTTAAATTCATTTACAGATCACTTATGCCCCC
>CANQRW010000021.1 GCA_947626365.1 uncultured Lachnospiraceae bacterium
GCTTCCGTCAGCACCTCCCCGATGATCTCATTATTGCCGGTTGACTGCCAGTAAGCCCGCGCCTGACAGCCATTGCTAAAATAATTGATCACAGACCATGGATTAAAAATCTCTGATCCGCCAAAATGATAACCATCATACCAATCACAAAGTTCTTTGTACTTATCTTCCGCATGATAATATTCGGCCATCCTCCGGACCTCCTCCGGCGTGAATCCGAAATATTCGCTGTATTTGCTGTCCAGGATAGAATTCACCCTCAGATTATTCAAGCCGCTGAAAATACTCTCCTTCGCCACCCGAAGGATCCCTGCCAAAAAGCCAAAAGAAAGATGCCGGTTATCCTTCAGTCCGCCGGAAAACAGATTTCGCATAAACAGAACGATCTTATCATAAAAGTCACATACATGCCCCTGCTGAATCGGCGTATCATATTCATCGATAATAATAACGGGAGCTGTTCCATGGTACTCATGAAGCATCTTGGAGAGCATCAGAAGCGAAGCTTCCATCTCTGACTGCGTGGCCTGTTCTGTAATAATCTTTTCGTAATAATCATAATCACTGTTATTCCGGCTTACTCCCAGTTCTTCATGTCGCTTAAACTCCAGCCGGATAATCTGACAGATGCATTCGTAAGTCTCCTGCCAGGTCTCTTTTCTTACATCCTTAAACGAAATAAAAATCACCGGATATTTACCCTGATATTCCCGATACTTCCGCCCGCAGGCCCAGATCTTTTTATCGGTAAAATAACGGGCCGTGTCTTCCTCTGTCTTTTCAAAAAACGTGCGGAGCATATCCATATTCAGCGTCTTTCCAAACCGTCTGGGGCGGGTAAAAAGCGATACTGCCGGGCGTTCGTCCAGAAAATCTTTTATCAACATCGTTTTATCAACATAATAGTATTCTGCCGACGCCACACGGTAATCCGAGATTCCCACCGGCAAAGGCAGCCGCTGCGGCGCCTCGGCAGACACTGTCCTGTAAGCTCCGCTCTTTACCCGCCTGTCGGCAGGTTTTTCCGTATCCGCCGGAATCAGCCAGCGATTCCTCTGACGACAGGCTCCCGGTATCCGCCCCTCATTGCATAGAAGTGAAATTCTTCTTACCGATATCCTCCAGCGCTCGGACGCTTCCCTAATTGTTATCATATCCGCCATATACATAATCTCCCGATACCATTTGTTATATCATTGTACATGCTTTTTGGAATAAAATCAATATAATTTCGATATTATTCCGGAATCTTACTGTTTTATTCCGATTTATCATTCCTGTTAATAATTCCAATGCCCTTCCTTTCCCAAGTACGCAATACAAAAACGTGTCACTGGCGCGTTTTTTGCATACTGACGTAATACAAAAAGAGGGCTTCCCGTCCTGGGAACACCCTCTCTCAACCAGTTATCCTGAGCTTTCCTTATTACATTCCTCCGCGGCTTCAGTGGGCCACTTCCATCCGCACGCTCTTTCCTTTGATCTTGACGTCCTTCATCGCTTTCATGACCACTCTGGCGCTTTCCTGTGGAACATCCACGAATGTATATCCATCAAACATATCGATACTTCCTACTACCCGTCCCGGAATTCCGGATTCGCCGGCGATGGCCCCCAGGATATCTCCCGGCCGCACATTCTGATTCTTGCCGATATTGATGAAAAGCCGCACCATGCCTTCCTCGCCTTCACGATTGCGCCGGCCGCCACGGCCGCCATCATATCTGTCGTCGTCCCTGCCGCGGCCATAGCGGTCCTCTCTTCCATATCGGCCGCCCCGGCCCCCGCGGCTGTAACGGTCATCCCGGTCGTCTCTCCCGTACCGGCTGCCCCGGCCCCCGCGGCTGCGCCGGTCAAGGTCATCTAAGTCTCTGGGCAGAATGCTGTCCTCGAAGATATCCTCATTCTCCTCGCCCATAGCCATTTTAAGCAGGGCGGCGGCAATATCCAGGGTGGTATAATCGCTCTCCAGCACCTTTTTCTCTATAATATCCACCATCTTGTCAAGATCCGTATCCTGCAGAACCTCTTCCGCCTGCTCCATGATCTTGTCGGCCTTGATCGCGGTAATATCATTGATGGACGGTATGGGCTGAGGGATGATCTTGGTCTTGCAGTACCGCTGAATATCCCGCAGCTTATAGACCTCACGACCCACCGCGAAACTGAACGCGATTCCCGCGTGACCCGCCCTGGCGGTACGGCCGATCCGGTGTACATAATATTCATCATCCTGAGGAATATCGTAATTGAAAACTGCCTCCACATTGCCCACGTCGATTCCCCGGGCCGCCACGTCGGTAGCCACCAGAATCTCCGTAGCCCCCGTACGGAAGCTGTTCATAACACGGTCCCGCTGCATCTGCTTCAGATCGCCGTGAAGGCCTTCCGCAAAATACCCCCGGCCCTGCAGCTCGCTCACCAGTTCATCCACCTGCTTCTTAGTGTTGCAGAAGGCCATGGATAGTTTGGGGGAATACATATCCAGAAGGCGGCACATAACCTCCACCTTGGTTCCTTTCTTTACATCATAGTAATACTGGGTCACTTCCGGAACCGTCAGTTCCTTCTTGATCACCTTCACCGTCACCGGATCCTTCTGGAAATTCTCCGCGATCCGCTGAATCTCCGCCGGCATAGTGGCAGAAAACATCAAGGTCTGCCGTTCCTCTGGAAGCTGGCTTAAGATGGTCTCCATATCCTCCAGAAAACCCATATCCAGCATCTCGTCCGCCTCATCCAGAATCACCGTGTGCACATAATCGCAGCGGATGGTCTTTCGGCGCATATGGTCCATGACGCGGCCCGGCGTGCCGATGACAATCTGAACGCCGTCCTTCAAACTGCGGATCTGCCGTACGATATCCTGACCGCCATAGATCGGCACCACCTTGATGCCATGCATATATTTGGCAAGCTTTCGAATCTCCTCCGCTACCTGAATGGCCAGTTCTCTGGTAGGACAGAGGGCAATGGCCTGAAGCTTCTTGCTTTTGGGATCTACCTTCTGCAGAAGCGGAATACCGAACGCGGCTGTCTTGCCGGTACCCGTCTGCGCCTGGCCTATCATATCTCTGCCTTCCATCTGCACCGGAATCGCCTGGGCCTGAATCGGCGTCACCGCCTCAAATCCCATCTCCGTCACGGCACGCAGAATCCGATCATCCAACTGCAGTTCTTCAAATCTGATTGTTTCCATAAATTAACACATTTCCTTTCCAGTCACACCTTGAAGCGATAGCCTACGCCCCAGATGGTCTCTATATACTGGGGGCGGGCTGAATCAAACTCTATCTTCTCCCTTAATTTCTTGATATGGACGGTCACTGTGGCAATCTGTCCCATGGAATCCATAGCCCAGATCTTATTGAACAATTCTTCCTTGGTAAACACCCGGTTAGGGTGCTGGGCCAGGAATACCAGAAGATCAAACTCCTTGGTGGTAAAGCTCTTCTCTTCACCGTTGACCCACACGCGGCGGGATCTCTTGTCAATCTTGAGGCCGCGGATGTGAATAATATCATTGGCGGAAGCGCTGTTGATCAGCCGGTCGTATCTGGACAGATGAGCCTTTACCCTGGCCACCATCTCGCTGGGGCTGAAAGGCTTGGTAATATAATCGTCTGCTCCAAGTCCCAGCCCACGAATCTTGTCAATATCCTCCTTTTTGGCCGATACCATGATGACCGGCGTATTCTTCTCCATACGAATATTCCGGCAGATCTCAAAACCATCAACGCCCGGGAGCATCAGGTCCAGAATAAACAGATCATAGTCATTATTAAGAGCCATCTCAAGGCCTTTCACGCCGTCATTGGCAATCTCTACCTGAAAATCGCTCAGCTCCAGATAATCTTTCTCCAGTTCAGCGATGCTCTCCTCATCTTCAATGATCAGTATTCTCTTCATGGTATATTACCTCCTGGTATTTTCTCAGCACAAAATGAATCTCCGTGCCGATTCCCTCTTTGCTGGTAGCCCAGATTTTTCCGCCATGGTCTTCAATGATCTTGCGGACAATGGAAAGCCCGATTCCGCTGCCTCCCTTGGAGGAATTCCGGGATGCGTCCGTCCGGTAGAACCGGTCGAAAATATTGGGCAGATCTCTGGCCGAGATCCCCCGGCCGTTATCCTCTATCTCTACCTGGATAAAATCGCCCACATCCTTAATCCGGATATTGATGATCCCCTTCTTCTTATCCAGATATTTGACGGAATTGCTGATGATATTATTGATCACTCTCTTCATCTGCTCCGCATCGGCTATGATCGTCACATCTTCATCCACATAGTTGAAATACCCCAGCTCGATATTGTTGGCATCCAGATCCAGCCCCACTTCCTCCACACAGTCGGCAAAATACTCGGCCACATTGATCTTGGCAAAGTTATAGGGGATTCGGTTGGTATCGATCTTGGCATAAAATGTCAGCTCATCCACCAGCCGGTCCATATCATTCGCCTTATTATAAATGGTACGGATGTATTTGTCCAGCTTTTCCGGAGAAGAAGCCACGCCGTCCAGGATTCCCTCCGCGTAACCCTTGATAGCCGTCACCGGCGTCTTCAGATCGTGGGACAGGTTCCGCAGCAGTTCCCGGCTCTCATCATCATTCTGCATCTTTTCCTCCGTACTCTCTTTGAGACGGATGCGCATCTCCTCAAAATCCTGGCAGATCTGGCCGATCTCATCATCCGTATCAATCTCCATGGTGAAATCCAGGTTGCCGTTCTTGATCTCCTCCGTAGCCTTCTGAAGCTGCCCTAAGGGCTTCAGGATCGACTGGTAGACCCAGGCGATCAAAACCATGCCGGTAAAAAGAAGGATCATAACTCCGGACAGAAAAATCTCCCACATCATAGACCGAACTTCCGGAAGATAATCCCGGAAACTGGACACGATAAATACGCTTCCCTCATCGCCATTGCCATACCGGAAATTCATCTGTTTGACCAGGTGCTGGGTATCTCCGTCCAGATAAATACTGCCCTCAGATTCCGATGCGCCATCCTCGTAATCAGGCAGCCGGAAATAAAGGTCCTGCTCCTCCCCGTTCCCGCCGGAATAGATGATCTGTCCGCCTCTGCGCACGATCAGATATGTATATTTTTCTCTCAGTGTCTCATTCATTCCCGCAAGAAACTTCGAATCCGCAAACCGGTCCGGATTCTCCTCCAAAGCTCTGCCAATCTCCTCCTGGTCGCTTCTGGTCATCCGGTCAAACAGCTGCACAGGATTGCTGGAAAGGGGATCGATCTGTTCATCCAGTTCATAAGTCCGGTTAAAAGACGCTCTCTGGTAATTGGTCAGCAGCACGAAAGAAATGCAGAACAGGCAAAGCGGCACAACGGTAATCGTCACAAAAGCAATCGCTAGTCTGGTTCTTATCTTCATGGGACTACACCTCCGTACAGTAAGTATATCACACATTTTTTCTTCCGTTTATAAAATAATTATAAAATGAATGTGCCCTGCCCTTTCCCGCGGCATCAAAAATACAGCCGCCCCGCCTGTACTGCAAAGGGACAGCTGCATTTTGCCATACCTCTTATCTTGCCTCTGCTTTCCCGGCTCTGGCATAGAATGTGAACAGATACAATCCGCACAGCCCCACCAGCGCATATACGATCCGGGACAGCCATGACATGCTTCCAAACAGGAACGCCACCAGATTGAAGTCGAAAAATCCGATCAGTCCCCAGTTGACGGCTCCGATAATGCTGATTGTCAGCGCCGCAATGTCCAAAACTTTATTATCCATAGAAATTGCCTCCTTTTCTGCGTTTAGTATGGCGCGGAAAAAGGAAACTATACACCGAAAGATTCCATTTTGTTTAAAATGTCTTTCTCCTGGCTGTCAAAAAGAAGCTTTTCATTGTATTGATAATATCTCTGGCATGAGTATTCCTGAAGAAACCGGACGCTGTAGAACCCGGTGTTCAATCCGGTGACAAATACCACCATCTCCTGGCTGTCCCCAAACGCCGCCTCCATAAAATCAAACGCATGCTCCAGCATGACTCCGCACGCTTCGAAATACTCCTCATAGGAGGCATTCTCCTTATTAAATACCTTCTGAACCTCCTCCCATACCGGCCGCGCCTCCTGAATATGCTCTGCCTTCAGATGTTGGGTCAGCCTGTCCAGAATCCGCTGAATGTCCTGACAGAGATGATCTTCCTGCCTGCTGAGAAGACCTGCCTCCAGTTTGTAGCGGCGCTCCGCCACGACTCCCGCGGCAAGACTTTCCAGGCGGGAAAGACCGCTCTCGGCCTCAGAACTTCCGGCGGAAAGGCCTTCCGGCTTCATCTGCCCGAACAATCCCTGAAGCCGCTCCAGCCGTTCCTCCATTCTCACAACCTGCCCGAAGCCGCTGTTCAGCTTTGCCAGGAGAAGGCTCATAACGCTGAGCCGCTCATCAAAGGGAGCCCTGGCCAGCTTATTGCAGACCGATTCCTGAATAATACCGGACAGAATCTCATCCACCTTGTAATCATTTTCATATTTATAATAAAGTTCAAGATAGTTGGCGAAATCTTTAGCAATACGCGGATGCTGGATATACTGGTATACCACTTCCCGGTCCACAGGCTTGCCCAGCTTTTCATAAGTCTCAATCAATCTGGACAGATCCTCCCATCCTCTGGGAGTGGCGAACCGCTTGCCGTCCACCGTAGTCTCAATCTGGCAGAAATTCTCCTGCTTCACATTCAGATAGGCAATGATGGCCGGATGAATCTGTACGGATTCCGCATACTCTTTCCACACCGGGAAATCCGCCTCTACCTGAATCATCTTAATCCGGTCCAGAGTCACCACGTCAAAATCCCGAACCGACTTGTTGTACTCCGGCGGATTGCCTGCAGCCACGATAATCCAGCCCTCCGGTATCTTATGATTTCCGAATGTCTTGGCCTGCAGAAACTGAAGCATGGTAGGCGCCAGCGTTTCCGATACGCAGTTGATCTCATCGATAAACAAGATTCCCTCCCGCAGGCCGGTCATCTCAATCTTATCGTAAATGGAAGCCACAATCTCGCTCATGGTATATTCCGTCACAGACCGCCTCACGCCGTCATAGACCTTTTCCTGAATATAAGGAAGGCCGATGGCGCTTTGCCTGGTATGATGGGTAATGGTATACGCCACCAGGCCAATCCGGCATTCCTGAGAAATCTGTTCCATGATCTGGGTCTTGCCGATTCCCGGCGGACCGATCAGCAGCACCGGACGCTGCCGGATCACCGGAATGGCATACGCGCCGTATTCGTCCCTCATGAGATACGCTTCAATCGTGTTCTTGATCTCTTCCTTTGCCCGCTTAATATTCAACTGAAAACCTCCGACTCTGCCGCCAAGTGTCTCTATATCGCGGACATATGTCCTTATATATTATCACTTTAGTGCAGCATAATATTGATTTTTATTTATACTCTTTATAAAAACACTTATATTGGACTTTTTTGTGTGTCCGTGATATACTGACATCATCAAAGAAATGGTGCTTATAACAACATCAATTATTAACCTTAACAGGAGGATATATTATGAATACCTTGGTACAGTTTATTGAGATGATGGTTTCTATCGGTATGGTAGTTGCAGTGGGAAGAGCGTTCTTCTCTATCCCGGATATTTACAGTTTCACAAATCTTAAATTTAAATTCCTGCCGTAATCCATCAGGATACAGGCAGATTGCCAATCATTTTGCTGCTCTTTAGCGACTCCTCGCTATTTGGAAATTCCCTGTTGAATCAAATGCCCATTGATTCAATGGGGTTTTTTCTTTCCATATCATGATACCACAATCCGGTCCGCAGGAAAACACATTTTTCTTGCGGTTTTCTCATTTCAATGGTATATTGAACTGACGGGGGGATCAGATTATTATGAACGACAAACTATTTAACGGCTACGGCTATGTATACGAGGTCTACAAGACCAGAAGCTTCTCAAAAGCGGCAGAAAATCTGTTTATCAGTCAGTCTTCTCTCAGCGCCACTATACGCAAGATCGAACAGCGGATCGGCGTGGATATCTTTGACCGCAGCACGGTTCCCATCGGCCTGACCGAAGAGGGCGCCGAATATATCAAAGCAGTGGAAAAAATCATGGATATCGAAAATTATTTTACATCCCGGGTGCAGAGGCTGGAGGAACTGGTGACCGGTCATCTGGTCATCGGCGGCAGCAGTATCTATGTCAGCCATGTTATGGTTCCTGTCCTTGACATATTTACCAAACGCTATCCGGGCGTTCAGCTGCGCTTCATAGAAGGCGGAAGCCGGCAGCTGGAGAAGCTGCTGTCAGAAGGCTACCTGGATATGGTCATCGACAATCGGAAGCTATCCGAAGAACATTACGAAAGTCTCCCTCTTATCGAGGACGGCCTGCTGCTGGCCGTGCCCAAAGACTGGCCCGTCAATGAATCCCTGACCAAATACCAGATGACGCTGACCGATATTCTCAACAAAAAACACCTGACCGATGAAGTTCCCCTGGTTCCTCTGGATGCCTTCAAGAACCTGCCTTTCCTTCTGCTGCGGGCCGGCAATGACACCCGCAACCGGGCAGACCATTTGTTTTACCTGTACGGCATGTCTCCCCTGGTAACTCTCAAGGTAGACCAGCAGGTATCTGCCCTGAATATGGCGAGCCACGGTCTGGCCATCACATTTATCAGCGACTGCGTGGTACACAGCATGAGATCCGACCGCGTACTCTACTACAGGCTTCCGTCAGAAGATGTACGCCGTCAGGTAAGCATCTTCTACCGCAAAAATCATCTGCAAAACCGTTGCATGCAGGAATTTCTGCGCATAGTGGCAGAAACTAAACTATAATATGATCCGCGCTTTTAACTGTTTCACGGAATACAAAAAACGCGTCACTGGCGCATTTTTTGCATACTGACGTAATTACCAAGGGCCTGCTGCAAAAATTGCTGTAGCGAATTTCTGCAGCAGGCCCTTCCTGTCTGTCGTCTTATGTTCAATTTTCTATTTTTCTTCTCTCAGATCGGACTCTTCCAGTATCAGCTTGATGGCCCAGGACGGCACCGACTCATCCCTATACTGATCCTTGATAAACACAAAAGCCGTATCGTAAGGCGGTTTCTTCACCGGATAAATTCCCTTTCCGTCAGTGAAATAGATAAGCCCTTTCAGTTTTGTAAAGGCTCCCTGGTCCCATAGACTGCCCACATACTCAAATGCCGGGCGGAAATCCGTGCCGCCCATACCCTGAATGGTGAAATTCTTCATATATTCCGCCATCTGATCCCGGCTGGTGATCCGGACATCCGAACGGACCTGGTCGTCACACTGGATAATATGAACATTAATCTTCCTGAAATAGCTTTCCGACTCGCCAAGCACTGCATAAGTTTCCTCCAGAAAACGCTTCACCAGCTCTCCGGAACAGGACATGGATGTATCCACAACGATCACAAAATCCTCAATCCTGAAAATTTCCTTCGATTCCAGCGGCTCGATCAGCGGCATATTGCCATAATGCTCCAGGCCGTACGTATAATAAATATAATCAAAAGCGTCCTGATCTACCTGAACCTCTTCCTTAAGGACAGCAAACTTCCGAAGAAAATTTCTGTAATCGTACCGCTCCCGGTTTTCGATCTGCATCTGCTCCAGAAGAGTTCTTTCGTCATCCGACTTAGATTCCTCCTGAGACATGGCTTCCATCTGCGTCTGCATCTTCTCCCGGTTATCTTTCCATCTGCTCTGTCTGGGAATCGCCTGCCTCTGAGTCTTATCCTCATACCACAGTTCATGATCATCCACCAGAAATTCAGCGGCCAGCCGGCCGTACTGACGTTCCGTCAGATTCATCTCCTGCAGCGCCTGATAGATTCCCTCCGCGGTCAATACTTTCATTTTCTTCGCCAGACGCAGATACATATCTCTGCGGAAAGGACTGGGGGCAACGTGAATGCATTTCTTATAGAGACCGTCAATGATAGATTCCATAGCGATATCGCATGCCAGATTCCAGTAGTCCTTCGCGCGTTTCCCCCTGGTATCCATATGGCAGAACAGACAGTGAAACACCATATGCAGGTAGGCCCGGTTTACGTAAACACGCCCTTTGCGGTACAATCCGCACAGATAGTCAGGATTATAATAAATCACAAACCCGTCAGTCCCCAGCGCAGGAATCGACGGAGCTGCCTCAAATCCCAGGCTGCTCAGGGAAATATCCAGGAAATGCATATTCAGATACAGTTCATTGCGGGCCGCCGTAAGAATCCGGACACACAATTCCACCATATCCAGCTCCTGCAGCTGACGATGTCTGACCGGGTCGGTCATATCGCTCCCCTCCTGTCCTGTAGCTTATTTCAGCATCAAATAGAAAATCTCCTTCGCTTTACGGCTCCGGAGCGGCGCTTCTGCTCCATAAGGTAGCTGACGGCCGCTCCGCTGCCTGCCCTGTTGGCCGCATTCAGCAGACGGTCCATCTGGTCCCCGTCATACGTAATGTTGGCAAACAGCCACTGAAGCTGCTCCATATCTTCCTGCCGGACTGCCTGACATGCCGCTGTCACTCCGTGCTCCATCAGGTAATCCATATACATTTTTCTATAATTTTCTTCCAATCTATAAGGATACATCAGCCGCCCAAGCGCCAAGCGGGCTGCCAGCTCCTCCGGCTCCTGAACCTGCACATGGGCAAAAAGACTGTCGTACTCTTTGAACTGAAACTGGGTCTGAACAAATGCATTCCGATACCTCTGGCCGCAGCCGTGGGTCTGAGTCACTAAAATCCTTGCCGGTGTATTCTCCACCGCCTCCTCAAAATATTCCGGAAAAATCAGGCGGGTATCCGGCTGAAGCGGTCCGGAACCTGCCGCCGGGTCTGCGGCTGTATTTGCCGTTGGATTTGCTGTCGGATTTGCTGTCGAATCCGTTACCGAATTCCGGAAATACAAAACCTCCAGCGTCTGCCGCAGCTCCGCCAGAATATCTCTCATGCAGGACCGCCGCTCTTCATCGACATGAAACGTCAGCTGCCGCACGCCGAAACAGCCGTTGAACACACCTGCGCCCCAGTCTAAAGTGACAGAATATATTTCCAGCTTTCTCAGCCGCTCACAGTTATAGAATGCGTAAGCCCCCACTCTCTGAAGACTCCGGGGAAGGCACAGCTCCTCCAGACGGCTTCCTTCCAGAAAAGGAAATTCTTCCGGACCGCCGCCTGTCATCCGGTTCTCCCTCAAGGCATAATTCTCCCTTACACCGCCCGGCGGTCCATCCTCTGCCGTTTCTGTCTCCGAATCCCACCAGAAGGCCTCCGGATTCTCTGACATGCCGAAGGCCCTGTGGGAAGAAAAGGCATAGGGCGCCAGGTCTGTCACCGGCAGTCCCCGAATCATATCCGGAATCACTGCCAGACTATCCAGGCTGCGGCATTTCAAAATCCGAATGATGTCTCTGCCCTGCCGTGATACTTTTTCACACAAAAACATCATTTCAGGCTTCCACCCGCTCCATTCCTGCCGCCATTCGATAGATTGCTGCCATATCTGCCTTATGCAGTACTTTCACCACGCCCAGATTATCATTGAAAGCAATACTGCATTTCTCAGCCATAAGTTCGATCTGTTCCGGTGTCGGGTCAACGCCCAGCTCCTGCATGCAGGTAGGCATTCCAATCGCGCGGTAGAAATCTTCCATGGCCTCGATGCCCTTACGAATGGTCGCATCCTGGTCAGCCTGAGGTTCCACTCCCAGAACTCTGGTTACAAACTGCTCGAAGCGTCCGGGATTCTCCTTATACACGTATCTTGCCCAGCTTCCCCAGATCGCAGTCAGGCCGGCGCCGTGAGCCACATCGAACATTCCGCCGATCTCATGCTCCATACGGTGGCAGGACCAGTCGCCGCCGTCGGTTCCGCAGCCGGTCAGGCCGTTGTGGGACAGGCTGCTGGCCCACATGATCTCCGCCCTGGCTTCATAGTTATCCGGGTGATCTGTAAGGATCAGCGCATTGTGAATCACTGTCCGCATCAAGCCTTCCGCCAGACTGTCCGTCAGTTCCATGTTGTCGCAGTGGTTCAGATAACGCTCCATAGTATGCATCAGGATATCGGCGCAGCCACAGGCCGTCTGATATGCAGGCAGCGTCATAGTAAGCTCCGGATTCATGATGGCAAATTTGGCCCGGCAGGCGTTATTATTGCACCCCCTCTTGATACCGCCCTCTTCTTTAGTAATCACGGAAGAATCGCTCATCTCGCTTCCGGCCGCCGCAATAGTCACAATGGCGCCCAGCGGCATACAGGAGGAAGGCACCCGCTTCCTGTCATAGAAATCCCACACGTCTCCGCCGTTGGCAATCCCATAACCGATAGCCTTAGCAGAATCGATGACGCTTCCGCCGCCTACCGGCAGAAGGAAGTCTACTCCCTCCTTACGGCACAGTTCGATTCCCTCATACACCAGAGACAGATGAGGATTAGGAACTACGCCCCCCAACTCCACATAAGCGATTCCGGCTTCTTCCAGGGACTTTCTTACTTTTCCCAAAAGACCTGTACGCTCGGCGCTGCCTCCACCATAATGGAGCAGCACTTTGGTACCTCCAAACTCTTTGACCAGCGCGCCCGCCTGCGCTTCCGTCCCGCGGCCGAAAACTACTTTCGTCGGCGCATAGTACGTAAAATTATTCATAACTTCATCCTTCCTTTCTTTACCGTATTTTCATATCCTTTTTCAGATTCACTAACCGCCTTTTAACCTCTGCATTTACAACAAAAACCCCTGAAAAATCAGGGGCCGCGAGAGCAGGCGATGGGAATCGAACCCACGTATCCAGCTTGGAAGGCTAGTGTTCTACCATTGAACCACGCCTGCATATGCCTTGGACCGGAATCGAACCAGTGACACGAGGATTTTCAGTCCTCTGCTCTACCAACTGAGCTACCAAGGCTCATCCGGTACTGTGGAATCCCACTGCGCCGGACAGGATGTATTTTACAATATTTCCGGGAATGTGTCAACAGTTTTTCTTATGCCGCATCCGACAAATCAACTCCAGATCGCCAATACAAACAAAGCGTCACTGGCGCTCTGCTCGCATACTGACGTAATACAAAAACGCGTCGCTGGCGCGTTTTTTGCATACTGACGTAAACTACAAGCGGAGGCCGTCATCTTGCGGATTGGGCAGCCGCCTGCATCCCGGGAGATACCCCGGTCACACCCTCACCGTCTTTCCGGTCCGTCCCGACTCCTGGATGGCATCAATCAGCCGAATACTCATAAGGGCGTCCCTCACATGAAGATAATCCCCGCTGTCGTTCTCCAGGGCCTCATAAAACAGGGCAATCAGTTTCTCATGGCTGGAACCGTAGTAGAACTTGGCGCCGGGAAGCCGCTTGTCCTCCGTCAGCTTTCTCCATCTGCCATCCGCATCCAGCCGGAACAGGGTATTGTCCATAATCATGAACTCTCCCTTCTCCAGACGCACACGAACCTGAACGCTTTCATTGCCATAGTTGGCATTGGTCGCCATAAACAGGCCATGGGCTCCATTGGCATAATCCAACCGGGCCGTAACCGTGTCCTCCACCTCGATGTCGTAATCCAGCATCTGGCTGACCGTACCTTTTACCGATGCAATCGGCCCGCCCAGAAAATACAGAAGATCCAGGGTGTGAACTGACTGATTGATCATACAGCCGCCTCCGGCTGTAGCCCATTTGCCCCGCCAGGGTTTTCTCTCATAATACTCTCTCGGCCGGCACCAAACCACCAGCCCTCTGGTTCCGGTCACCTGGCCGTACTCACCGCTGTCGATCAGCGCCTTCAGCGCTTCCACGGAATTGTTGTAGCGGTTCTGCAGGCAGATACCCATATGGATATCAGGATGACTCTCCTCAAAAGCCGCGAACTGCTCTGCTTCCCTGCTGTTCAGCGCCATGGGCTTCTCACAGAATACATGAACACCCATCTCGGCAGCCGCCTCAGACACCGGCACATGAAGATAATGAGGCAGGCAGATATGAACCGCATCCGGACGTTCTTTCGCAAGCATCTCCCGATACTCTGTATAAAACGGTATCCCGGCAGGTGCATCGGCCTGCCGGGTCTCATCGATATCGCAGACAGCCGCCAGGGTAATACCGGGATTATTCATGATTGCCGAAATATGAGTTCCCGAAATATCCCCCAGGCCTATGACAGCTGCTCTTTTCATAAATGAATATCCTCCTTAACGGGTGGGGAATTTGCCCTCCGCCGCGATCTTTTTGTTCAGCTCTGCCAAATACAGATCCTCATCCACCGGATTGTCCACCTCTTTCCCCAGCCAGGAAGACAGAAGAATCGCGTTGGCCAGGTTCACCCCGTTGATGCCGTCGGAACCGGGAGCCAGAAGAGGCTCGCCCTCCAAAATATGTTTCGCGAAATTCTCCATAACCGTGATGTGCTGCTGGCCCCAGACCTCGTTACTCTCAATGGTCTCCGTGGTATACATATCCCCGGCGCCGGCAGAGTTGCCCCTGGTCAGCTTTTCCACTTCGCCCATGGTCATGGTGGCATTCATCTCATCCTCTGTCTTGTTCAGCCGGTATACCGTAGCTTTGACGCTGCCCTCCACCACGATCTTTCCATTATCCAGGTCAATCTCCAGACGGTCGGTGCCCAGCGGATCATGAGTACAGGTGATAAAGCTTCCCGTGGCTCCATTGGGATATTCCGTCACCACGGTAACATCATTTTCCACAACAATGTCCCTGTGACATCCGTAAATACATTTGGCGTAAACCTTACTGGGAATACCGCAGATCCACTGCCACAGATCCAGCTGGTGGGGAGCCTGATTCACCAGGACGCCTCCGCCCTCTCCGCCCCAGGTCGCACGCCATGCGCTCTGGCGGTAATAGCTGTCGGGACGCCACCAGGAATTGATGATCCAGTTGGTCCGCCGCATCTGGCCCAGTTCCCCGGAAGCCACGATCTTGCGGATCTTCTGATACAATGTGTTGGTTCTCTGGTTGAACATGATGCCGAAGGAAACCTCCGGATGTGCCGCCGCGCATTCATTCATCTCACGGACTGCCTTGGCGTACACGCCGGCCGGCTTCTCCACCAGCACATTCATACCATGTTCCATACAATAAACAGCAATCTCCGGGTGCAGGTAGTGAGGCACTGTGGTGATGACCGCATCCACCTTGCCGGAATTTACCAGATCCTTCCAATCCTTATAAAACGGCACATCCGGATACATTTCCCGGCATTTCTCTTCCTTGGCCGGGTCGATATCACAAAGCGCTCCCAGCGTGCTGTGAGGCATGGGCTGAGCGCCGGAAGTTCCGGTCAGATGCCTGGAATACGATGTTCCCTGTGTTCCCACACCGATAATACCATAACGAACCTTCTTATCCATCTTCATTTCCCCCTTTTATCCAATCTCATCCAGAATCTTGCAGAGCGCATGATACTGTGCGCCATAGGCCTCGGCTCCGGTCTGGAATCGGTTTCTCAGCAGATTATCCTTCGCATTGTTCTCCAAGGATGTAAACGTGGAGAATACTCTCAGATGAGGCTCCAGGGTCAGAAAACCCTTATAGCCGTCTTTATTGATCGCCTGATCTAAAATTTCCTTGATCCTGCCGTCTCCGGTTCCGCACAGGACATTTTCACGATTAGAATACAGGGCATCCTTCACATGAATATAGGAAATATAGGGCCGCAGCATGTTCCAGCATTCCACCGTATCCTCGCCGCACTGAACAAAATTAGCGAAATCATAAGCGCTCCTCATTCCTCTGGGCGCGAATCTCTCCATGATCTCCACGCAGCGGCTGCCGATATCGCCGTAGATGTCCTTCTCATTCTCATGAAGAAGGGTAACTCCGTACTTCTCGCCAATCTCCATGAATTTCTCCATCTTTTCAAGAACCGCTTCCCTGTAGTCTGCAGGATCCTTGCCTTCCGGCATGAAGAAGCTGAATATGCGGACATACTGACAATCCAGAATCCTGCACATCTGACAGATGGTATCCAGCTGAACCAGCTGCTTTTGATAGCCTTCTTCATCTTCAATATTCACCTTGCCAATGGGAGAACCGATGGACGACACTTTCACTCCTGCCTTCTGCAGTTTGGGAAGAAGCTTCTCCTGAACTTCCTCCAGCGTGTAATCCGCAATTCCCTTGCCATCCGCAGCCCGCAGGCAGATATAGCCCATGCCCAGTTCCGTCACCGTCTTCAGCTGTTCCTCGAAATCCGGGCAGATTTCATCAGCAAACCCGGATATTATAACCTTGTCATTCATTACCTGTCCTCCTTGAGAATCTGTGGCCAATCGGTCAGTATATTACCGCCTGTTATCATACCACAGTTTCCTCCAAACTGCGAGACAAATTTTTGACAATCGGAAAATTCAGCAGAAGCCCACCTCAATCCGCTCCGCCTCAGTCCGCCCTGTCCCGATCCGCTATGTCTCAGTCCGCTATGTCAAAGCCGGACTCCCGTATGCAGGGTATCGTCCTCACTTCCAGATCCTCAATCTCAATAAACCGCTGCCTGCCCATCCGATCCACCAGCATGTCAATATCACCAGGGCGTCCCTGCACCTCCATCTCCACCCGGCTGTCCCACTGGTTTCGGACCCAGCCGGTAAGGCCTAACTCTGCGGCAATGTAATACGCCCGATAGCGGAAACCTACGCCCTGAACCCGCCCGGAGAACCAGATATGCCGCCGCACCTGTCCGGAAAAAGAATCTCCGGAACCGGCCAGACTGCTATTCTCGTTTCGTTGTAAAAACATATCCTCACCTGATCATGCGCCCTGCTTCTGAACAGAACCAATCCCGTGCCATGGCATGGGCTGGGATTTCACTTCCGCCCAGGGCCTTTCCGCCGCTTCCTGAATCAAAAGCCATATATAGGCATCCTCCAGAGATTCCGCCAGCGGATACACCTCCGGACCGCCTGCCAGATAATCCCGCAGGTCAAACATCATGGTAGCGATGGCATACTCATCCTGGGCGCCCTCCAGCGTCAGCACCGGATTCCATCGGCCGCAGATCTCTCTCAGTTCTTCCGTCTCCAGACACTGATATCTTGGATTCAAATATGGCTTCATCTGCTCCAGAACCGGCAGGCCATCCTCCCCCAGATACCGAAGATAACTGTCGTTCCATTCGCCGTTCTGTCCCTGCACGTTCAGATGCCGGGAGCGGATAAAGGAGTGGTAGATCACTCCGGAAAAATCATAAAACGCCGTCTTGCCGGAGGCAAACTCGATGGTTACATGATCCCTTACCTGTTCCTTCACACTGCCGTCAGTAATGGGGCCGTACCGGGAATCCGTCTCTGTCACCGGCAGCCGATAACGGCTGCCATGAAAAGTCATAGGCTCAAATCCCATCCTCAGCATCCGGCGAATCAAGCTGGCGCCGTGGTAATCATGGGCCACGGTCAGAGACACCGCATAGGGATCTCCCAGTTTTCCTTCACTGACTGCTTTCAGCCCTGCTGCCATGATCGGGTACCGATGATACTGCTCCGCCACCTGGATTTTGGCCCTGTGCTTCTCCTTCAGCTCCCACAGTTCCTTCAGCTCATCTACAGTGCAGCCTGCCGGCGTCTCCATGACCACAGGATAGCCCTTAACTGCCCACTCTTTCGCAATGGTACAGATAGAGGTCTTGGATACTGCCACCACCACAAAATCCGGCTTCGCCGCCTCGCAGGCCGCGAGGGAGGTTGTGGTCGGCACTCTCTGCTCCGCAGCAATCCGCGCCGCTTTCTCTTCCGTCCGGCAGTACAAATATTTCAGTTCAAACTGTTCCGGAAACTTCTTCGCGATCCGGGCGAAGAACATGGCCCGCCAGCCGGAGCCAATGATGATAAATGACAATGGTTTCATAAAATCCCTCCTTTTATCATGAAGGTCCAAGGCAGAGGCGCATGAACCTTCAGTGAATCTTAGATTTCTGTTTACTTTGCCAAAAGCTTCTCCAACAGTGCCTGACACCCTTCCAGCACATCCGCATAGGTCGTCTCAAAATCTCCGGTATACCATGGATCCGCGATGTCGCGCGGGTGATCCGTAAAATCCAGCAATTTAAAAATTTTCCCATCCGGATCCCCGCCTGTGATCCGAAGCATATTGCGGATGTTCCACTGATCCATTCCGATTAGATAATCATACTCCTGATAATCCCGCCGCGTCATCTGCCGCGCGTACTTGCCCGCAGTGGAAATGCCCTTCCGCCTGAGCAGATCGCGGGTCCCATAGTGGACCGGATTGCCAATCTCCTCCGTGCTGGTGGCTGCGGAGGCAATATAAAACTGCGCGGAACGATGAACGCGCTCCACCATATCCCTGAAAACAAATTCCGCCATAGGCGAACGGCAGATATTGCCGTGGCAGACGAAAAGTACCTTTATCATAAATAAAAATCCTCCTGAAATGCCTTGATATACCCTGTTTTACCGCAATTTACACTGTTTTACTTTACCGGTCAAATTATCATGAGCAAAACGTGGTAAATCGAGGTTAGTTGGAGACGTCAATCGTAGTAGAAAAGTAATAGAAAGTAAAGGGCACTACTACAAGTACTCAAGCATGAACCGGTTGAATAAAATAATATAAAGTATCGACGTTTTCCCCTCGTTCGTAAGTAGGGATATATTAATTTCCTTGTTTTATAATTCCTTTAAAAACATTTCAGTTAACATACAGTTTACTATCACGTCTGCCCTTCCTTCGACAATCAGTCCGCTCATCAGGCTGTTGGCCTCTAGCATTTTGTCCAGGCCTAAAGTATCGGCAAGCGAGATGCTGTGGCGCGGCCTGCGAAGCGAAAAGCTACAGTGGTTCCAACTGATATGGTATCAAACCCATTGCTACCTTATCACCGATAGGTAAAGCTATATCTGTCGGAATAAATCTGCTATATCCGCTGACTTTTCTGGTACAACTGCATTCTGCGGAAGAAGGATGACTTATCAATAACCAGTTTTATATCCTTCAGATCTTCTACAGCAATTTCTTCCAGATCCTTCGGAAAAATAGCCTCTTTGTCCTTAACCAACGGTGATATACCTACGCAGTAAAAAATGTCATAGCCAATATTATTTTTTTACCTTCTTAACCATCCGTTCTTCATTTCAAATAATGGTTCTCATTCCCAGTGCGTAACCTACCATAGCCCTTTATCCCTTCAAGCCACTAGCTTTTTTATCAGAGACGGATATTACCAAGCTTCTATTATTATCTGCAGCCTTGATATCAACAGCCTAGGCTTCTCCATCACATTCAAAATGACATCCAAAGTGACATTTAAAATGTCCCTTTGAAAGTAAACGCCGTGTGCCAATATTCTGACATTTCAAGTACTCTCTCAAATATGCCTGTTTTATGCCATTTTATCAAGTAATTTTGAAATAATAAGACTGCTATTGTGATTTTTTACTGTACTCCCCAATACCTGTTTTTTGAAATCTTACTTACACTACATATCTCTTTTTAAATCAAATTCAACGCATCACCATAACACAGCAACTTATCCAAATTGTAAGATAAACAATATTACCCGATTTGCATACTGAAAAAGATCTATCTGGTTTCTATATTTGCACCAACTTCTCAAATAATCGTTCCACATTCTTTACAACATCTACCCAGGCATAATCCGCAGCGTAATCATATTTATGCTGATAGATTCCCCATTGCTCCATCAATCCAGCATCCGATTTAATCTGTTCCAAAATATGCTTCGAACCTGATAAAAGCTCATACGAATTCCTCTTTCTGCTTGTAGCCTCAAGCGCCTTCGCTAAATCAGCATAATTTATCGCATCTGATTTAATAATATTCAAAATCATAAGATCATAATAATCCCTCATCCGCGTATTTAATGTTCCCCGTGAGATTATAGTCTCCATTTTTTCCGCCAATACCGTTTCAAGATTATAAGCCAGTAACGGTATGCTGCGCTCTTCGAACATCAGCTTATATTCATAATTCACTTCTCCCGGCGTAATTACATCATCTGTGGAAATGTCCATTTTCAAAGGGGTTTTCATAGTATCCAATACCGCTTCCAATTTAAAGCGGATTCCCGGATATTCTGCTTCATCCATAATACTTTCAACACCCTTAATGGCAAACCGTATTCCATCATCAAGGGAGACAGCAATAATATCCTCTACCATCTTTCTCGCACCCTCTGCCGAAAGATTATAATTTCGCATTGTAGTATCTATATCCATGGTTGCCCGATTCTCCAGCCCCACCATGGAAGCGACCAATAACCCGCCTTTTAATATTAAATTGCCGCTATATTTTGATAAAGACATCCGTTCCAGAAATCGTTCCATTACGAAATTTCGGATCAGTGTCATAGCCTTTGCATTATCGCCATGAGATCTATTTCTTACCAAAGCTTTTAATTGTCTTGATGTATGGATCAAAGCAACGCCTCCATGTATTGCCTGATTTTTTTCTCCACCTGGAGTATTTTGGCATATTCCATAAGTCTCGGCAGGTTTTTCTTTCCACTCAGATATTCTTTTACAGCAAATTGTTTTTCCTGCATTTCCGCATCAATTCTAAAAATATCGCACAGAGTTCTCTCTGCGTTATAGCATGGAACTGTATGCCCATATGGCGTAACAGCAGTATCAATGCCAAGGGAATAGCGTTCCTCAACAGCCGTTATCTTTTTTAGCGGACTTTTCCCTTTATAAACTACCTTATATCCTCTCGGTACAGTAACCGTAAAACAGACCGGCTCCCGTTCTGATAACCCGAGCAAATACAAAGCTGTATCGTGGGAATAGACAACTTTCTTATACTGGAGGGAAATAATATACAGATCGTCCTGCCACGCATCAGGTGCCAGATATACGCCTTTTGCAACCCTTTCATAATTTCTTTCCTGCAAATACTGAATTGCGTACTGCCTCGAAATACCCTCCGCAACGATATCAGAAATTTGTATAATCCCTTGGTTTTGTACCATTTTTGCTTCAATGATTTCTTTTTTATTTACTTTCATACAACATATTATAACGGGATGTGGTTTGAAAGTCAACTTTTATGTGTTATCAGAACTTAGTTTTCAGAAGTAACGGATATCTCATGGCTGGTGCGCTCATTGTAGACCGCATGAGTAAAACCGTTAGAAATCACCCTCTTTTATCTCCCACATACATCATAGCATATGTGGGGAAAAAGGACATAGTCCCATTATACCCTGTCACCAATCCTGCATTTTGTCTTCAGCGCCAAACGTCATTTCCAGAAGTTCCGCTGCAATCTCTTTGCTGCAAACCCTCATCAGATTATCCTCGGCGTCTTCCTTTGACAGCAGGTTCATGCTTCCATACCAGACGATCTCCTGATCAATTACCGCATAATGCTCGCAGGAATCTTCCGCCATCCGAATTTCAAATCCGGCCTTCCGCAGACGTTCCATAAGTTCCATCCGCGCATCATCCCTGCCATATTTATAAACATCCGGATGCCATGTAACGATTGTCACTTTGACTCCGGATTCCTGACGCTTGCCAAGAACAATTATGGTGCGGTTCACCTTCTGATTGTTTAACCTTGGACTGGATATTATGACACCTGATTTGGCCTCTTCCAGATCTCTCCAGTATATCTCCGCATAGTTGTCAATATCATAAATGGCATTTGCCTTCTGTTTTTCTCCGTCCATGCTGACACAGAGTTCATATCCGATCTTTTTGTATGCCTTTAGCCTTGCCGCGTACATTTTATCGAATTTCGGAATATGGCTGTCCACATAATCATATACGATGACATTTTCTTTTCCTTCATAATCCCTGTTAAGACGGCCGACATACTGCTCTACCACATTCTCTCCTGAAACCGGAGTCGCCATAAACAGGGTATCCAATCTCGGATAATCAAAGCCTTCTCCAAGCAAAGAGCCCGTTCCTACAAGGATAAGACTTTCTGAATCTTCCACCGCATTCAGCTCTGCCACCTGGGCTCTGCGCGCTTTTGTACCATCAGAACCTGTCAGAAGGATCAGCCTATCAGCATATTTTTTCAGCTTTTCCGACAGCCTCCTGGCATGGTCAACATATTTGGTCAGTACGACCGGAGTTCGGCCAGCTTTCACACAATCCGCCACATCCCTGATAATCTGCTCATCGCGAACGTCATTGTTCCTTATCAGTTCATAGGCATCATTGCCATACGGAGTCTTAGACAAATGGTGCGGCTTTACTGTACGTGTGAAACGGGGATATACCAGATGATCGATATTCTGCTCTCTGGCTCTGTCCTTTGCCGTAAACCTATACCTGACAGGACCAAGAAGAAACTCGTTTATCTTTTCTTTGCCGTCTCCGCGTTTTAGTGTCGCCGTCACGCCATACACATATTTTGCGTTGACTGCCTGAAGCACCTCGATTGCGCTGTCGGAAGCGGCATGATGACATTCGTCGAAATATACCTGCTCGTACTCCTTTAGCATAGGATGAAAACCGTCTTTCTTTTTCAGGGAACGTATCATTGCTACATCCACGATCCCCGTCAGGGTGTCATGTGTACCCTGAAGATTTCCGATCAGGGATTTTCTTTTCCTCGTTTGACCAGTCTTTGTTTTATATTCCGGCAGTTCCTCATCAATGTCCAGGAATTCCTCCAGACGCCTGAGCCACTGATTCATCAGATCCGTCCGATCTACAAGTATTAAAGTGTTCACGCCTCTCCTGGCGATCATACTGCAGCATACGACCGTCTTTCCAAACGCTGTGGCGGCATGAAGTATACCGGTTTCATTTTCAAGCATTGACTCCACAGCCTGTACCTGCGACTCTCGCAGTTCTCCTTTAAACGAAACACGGATCTTCCGGCCCTCTGAGCGCTTGTCCTCTATTTCATACCTGATTCCGGATTTATCAAAACGCTTCAGGATCTCTTCCCTGAGTCCCCTCGGCAGGACAATATATTTTCCCTCGTCAGCTCCAAGATAAATGAATCTTGATTCATCATAATTAGGCATATCCATCGCCTGGTTCTGGAAATACTGCCTGTTTGAGAATGTTGCCATTCGGCGCAGCTGCCTCTTTATCTTATTCGACATTCCCGAGGAATCTATATAAATACGGTCAGCGAATACGATATGCACCGTACCCTTCACGCCGCCTGCGTCTATCTCCGAGTCCTTATCCCATGGGGCGTCGTTATCATCCGCTTCTCCTGTACCGCCTGCGCAATACCATAAGGAAAGATAATCTTCTATCTCCTGTCTGCTTAACCTTTTCGTTCCTGCAAGCGCTTTTAACTGATCCTCATATGCGTTCCAATTATCATCAACAAAAGCACTGTTACCCGCTTTCAGAGCCAGCCCCTGCAGCGGAAGGGCAATGACATTGCCAAAGCCTCCCTCCGGAAGAACATCCTGATTCGGTATCATGCGGTCATAGTACTTGAAAGACTTTAGATTTACAGATTCCGCGCCTTTTTCAAGCAACGCGAAACCAAATCTCCTTGCCAGTCTGGCCGGGATCATTTCCTTAAAGAATATCCAAAGATGCGCGCCTCGCCCCGATCTCGACCGTTCCGCCAAAGCGTCTATATTAAGATTCCTGCAAATGCGGCGCAGGGCATTTATCTCCTCTTTCCAGTTATCATCAGCATTCGCATGGTCTTCCTGCTCCGCCCCTTTTGCGTGATTATCAAAATCGAATACCAGCAGCTGGCAGAGGTTGTTCTCCAGCGTCGGATAAATTGCCACCACATCATTCCCGTTTGGATCCGCGCCGATCATGTGCGCTTTTATCAGCGGCAGTGTGAGCGGTTTATATGCTTTTAACTCACAGTCTTTGCATCGAACGCCGTCCTTTTTCTGTTTATGACAGCCCTGATCCCATCGATTAAAGCATTGCAAATAATACCCGTTTTTTCCTGTTTTTGGACTTGTGTAGCGAAGGTCAAACACATCCTTTCTTCCACGGCAGAACATCATAAAAAAGTCGTTGGCAATCCTATCCGTAACTTCAAATTTCTTTATTCTGGCTCCCTGATCCGGATCGTAAATATCTGCAGGTTCATTATTATTGTCCGTTACAATATCCGCATACGAAATCCCGGCTTCATCAAGGCGCTTTTTCAGAAGCAGGTTTTCCTTCTCCAATGCCGCAATCTTTGCCTGCAGCTCTCCTGCTGCGTCCGATTGACGCTGTCCCGATTCCTCCATAATAATCTATCACACTCCCGGCAGTTCACTGAGGAATTTCTTCCTGCTTTTATTTCTATGTCCTAATGTATCCCCGCAGAATCCCGTCCGATCAGCTCTGTATAGACCCGCTTCCCGTCCTTTTGTTCCGACTTCATCAGCGAAATCCTCTTTACCATCATTTCTCCCTTAGGCGCCGGCACCTGCTGCCAGGGACCAGACGCTTTTCGTATCATGGTGATATGCGGCATGAATTTCTTTCTGTCATAATCGACGCCGGCGGCATCCAGTGCGTCGCGGACCGATCTTACCGCTGCCGAAAGACCCTGGTTTCCCTTAAGTCCGATCCAGACAAGATCGCCAAAGCAGCCCATATCCGACAGAGAAAGCCGAAATGGCCTGAAGGAAATCGTGTCAATGGCCGCTTTCACCGCGGCCGTATCCTCGGTTTCACCGATAAACGCCAATGTCAGGTGCAAATTCCGCGTTGGGACATAGCTTCCTTTTACACCTGCTTTTTTGAGCGCGTGCATCACTCCGGTGATGGAAGAACTCATCTCTTCCGACAACTGTATAGCAACAAACAACCTCATAACCGTTCCTCCTTCTGATGGCGCATATTGATTATTTTATCACGTACTTAGTACCTCTTCCCCTGCCTTCAATTTTTACAATGCCCTTTTTATCCATCTCCTTCAGTAATTGCGTTGTCTTTGATTTGCCAAACTCAACATAAGGAGCGATTTCGCTGATTGATTTCAACATTGTCCTGCTTAAATATTTATATACTTTTCTTTCATCTTCCGATAAATTCAGGTTTTCCTCAAAAACCGGGAGTACAATCTTAATTGTGTTTTCCGACAATTCAAAGTCCGGCTGTCTTAATCCTTTTTCATAAAGTTGTTTTATCCGCGTTATTCCCGTACCGAATATTTCGACAAATCCCAGCCTGTAAAATACATTTGCAAGATTTCTATTTCTTAAGGCCGAAAGTTTTCCCGATAAATACTCATCTTCCGTGATTCCGGATGGCAGTCCTCCCGGAGAAATAATTTCTACTCTGTCATCGAACATCGAAACCCTTATTTGCGACTCCACATCCCATAAACGGTGGATCAACGCGTTTGCGATTGCTTCTCTGAATGCAGCCTCCGGTATTTTCTCTACCTTCTTCCGATCGGCGCCCCGTATTTCTTCGTATTGATAATAATCCCTGAATACTTCCAATACCTTTTCATATACAGCCAAAATGGATATATGATCAAACGTCGCTCTCTTATGGATCACACTGATGTTTTCACCGAACCTCACAATATCAATTCCCGGGAAATGATTTTTGTCCGCCAAAATACCAGCCGCATTATTGTATCCGCTGGCGCTGTTATATAAATTCAATGTTTTCAGGGTATCCTGATTAAAGGTTTCAAGCTGAATGCAGTCTTTCAATTCCTGACACAAAGTATCAAACGTCAGTTCCTGATCCTTGCACGGCAATTCTTCAAAGCTGATATTTTTCCCCTCCAAAATCAATCTTGACAACTCCAATGAGTCAACCTCTATTGTTGCGGTATCATTTCGTTTGTATGCTTTCGATTTATATAAATATGGCTTTTGAAGCCCGCTTTTTACCGTCAGCTTTATCGTTCTGTCATTATTCTGCAATTCCAGCGTGTAATCAGGCTGCGGAGTAATACTGTCATTCACTTTGTTTTCAATATCTAGGCACGCCTGTTTTACATCAGGCAGTCCCTTGATATTACCATTGTCATCAAAGCCGAAAAGAATTTCTCCGCCATCGTAATTCGAGAAGGCGCTTACCGTTTTTAGAAATGTATTCGTTATCTTTTCTTTGAACTCCGTTGTTCTCGTTTCACGCATACGCTGTGCTTCCCTTCCAGTTTTACTGCTTATATTATACGCGGAAACAGCCAGAAAATCAATCGTATTTTTTTTCGATTGATTTTCTGACCGTTTCCGGTTATTAAATTTCAAAACCTTACCGCAAACTCTCATCCGATTATCTTCAGAGTCTTCCTTTGACAGCAGGTTCATTCTGTCACCACAGCAATTCTCATATCGTATACCTTCTACACCTCGCCCACAACATCATCCAGCAGCTTCTCCAATAAATTCTCCTGGTACCCCGCCAGTTTCTCTTTCTGTACCAGTTCCGCCGTCTGACACAGCGCCGTGTTCTTAAGCCTTTTAAGCTTGGCCAGCTGCCCGTTGCTTATCGCTTCACCGGATATCGACTCCCTGTAGTCTGCTGCCCCCATCCTCCACAGATGAAGCCTGTCCTTGTACCGCTGCCACAACCGGTCCGCAATATCCATTCCGGCCGGATCCAGATCCCCGCTGTAGCGGATGGCCGCGCCCCTTTCCGCCAGATAATCCAACAGCCGGATCGCGGCCGCGCGCAGCTGTCCGGACGTACACAAAATCGAAACATCCCGATTTTTCGCATTCTCCACTAAATACAGAAAGACCATTTCATTTTCAACGACATATACCGTGTTATGATCCGCTTTTGCGCCTGTGATGGATCTCAGGTTCTCTGCTGTGAGTACATAGGGTTCTTTTCGGTGATAAAATGCCTCGTAAGCCGGATGCGGCCCGTCCGCCGTTTCCAGCCGCACGCCAAATACATGAACCATGCTGGCGATATTGTCTGGCACGATCCCCACCGACTGCATACATTCCCGCCATTCATACGCGCCTTGGGGTACATCCATGTTCTTCCAGAAGCAGACCGCGTGCGTCAGCAGCTGCCCGGCCACAGTTCCCCTGTCAAAATAGTGCGGATTTCCGGAAATATTTGCCGCGAATACTGCCAGAAGGCTCTCTTCTCCCTCCGTTTCTTCCAGACGGAGCAATGCGCGGCCTGTGTTTCGGGCAAGAATTTCCGCGCCCTTTGGGTCTTTAGCAAATTCTTTTATCAGGATCTGGTAGCCATACTTTTTCCGGCCCCACAGCTCCCGGATCCAATGAAACGCCGCCGGCCTGTTTTCACTGCAGCCTTCAAAGCAGGACAAAAGTCTTTCAAAAAATTCTTCTCTCGCCCTCTGCGCCTGCTCTTTCTGCTCCTGGTTTGTCTTCAATGGAGCCGCGAAATACTCTTCCAGCACCGTTTTCATATCGACCGGAGCGAAACGGGTTTTCTGCAGTCCCCGCTCAAATTCCTGAAATGTAATCGCTATGATTTCGTCTGTAAAAGACTTTCCAACGATACCGCCGATTGCTCTCCGCTCCGCTTCCGTGGCGTTCTTAAGCGTAACGCTGCCCGCCGTTCTCCCGAAGCTTTTCCACTTTCTCCGAAGCTCTCTCATGAGCCTTGAATAGGCTTCATTTTTCTTCAGATACCCAGCGCACTCTTTGTTATTGCACATCTAATATCCTTTCATGCCCGTTCCATGTGTAGCGGATCACCGTCACGACCTGGGAGTTCATCGGCCGATGGAGTTCCGCGATCTTGATTCCTTTTACCGTCTCATAGCAGCCCCACAGGGACTGGGAATTCATAATATAATCCAGATCCATCTTGTCTACCAGCTCAAACATACTGCTGATATTCTTATCGTCCACCCCGGCGAACGCCTCGTCCAGCGCGATCATCCGCGGATGTTCCTCGTAATCCGCCTTCTTATACTGGGCGTTTACGGCCGCGAAGAGAGGAACATACATCGCCATTGCCTTCTCGCCGCCGCTGAACCGGTTAAAGGCCGCGTTCGTCAGCGGCTTTTTGTTCTCTTCACCCCGCCTGTAGAACATCTGAAATTCAAACCATTTCCGATAATCCAGCGCGTCGCGAACCAGTTCCATATAATTGATCAGGCTGCCCTCTTCCTCCAGTCTCATCTTCTCCATTCGAATCTTACTCCGGAAATGTCCCGCGACTTTTTCAATGTCCTCCACCGTCAGCAGCTCGCGGTCACGCAGCAATATCTGCTCCAGCTCCAGCGTGTCCAGTTCCGTATCATTCTCCGCGCTCCTGGGCTTCCACTCCAGCGAAAAGCTAAGCCCCATAGAAGTATCCAGCTGCTTCATGAGATTTGACATATCCCTGACCCAGCTTCGGCTTTCCGCGATCCGGTCTGTCAGCTGCTGGCTGATGGTCTGGGACAGGATATCCTCGAACAGTTCCCGGTCCTTCTGCTGGATCAACAGCTCTGTCTCGTCAATCGCTGATTTCAGGATCTGATAGAATTCCTCCAGATACACCTTTTTCCCGTTCCACGCGGACGCCACCCGGACTCTTTTCCGGAGAGCCTGGAACTGTGTACCTACGCCCGACTGCTCTCCGACCGATTCAAAGCATTCCTCTATCGAAGTTCCATAGCTTGCAAGACTGCCGTTATGCTTCTGATACACCTGAACCAGCGCCTGCAGCATTTCCCCATACTCGCGGCTCTTATCGCTGTCGCGCAGCAGCTTGACGGCCTCTTTCGCGCAGTCCGCCAGCGTGCGGTTTCCCCTTTCCAGCACGAATTTCAGCGCCAGTTCCTCTTCAAAAAATTTACGTAAAAGCGTCTCCTCCGCGATCAGCTCCTGCAGGCGCGCCCGCTTCTCCGGCTCGGCTTTCCGCAGGTTTTCCAAGGTCTGGTCTTTTCGGATACGCTCCTCATTACAGACTTTTTCCTGCTCTTCTGTCCTTTTGATCTCGCTCTGCAGCTGCTTAAGCCGTCTGGCTTTCTCCGCGATCTCCGGCCTGTTTAAATATTCTTCATACTGGCGAATCCGGATCTCGCATTCTTTTATCCTGGTGCCGCAGGAGCGCTTATCCACAAAAGCGTCGTCCATGCCCTGTTCATCCCGCTCCAGATATTCCTGCCCAGTCACAAGTCTGCTTCTCTCCGTCTCCAGTTTCAAAAGCAACTCCCTGCATTCCTGCCAGAGATGCTGATATTCCTCCAGGGTGTTTAATACCTCAACATACTCCTTTTCTGTTCTGCCATAGGGAAATGATCTGCATTTCTGAAGCACTTCCTGATACTGAGACTGCTTCCTGGCCGCCCACTCCCTTTCCTGCTGCTCCTGTTTTGCGCATTCCCCGCTGACAAGGTCCAATTCCGCGCTGCACTCTTTTTCGTGTCCAAGAGCCTGATCCAGTTCATAAAAATCCGGGATACCCTTATATTCCGATTCCAGCCGCGCTAACCCCTGATCAGCGTCAGCGTTCTTCTCCTGCAGACGCAGAAGTTCCTGTTCTCCTTCTGAAATTGCCTGCTGCAGGGCTTCGATTTGCTTCTGTCTCCTCCTCTGGCGCGCCAGATATCCCAGAAATTCCGCTTCCGCCTTCTCCGCTTTTCCTGCTAAGATCCCCTGCAGGAACCGCCCGTCCTCTCCCAGATAAATGCCGGTCTGCGCCCCCGCTTTTTCATAAATACTGCTTAATATCTTCCGGACACTTTCCGCCAATTCCGGCGCCAGTTCTTCACTTACTGTCAGTTTAGAAAAGCTGGAGTTTCCTTTTTGCGGCACGAAGATCACAGTATCCAGAAATTCCGGACACGACTCCGCGATTTGAGCGTAATCCTTTTCCGACACAACCAGGGCATCCAGCAGGCCCATACGCTCTAACTGCGCTTCCAGTCTCGCACACTCCCCTTCCGGCAGTCCGTCAGCAAACTCCACCGTCCTGTAGAAGGGAACGGCATCGATCCCGGCGGCCTCAAGGCGCTGCCTGGAATATAAAGTACTCTCGCTCCTGTCAGGCTCGATCTCTTCCCTGTTCTGTATGTCAGCCAACTCCCGCCTTGCGGTATCCAGTTTTTCCTCACATAAACGGATCTCCTGCAGAACTGCCTGCTTCTTTTCAAGCCGCTCCGCCCTCTGATTCTCATAATCCTTTCGGAACAGTTCCTGGATCTGCCCCGCGTCCGCAATATTCTGATATTGCCGGATCCTGTCCTCCGCTTCTTTTAGGAGAGACTCCTGCGGCTTCCAGCATTCAGCAGTCTTAGCCTGAGCGTATAACCTCTCAATCCAGTGGTCCTGGCTCCCAAGCACCTGCTGCCGCGCATCCCCCAGCGCCTGTTCCTTCTTATTCTTCTCCCTGCCGGTACGCTCCAGTTCCTCAGCAATTTCATCGTACTTACGCGAGATCTCTTCAAAGTCATGGAGCAGCCTTCTGCATTCTTCCACCAGTCTTCTGTACAGCAGCAGACTGTCCGAAATCACTTCAGCCCCATCAGTCCGTTCCATACCGATAAAACGCAGGACTTTTTCATGTCCGTCCCACTTCAGTATCTCCTGATTCTCCTCCATGCTCTGCCTGCGGCGTCGGAGCATGTCCTGACGCTCTTCAAGCATATCCTGAAGTTCCTTTATTTCCTGTTCTCTTCGGTAAATCCTCGCCTGGTACTCATCGATTTTTTCGGCCAGCCTGCGCTCTTTTTCCTGCATTTCCGCCATTTCTTTCCTGGCCGTTTCCATCTTGCGGTCGATTTCCTGCAGATCCGCGTCCAGCAAACCGTCCCGTTCCGTTTCCGCCAGACGTTTCTGCTCAGAAAGCTCGTTCAGGCGAACGTCCAGTTCCCGCAGCGCGTCGGCTAATTCCTTCGCCTCATTTTGCCTTTCCTCATATTCCTGCTGCGCGTTTTCCGTTTCCTCTTTCTTTTTCAGATAGAACTGCGCCTTCTTCGCCAGCATATACTGGTTATAGCGCGTATACTCCGTCCGGATGATCCTTACATCCGCAAACGCGCGGTTCAGCATATCCAGGCTGTCCTGGATCTCATCCATCTTCTCCATGGCTTCCACCATCGTGCGCAAGTCCTCGTCCGACAGTGTCTGTAAGGATTCATTTAGAATCTCGTATACTTTCGTCGGCTTAAATTCCTTGGAAAGCTTCGGCGCGCGCACCTTTACCAGAAGCCGGATGAACTGCTCGTACTGCTCCGCCTTCCGAAAGCCGAAGATATATTGATTGACCAGCTTCTTGTATTCGCTCTGGCTGTCGGTAAACAAATTGCCCTCTCCCAGCACGGCCTTCATTTCTCTTTTATCATAAGGGATCCGGGTGCTTCCTGTCTCTTTATACAGCTGCAGATCGTAGCCGACCCTCTGCCCGTCCAGAATGAGAAATCCCCAGAAATCCATAGGTTTGCCTCGTTTTGCCCGCTGCCCGATCTCTATGGTACGGTATTCTTCCGCATGCTCTTTTTTGAACTCCAGGAAGAGATAGCCTGTCGCCTCGTCTTTCCCCTCTTCCCCCAGGAAATAATATTCCATCCTTCTGTCGCTGGAGCCGAAGGGATCCAGGCGGCTCGGCGTGCGGTCGCCGTCCAGGACGAACGGAATGAAGCTCTGCGTCGTGATCGATTTGCCGGAGCCATTCTGTCCCCTCAAAAGGAGTTTGCCGTCATAAAAATCAAAACACTCTTCATCGTATAACCAGAAATTTACGAATCCGATACGATTCATTTTCCATCGACTGCTCAATCTGTCTCCGCCCCCTTAAAATCTTCCGGGTAGAATCCCGCCTGCTTTCCCGCCGCCGGCAAAATAATCACCCTGTTATCGTCCTCCCGGATCAGCATCCAGTTTTTCATATAATGTTTCACCGTCTCGACCAGCTTGTCTTTCTCCATTTCCCTGTACTCTTTGCTCCACCCTGCGCTCCCGTTCTTTCTGCACGCCAGGATCAGCTCCGAAAACCGCTGCTTCGTGACCGCTATCGTCTCGTTATCCTGTTTCACCAGCTCTCCCTTCCGCAGAGCCTCCCGGATATGCGCGCAGACGAGCAGCACGATTTCAGGAAGCATGGCGTCCCTCGGATGAACCGTTCCGTAGCAGTCGTCCTCTTCCAGCACAAAGAGCGCCGCATTTTTATAAATATCCAGCTTTCCGCCCAGATTTTCTTCCAGGTATCTCGCGACCCACTGCCTCTGGTTTTTCAGATACAGAGAGTCCGCATCCTCATTTCCGTCCCAATACATGGCCGGGCACACCGCAAGCTGTCTGTATACACGATGGATCCTCTCGGCTCCCCTGTTCTCCTGGATCTCTTCAAACCTCTGCTTTTCAAAATCCTCCCACGTCTCAAAACCGGAGATATCCATAGGGAAATTTACTGCAAAATATTTGGAATACCCGGTATTCTCATACAGAACTTCCTGCCCCTGCTCCAGGCCAAAGGCTTCGCTGCTGCCTTCATATACCCGAAGCATCTGCATTCTTTCCATATACTGCAGGGCCCGTACCAGCGATTTCCGTTGGGAGAAGGACGTCCAGTCGATGGAAACTTCTCCTTTTAATTTCGTCTCCACATAGTCAAGCAGTTCCGAAAGAAGAAACTGTTCTCCTTCCTCTCTGTCTTCCAGATACATGAGCACGACACACAAGATACAATAATCCAGAACATCCGAGAATTCCTGGATCCCCATAAAGCTTTCGGCATGCGCCGGTATCTTCTCCAGCTTCAGTAGATTCTCCGTATGGATCAGTTTCCAGCCCAGCTGTTCCCCTATAAATCTCTGGAACGCCGGAATCTCTCTTTTTATTCTGTAATAGCCTTCCTTGTCCGTATCCTTACAGACCCAGAACTGTTCAAAAAGCGTTCTCACCGCATTCATATCATTTAAACTCCAGTATATACGCCGGCATGGTCAGATCGCCATCCTCGCACTTTAAGACGCATGTGCCTTCCTTCTGCAGCAGCTGATATTCCTGTCCAAATTCCGTCTGACCAGATTTCTGAGAGCTCATATTCGCCATGGTAATCCATTGCAAAAATATATTTTTCGTCATTTCCGGAATCGGTCCTGCTATTTCCGAAAATATGATCTTCTTATTCTTTACATAGCGCATTACGATTTCTTCCTGATTTCTCACGCCCTGCAGATAAGCTTCCCTCTGCATCATCTTTTCCAACGATTTATCAGAAAACCCCCGTCTGTCTTTTTTCTCACGATAGGTCCGGCTGCGGGGCCTTATCTGGAATTCCGCAGGCGGCTCCTCGTAAATACTGCCGTTGATCCGATCCTCTTCCCTCGGACAATTCGTCTTAAAATGCTGGATCTTCTGAACGCCGAAAACATGGGCGGACAGACAGTGCGCGTCCTCTAAATTCTCGCACCGCAAAAACATCTGCAGAAATTTCTGATAATCATCTTTACGGCTGATTCCCCAATTCTGCAGCTGCACGATCAGCGCGGCGTTCTGTATGATGCTTCTGATAACGTCGTTCGTAATCTGTAAAACCTTCCGGCTCTCGCAGTCCCTTTCCGGGGTGTCGATGAACCATCTTTTCAGGGAATTCCATTTCCCCATAACGTTCTCTCTGATATTCGGCTCCAGGTTGCCGCGAAACTCTGACAGGGCGTGTGGTATATCCAGCTCGCTTTGAACCACTCTTTCCAAAATCACATTTTCAATGACAGGCGTCTGCCGCACCAGGATCTGTTCCATCCGCTTGGAATAACGCTGCAGCTCCTGCACAAAATCCGTCAGATAGGTGATAAATTTATCCTTATGCAGAACAAACTCTACGGATTTCATAAGGCGCTCGGTTTTGCCGGAATAAAAATCCCTCAGATAATCCTGATAGTTCTGATTCAGCCGCTTAAAATCCTCCTGCAGCAGGTTCCACCACTCGTTTACTTCCTTTAAGCCGGCGTCCTGCATCATTTCGGCTTCGCCGACGCTCTTTTCCAGCCGCACAAAGAAATTCGTAGAAAGACTGGCAGATTCCATGAAAAGGTTCTCCAGCCGCACCGTAAGCCGCTCGATCTCCACCGCGTATTCCGACATGGTATAACGGTACTGCTTATTCTTATAATCCTGTATCGTATACACCTTCCCCGGATCCTGGATCGGCGTCAGGTTCTTCCATCTTACCAGCGCGTCCAGGTCCAGCTCCAGCTGATTCATTGTATAATCCAAAAATTCATCTTCCTCTTTCAGCAGCGCATACACATCTTCTTTGTATAACTGGAAATGCATCTTTTCATATTCACGATAGAAATAACGCATGATCTTCCGATAGATCCCGGCGTTGGGAACAGACAGATACGAGGTTTCGTTGATCGCTTCTAATCGCTGCATGCTGCTTCTCCCTGGTTTTTGATTCTTGATTCCTGCTTCCTTTTACATACCCAATATATCATTTACGCAAGTATTTCACAAGTGACATTTACCGAAACTGCACTTATCATATGAAAAAAGAGGGCGTCTCAAAATGAGACACCCTCTTCTCAAAACTCTTAATTAATCACAGGTATACGGCATCAGGGCAATGTGGCGGGCTCTCTTGATCGCCACAGTCAGAGCTCTCTGGTGCTTCGCGCAGTTGCCGGTGATTCTTCTGGGAAGAATCTTGCCGCGCTCAGAGACATATCTCTTCAGCTTGTTGGTATCCTTATAATCAATGACGCCGTTCTTCTCACCGCAGAATACACATACTTTCTTTCTTCTGCGAATAGCGCCGCTTCTTCTGGGCTTGGCGCCGTCGGCCTTATCAGTCTTATTGAATGGCATGGTGTGTACCTCCTTCTATAATCTGTTTAGTTGAACGGAAGTCCCTCGTCCTCGACTCCGTCCGGGATGTTCATGAATCCGTCGCCAATAGCGCTTGAAGGGGCAGGTCTGGAGGCCGGCTGATATGGCTGCTGATAACTGCTGTCGCCGCCGGCAGACGCATTCTTGCTGTCCGCAAATTCCTGATCATCCACAATCACTTCTGTAGTATAAACTCTCTGACCGTCTCTGTTGGTATAGCTTCCTGTCTGGATTCTTCCGGACACCAGAACCCTCATACCCTGATGAAAATACTTCTCCGCAAATTCTCCCGCACGGTCAAAGGCCACACAGGGAATAAAATCTGCCGTCTGCTGTTCTCCATCCTGATTCTGGCTTCTGCGGCCTCTGCGGTCCACTGCCAGGGTATATCTGGTGATAGCCATGGAACGCTCTCCCTGAGAATAGCGAACCTCCGGATCTCTTGTTAATCTGCCCATTAGGATTACTCTGTTCATACGATCACACTTTCCTTTGTCTATGCATCCTGTCTTACGCAAAGATAACGGATTACCGGCTCCATGATGCGAACGTGAGCTTCCACTTCGCCCGGGCATGCGGAATCGCCCTCGAACTGTACGAAGTAATAGAAGCCTTCCTTCATCTTCTGGATCTCGTAGGCAAGTCTCTTCTTGCCCCACTCGTCCACGTTGGTCACGGTGCCGCCGAAACGGGTAATATAGCCCTGTATCTTTTCCATGGCCGCGGCTCTCTCTTCGTCTTCGAGCTTTGCGCTAAGAACAACTGCTAATTCGTATTTGTTCATAGTCTCTTTACCTCCTTATGGTCTCTGGCCCCCGCTTTCAGTTTCGGGAGCAAGGATTGATGTGTCACGGGTAAATATTGTAACAAAAAAAAATGGAAAATGCAAGCTTTTTCGTCTTAATTTTCTCCCGATTTTCGCAGTCCTCTGGTGTTTTTTTCCACCATGGTGCGGGCCGCCATGATCTGATGTCCGCAGCCGAGGCATTTCAGGCGGAAATCCGCTCCCACCCGCAGAATCTCCCACTCATGGCTCCCGCAGGGATGAGGCTTTTTCAGTTTCACAATATCGCCAACTTCATATACCATCCGTATTCCTCCTATGCCAGAGACTGGCCGCAACTCTCCGCCATCTCATTTTGAGCCTGCGGATTTCTCCACGTTTCCCATTTCCAGTATGCTAAAACCTTACAGATAGGGTTCAAACACCTGACCGATGGGCTCATTGATCACCAGATCCGCATGAGCGTCCCTGGCCGTAGCGGATTTATTGATCAGCACCAGCTTATTGCCCTGGTAGTAATCGATCAGGCCCGCGGCCGGATATACCGCCAGAGAAGTTCCGCCGATGATCAGCACGTCCGCATGGCGGATATAATATACGGATTTCTGAATGGTGTGCTGATCCAACCCTTCCTCATAGAGAACCACATCCGGCTTGATGATTCCGCCGCAGTCGCAGCGGGGCACTCCCTGTGACCCGGTCACAGCGTCCAGACCGTAAAATTTACCGCAGCGGGTGCAGTAATTGCGGTGGATAGAGCCGTGAAGCTCCAACACCTCCTTGCTTCCGGCCATCTGGTGCAGGCCGTCGATATTCTGGGTGATGACTGCCTTAAGCTTCCCCTGCTGTTCCAGCTTCGCCAGCGCCAGATGGGCCGCATTAGGCTTCGCCTCCGTAAAAATCATCCTATTCTTATAGAAACGATAGAATTCCTCCGGATTGCGCACATAAAAGCTGTGGCTGATGATCGTCTCCGGCGGATAATCATATTCCTGATTGTAAAGTCCGTCCTGGCTGCGGAAATCCGGAATCCCGCTCTCCGTAGACACTCCCGCGCCGCCAAAAAATACGATATTATTGCTTTCCTCAATCCACTGCCTCAAGGTTTCCTGTGCCGTCATTCTGATTCCCCCTTATTATTTTTATCCGCTGGCCTGCAACACCAGTCTGCATGCCTGTCTTCTCAACAGATACGATTTTCCTTCAAGTTATTTTTATTTTATCAAATGCAGCGAAAAATTTAAAGATAATTCGGGCAAAAAATCCGCACAGGATCGGAAAACCCTGTGCGGAAGCAAAATTACCTATAATATTACAAAATGATTTAAATGGTGCCGTCCCAGGTGCTGACCTCGGTGTTCTTCTTCTCCTCTTCGTCAAACCATCTGGTGGTGACACACTTGCTTTCGGTGTAGAATTTAATTCCATCCTTCCCCAGCGTGTGCAGATCGCCAAAGAAGGAATTCTTATGTCCGGAGAAGGGGAATACGCCGATAGGTACCGGAATCCCTACGTTGATTCCTACCATACCGCCATCCGTGCGGGAAGCAAATTCTCTGGAGAAGTATCCGCTCTGGGTGAAGATCACAGAGCCGTTGGCAAAGGGATTGGCGTTCATGACAGCCAGGCCTTCCTCAAAATCCTTCACTCTCTTGACACACAGTACCGGCCCGAAGATCTCGGTGGTTCCCACGCTCATCTCAGAGGTTACATGATCCAGGATAGTGGGCCCTAAGTAATAGCCGCCCTCGAAGCCCTCGACTTTAACATTGCGGCCGTCCAGCGCCATGGTAGCTCCTTCTTCAAGGCCTTTCTCAATCCACCTGAGGATGCTGTCTTTATGCTTCTGATTCACTACAGGTCCCAGCTTGGAGGTCTTGTCATAGGCCGGGCCAACCTTGATCTTGGAAGCCAGTTCTACCAGCTTGGCAACCAGGGCGTCGGCAATACCGTCCTCAACGACTACAACGGGCAAAGCCATGCAGCGCTCGCCGGCACAGCCAAAGGAAGAATTGATGATTCCTGCCGCTGTTCGGTCTACCGGGGCGTCGTTCATGACCAGCGCATGGTTCTTGGCCTCGCACAGAGCCTGAACTCTCTTGCCGTGAGCCGCGGCCACAGAATAGATGTGCTTGCCTACGCCTGTGGTTCCCACGAAAGAAATACCCTTTACATCCGGATGGGTCAGGAAAATCTCAGCCTCATTTCTGGAGCAGGGAACAATATTCAGCACGCCGTCGGGAAGTCCCGCTTCCTTATAAATCTCGGCAAAACGCAGCGCAGTGCGGGGCGTGGAACTGGAAACCTTCAGAACCATAGCATTGCCTGCCGCCACACACATGGGAGTCATCCAGCCCATGGGAATCATAGCCGGGAAGTTAAAAGGTACGATTCCCGCGAACACACCCAGGGGCTCACGATACAGAACCGTATCAAAACCGGCGGAGGTGTTCATCAGGGACTCTCCCATCATCAGAGTAGGCGCGGAACAGGCCAACTCCGTGCCTTCCTTAGCCTTCAGCACATCGCCTTCCGCCTCGTTCCATACTTTACCGTTCTCCTGAGCCACCAGATAGGTCAGCTCCTCCATGTTCTCCTCGATCAGCTGGCGAACCTTGTACAGTACCCGGACTCTCTTCACTACCGGCACCTTAGCCCATTCCTTCTGAGCTTCCTTGGCGATGCCGATTACTTCTTCCACCTCTTCTTTGGTGCAGCAAGGCACTAAAGCCGTCACTTCGCCGGTGCTGGGATTGTAGACTTCATTGTACTTCTCTGTCCTGGACTCGCGGAACTGTCCGCCTGCGAAATATTTTAGCTTTTCCATATGTAATATGTGAACCTCCTTATAATATAATCTCTGACTTACCCGAATTTGACTTGTCCGAATTTCGGTCCAAAAAGTTACGGCCCGATTTTTTCATGACAATTACAGTCCTGTCTTCTCGTGAATGTAGGCCCTGGCCATCTTGGCATATTTGAAGGGATTAGCCTTAGCCGGATCCTGCTCCGCTTCTACCAGAAGCCATCCTTCATAGCCCATCTTCTCCAGTTCCGCAAACACAGCGTCAAAATCAACATTGCCATCGCCGGGAACGGTAAAAGTTCCCTCACGGACCGATTTCAGGAAGGACCATCTGCCTTCCGTGGCCTTCTTTACCACTTCAGCGCGGACATCCTTCAGATGGACATGGCCGATACGTTCCGGATACTTCTTAAGGATATAAACCGGATCCTCTCCAGAGAAAGAGAAATGGCCGGTATCATAGCACAGATACACCAGATTGGGATCCGTGTTATCCAGCATCCGCTCCGTCTCTGCAATGGTCTGAATGCCGGTTCCCATATGATGATGGAAGCACAGTTTGAATCCTCTGTCCTTTGCCACCTTGCCCAGGCGGTTCAGCCCGTCACAGACCTTTGCCCACTCTTCTTCTGTAAAATGGACCTTATTGTCAAAAATGGACAGCTCCTCTTTGCCCTGCACCGAATGGCTCTGCTCCGATACATTGATTCGATCGGCGCCGACTGCCGCCAGATAATCCAGTTCCTTAATGAACTCGGCTTCCACTTCCTCATAGGGCTTCGTAGCCAGGAAGGAAGAGAACCATTTGCTGGCGATACGCATCCCGCGAAGATCCAGGGCCTCTTTCAAAACCTTTGTATCCTTCGGATACTTGTTGCCCACTTCGCAGCCGGTAAATCCGGCCAGCGCCATCTCGCTGATACACTGCTCGAAGGTGTTCTCTCCGCCCAGTGCCGGCATATCATCGTTGGTCCAGCCGATGGGGGCAATTCCCAGTTTTACTTTCTCTTTATCAAACATGATGATCGTCTCCTTAATTCATATGATACTTGTGCATTTTAATACATTCTGGCTCTGGACAGCGCGTCCATCCTTCTCTCGTAGGCTTCGTGAATCGCCGGTATGGTTTCGCTGTCGCCGATTCCCACATGCCACCATGATTTGTATCCGTCTGTCATGGTCTTGGGAAGTACCTTAATATCGATCAGCGTGGATACGGTTTCCTTCTTGGCCGCCTCAAGAGCATCCTTCAGCTCGTTCATGGTCCTGGCCGTGTAGCCTGCCATGCCATAACCTCTAGCGATCATGGCGAAATCCGTGGCGATCAGCTGACCATCCTGTTTCCCCGTACTTTCATTCCTGCGGCGGAACATAGTGGCAAGGCTATCAATACCATTGCTCATCTGCAGATTATTGATGCAGCCGAAACCACAGTTATCGAAGAGCAGCACGGTAATCTTCCTGCCTTCCTGCAAAGAGGTGGCCATCTCCGAATGAAGCATCATGAAAGCGCCGTCTCCCACCAATGCGTAGCAGGGCTGGTCCGGTTTTGCCAGCTTGGCGCCCAGAGCCGCCGCTATCTCATAGCCCATGCAGGAATACCCGTATTCCATATGGTAGGAATCCTTCTTCGTAGTGGTCCACATCCGCTGCAGGTCGCCGGGAAGACTTCCGGAAGCGCCCACCGCGATAGCGTCCTCCTCGATGGTTTTGCGGATCAGGCCCAAAGCGCCGGTCTGCGTGATCAGACCGCCGGTGGTCTTTACAAACTCCTCCAAAACTCCAGGCTCCATAGCCTTAATCAATGGCTCATAAGACTCGTCATAAACGGTTCCGGTCAGAAATTCCATTTCCTTATCCCAGGCAGCTTTGGCCGTCTGGATCTCATCCGTATAACCGCTTCTGTATCCTTTTTCCTCCAGAGCCCTGCCCAGAGCCCGGATTCCCGCCTTGGCATCGGCAATCACCGGATACGCATCCAATTTCTCCGCATGGAAGGGAGACACATTGATCAGCACCATCTGGACCTCCGGATTCCGGAACAGTTCCTTGGAGCCGGTAGTAAAATCGGAAAGCCTGGTTCCCACGCCGATGATCACATCCGCTTTTTCCGCGATCATATTAGCGGACAGATTGCCGGTCACGCCCACGCCTCCCATGTTCAGCGGATGGTTGGTGTTCAGCACGCTTTTACCGGACTGGGTTTCCAGAATCGGGATATTGAATTTTTCGCAAAAGCTTAACAGTTCCTCGCCGGCCTCGGAATAACGGACGCCGCCGCCCAGGATCACAGCCGGCTTCTTCTTGCCCAGAATCAGCTGAACCGCATCCTCCAGCTGTTCCGCCGCCGGCTCTCTGCGGACGATCTTATGGACCCTCTTGCGGAAGAAATAATCCGGATACTCAAATCTCTCTCCCTGCACATCCTGAGGAATCGCGATGCACACGCCGCCCGCCTGCTCCGGATCGGTCAGGACACGCATGGCGTTAATCATAGCGCTCATCAGCTGCTCCGGACGGCTCACCCGATCCCAATACCGGGACACCGGCTTAAATGCGTCATTGGTTGTAAGAGACAAATTATAGGGCTGCTCAAACTGCTGCAGCACCGGATCCGGCTGACGGGTGGCATATGCGTCCCCCGGGAACACCAGAAGAGGCACATTATTCACCGTAGCATCCGCCACTGCCGTCACCATATTGGCGGCTCCGGGACCGATGGAGGACGCGCAGGCAATGATTCTGCGGCGGTTGTTCTGCTTGGCAAATCCTGCTGCCACATGGCACATGCCCTGCTCGTTTCTGCCCTGATAGACCTTCAGGCTTCCGGGATTCTCCGCCAGCGCCTGGCCCAGCCCCAGCACAATGCCGTGGCCAAAGACCGTGAACACGCCGTCCACGAATTTCTCTTCCACGCCGTCCAGGCTGACATACTGGTTATCCAGGAATTTCACCAGAGCCTGGCCTACCGTCATACACTGTTTGCTCATAAGATGTTCTCCTTCTCATATGATGAACTTATATTACTGATGTTGGGGCAAAGGTATTTTGACCCCCGGGATGCACGGATTACTCCAGAAGCCATACATGCTCCGGATCGTTGTCCCGCGTCGTCCAAGGATTCCCGTCCAGATGACGGATCATCCAGCAGTAATACATATTGTAGCCGGGAGCCGCCGTCTGAGGATGGGTCAGACCCCCGGGGATGCACGCCGCGCTTCCATCCTTCACCTTGAACGCATTGTCGCCGATAAAGGCGCCGCCGAAGCCCTGGGGCTTTTCAAATTTATAATAATAGACCTCCGGCTGGGGATGGCTGTGGGGCACATAGCTGGACCAGCGGCCTGCCTTGGTGATCACCTCTCCGATCACCAGATTGGAGTAAGGCGCATTCTGGTAATCCAGAACCGTCAGCACCTCCCTTTTGGCGGTACCTTCCCACTGCGTCTCGCCCATCAGCTCGATCTTATTCTCTTCCGGCGTGTAGAAATGAGGCGGAAATATCCTGTCGTTGGTGGTGGACTGAACAATGATCTCACTGTCCGCCCGGGCCGTCACCGTCACAGAAGTTCCCTTACATACATGGAGACAATAGGGCGCTTCAGAAAATACATCCCTGCGGGATGCTTCCGCGCTCTGCTTTTCGCCGTCTGCTTCCCACTCAAAGGTCACCTTTCCCTCTGTCAGAAGAACCGCCGTCTCCTGGTCTGCCAGGCAGGCAGCGTAAGACTGTCCGACTTTCAGACGATAAACCGTAATGTCCTGCAGCATATTGGCGTTGACGCCGTTCATCCGGCAGACGATCTTTTTCCCATTTTCATCAAACTGCAGATAATCAAACATGATGATTTCCTCTCCCTTCTATTTATAAAAATGTTCCGGAATTTTCCGCTGTCCTGTTATTTCAGTTTCCGCAGCAGCAGCCATAATAACCGTTCATAAGTCCGACTTATACTCTGGCCACCATATCGCCGTACTCAGCTTTCTCTTTGGCAATAAACTCCTTCACAGCTTCTGCGCTCGGCATATCCTGGGAGCAGGCATGGCTTGCGACCAGCATAGCCGCAGAAGCGCTGCCAAATTCCAGGGCGTCCATAATATCCCAGCCCTCCAGAAGTCCATAGAGGAACGCGGAAGCATAACCGTCGCCGCCGCCAAAGGATTTCAGAAGCTTCACCGGGAACGGGCGGATACTGTAGTCCCTGCCATCATCCGTGTAAGCTGTGGAACCTTCCTTTCCGTGTTTGATCACCACGATCTTCGCGCCCATCTTATGCCAGTACGCCGCCGTCTGCTCATCCGTTCTTCCCGGCTCAATGAGAGCTTCCGTCAGATCAAACTCCTCCCTGGAACCCAGAATGATATCGCTCTGTCCTGCCACAGTTGAATAATAAATAGCGATCTCATCCGCGTTCTTCCAGTTATAGGGCCGGTAATCAATATCAAAAATCACCTTTACGCCATTGCGCTTGGCAAAAGCCAGCGCCTTCAGCGCCGCCTCTCTGGACGGACTCTGGGCGAGGGCCGTCCCGGAAATCAGAAGCGCCTTAGTCCTTTTTATGTATTCTTCGTCAATGTCATCCACTGACAGCTGAAGATCAGCAATCCGGTCACGATACATGAGAATGCTGCTTTCCGTCTCGCTGAGAATCTCAGTAAAAGTCAGACCCAGCTTCTCTCCGTTGGTGCACCGCGTAATGTGAGATACATCAATCCCTTCCTTCTGAAAGAAATTGGTGACAAAATCCCCCATCTGATCATCGGATACCCTGGCGATAAACCCCACCTTTTTGCCAAGTCTGGCCAGTCCTACTGCGATATTGGCAGGAGAGCCGCCCAGATATTTCTTGAAAGTGGTACTCTCGGACAGCGGCTTGTAATAATCCACCGGATTGAAATCCACTGCCACGCGCCCCAGGGGAATCATGTCAAATTCCCTGGATTCATCAAAATCCACAAATCCCATGCTGCATTCCTCCAATTCTTTATTTACATAATATTATAAGAATTAATGCAAACTTGCTAATAAGTTGCTATAAATCTACCATGTTTTTGTATGAAAGTCAATCACTATCCGGCTCTGCCATCATAATTTTCACACCGGCTTCACGGCACATCTCCAAATGCTCCCGGCGGATTCCCTTATCCGTAATAACCTGCTCCATCTGCGACAGATTCGCATACTTCATCAGGGCTGTTTTTCCGAATTTGGAAGAATCCACCAGCAAATATGCATGGGCACTGTTCTTAATCGCGGAACCCTTAATCTCAAATTCCAACGGCGAGGAATTGGTTACTTCGCCTCCGTCTCCCACGCCGGTAGCCGCCATAAAAGCCTTCTGGATATTGTAATATTCCAGCATCCTTCCCGTCTCCACCGAGACAAAGGAATTGGTTCGCCGCTCCAGCGTTCCCGGCAGGCCAATCACTGTCAGATCCGGATAGGGCACGGCGCGGCAGATTGCATTGAGGCTGTTCGTGATGATTGTCACATTCTTCTTATTCTCCATATAATCTGCCATATACATAGTTGTCGTTCCGGAATCGATGTAAATGACATCTCCATCCTCCACCAGGCTGACAGCTGCCCTGCAGATTGCCCGCTTCATCTCCATATTGCGGAGCTGTCTGTCCTCAAAAGGCACCAGATTGTTGGTCTGATTGGCGCATACTCCGCCGTAAATCTTTCGGATCGTCCCCTTTTTCGTCAGATACGCCACATCCATGCGGGCGGTATTCATAGAAACGGCAAATCTGGTACACAACTCATCCATTGAAACCGTGTCATGCTCCAGAATATACTGTTCCATCTGTCTGAGACGGAAGGTCTTCATCCCCATGTCTGCCGTCACCTCCTTTTATATCGGCTCTCCGCAGAATTTTTATTTCCGCCTGTTTATCATTGTCTCTATCTTATCACACTTACTCTAAAACAACAAAGAAATTTTTCTGTTTTGCAATATATTTTTATTGTGTTTATGGGACTCAAATGATATAATACGTGTGAACTTACCAAAAAGTTGACATTTCTATTTAGAAAGGACTAATTGACATGTTAAACATCGGTATTATCGGAGCCGGCCGTATCGGCAAGGTTCACAGCGAAAGCATTACCAATTACATTAAAGATGCCCGTGTGGCTGCTATCGCCGATCCCATGATGAACGACGCCACCAGAGCATGGGCAGAGAGCCTGGGCATTCCTTCTATCGGCACGGATTATCACAAGATCCTGGAGGATCCGTCGATTCAGGCCGTGATGATCTGCTCCTCTACTGACACTCACGCAGACATTGCTATCGAGGCAATCCATGCCGGAAAACATGTATTCTGCGAAAAGCCCATTTCCCAGGATCTGAGCAAGATCAAAGAAGTGATGGAAGCTCTGAAGGGTTCCAATGTCAAATTCCAGGTCGGCTTCAACCGCCGGTTTGACCACAACTTTGAAGCTGTCCGCGAGGCTGTGAAGAATGGTTCCATCGGCGACGTACATATCGTAAAGGTAACTTCCAGAGATCCGGATGCCCCGCCCATTGAATATGTAAAAGTATCCGGAGGTATGTTCCTGGATATGACCATCCATGATTTCGATATGGTCCGCTACCTGACCGGCAGCGATGTGACCGAAATCTACGCCAACGGCGCCGTCCTTGTAAATCCCGCCATCGGTGAAGCCGGAGATATCGATACTGCCATCATCACCATGAAACTGGCCAACGGCGCTATCGCAGTTATTGACAACTCCAGAAAAGCGGCTTACGGCTACGATCAGAGAGCAGAAGTTTTCGGCTCCAAAGGACAGGTGGCTGTCTCTAATGATACTTCTTCCAGCGCTGTCATCAGCACGGAAAACGGCGTAACTGCCGAAAAGCCCCTCTATTTCTTCCTGGAACGCTACATGGCCTCCTTCTCCAAAGAAGTGTCCTTGTTCGTTCAGGCCATCGAGAACGACACTGAGGTCCCTGTCAATATCAACGACGGACTTCAGCCCGTCCTGATTGCTAAAGCCGCGAAAAAATCTCTGGACGAGGGCCGTCCCGTAAAGCTGAGTGAGATTGAATTTTAATCTATCGAAGGCTGCGCCGCCCCTGGCTAACTGTATAAATGGCTTATGACGTCCTTTTTTTGCATACTGACATAATAAAAGACTGGGATTCACCGCAAAGTGTTTCCCGGTCTTTTCTATTCCGTCTGCCCTTGTTGGCTGTTCAGCCACTCCTGAGCCTTCTTAAGTCCTTCTTTATCAAAAGAAAAATATTCTGTCGTTTTCTCAAAGTCCGGCGTCGCTGCCGAACTGAGCAGACCATGCCAGCAGACAGCCGCCAGCCGGTCGCCGTGCTCCTCATCACTGCGCTTCTCCAGGACGAACCGCAGAAGCCCGTCGCTCCCCGTAAAACGGCTCTTCTTCAAAAGAGGAATTCCCATAATTCCTGATAAATCAATCATTATCCGCGCCTCCAATTATCCCCCAGCAGCTTCTTATCCGTATTCCTGAAAAGCAGCATGTTTTAATCGGAATTTGAAAATAAATGTTTCCGTCAAAAAAAGAACCGAAAAACCTAAAACAGGTATTTCCAGCCCTTTTCAGAGAGGCGACAACCGGATTTGAACCGGTGATCAGGGTGTTGCAGACCCACGCCTTACCACTTGGCTATGTCGCCGTATAAATAAAAATATGAAATCCCGTGGAATTCCATTCAAATGACCCCAACGAGATTCGAACTCGTGTTACCGCCGTGAAAGGGCGATGTCTTAACCGCTTGACCATGGGGCCCGATATAAAAACACAATGCAGCCCATGTCTCCGCTATCTTTGTGTTTAAAACTCCCCGAGTAGGACTCGAACCTACGACAGCGCGGTTAACAGCCGCGTGCTCTACCGACTGAGCTATCGAGGATTATATCTAAGGGCACATACCCTCAAAACCGCATACTGTACATCTCTCTCCTCCGCAACAACCTCCAGGCCTCCTGGACAAGCCCTCGACCGATTAGTAACGGTCAGCTCCACGCATTGCTGCGCTTCCACCTCCGCCCTATCTACCTCGTCTTCTTCAAGGGGTCTTACTCTTTCGATGGGATATCTCATCTTGAGGGGGGCTTCACGCTTAGATGCCTTCAGCGTTTATCCCTTCCCGGCTTGGCTACCCTGCCTTGGCCCTGATAGCCAACAGGTACACCAGCGGCCGGTCCATCCCGGTCCTCTCGTACTGAGGACAGCTCCTCTCAGATATCCTGCGCCCGCGCCGGATAGGGACCGAACTGTCTCACGACGTTCTGAACCCAGCTCGCGTACCGCTTTAATGGGCGAACAGCCCAACCCTTGGGACCTGCTGCAGCCCCAGGATGCGATGAGCCGACATCGAGGTGCCAAACCACTCCGTCGATGTGAACTCTTGGGAGTGATAAGCCTGTTATCCCCAGGGTAGCTTTTATCCGTTGAGCGATGGCTTTCCCACTTACTGCCACCGGATCACTAAGTCCTACTTTCGTACCTGCCCCACCCGTCGGTGTCGCAGTCAAGCTCCCTTCTGCCTTTGCGCTCTCCGAATGGTTTCCGTCCATTCTGAGGGAACCTTTGAGCGCCTCC
>CANQRW010000022.1 GCA_947626365.1 uncultured Lachnospiraceae bacterium
CGTGATACAATAGTGAACGGAGGCATAGCTCAGCTGGGAGAGCACATGCATCACACGCATGGGGTCGCAGGTTCGAGCCCTGTTGTCTCCACGATTTCGATATCATTCATGTAAAAAACGCGTCATTGGCGCGTTTTTTGCATACTGACGCAATACACAAAGAGCGTCACTGGCGTTCTTTTTGCATACTGACGTAATGCGGGAATCCTTTTCGGATTCCGGCTTTTTTACATTATACCAAGGTTTGTTTCATCACTGCGTTTTGCGCAAGGGGGAGAATTATGATCGATCAGGCCAGCCAGCAGATGGCGTTCGGCCGCTCCGTCGCCATAGAACGGCTTCAGGGCGTCAACGATAATATGGTAAAACCTCACTACCACGAATATTTTGAACTGTATTACCTGGAATCCGGAGAGCGGTATCACAGGGTGAACGACACACTGTATCATCTGAAACCCGGCAATTTCGCCCTTTTCCCGCCTTTTTCCATGCACTACTCCTACGGCGAGAAGGACATGCCCTATAAGCGGATCGTCATATACTTTTCCAGGGATGCTCTTCTTTTTTCCCAGCTGGAGAACGCCCTGGGACAGGATGCCCAGATATTTGAATCCGATGAGGACCGGGATACCCACGCTTACCTGCGGAACATTCTGCGGGAACAGGAGATGGAAAGACCCCATTACCAGGAGCAGATGTGTCTGCTTTTGAACCAGCTTCTCATTCATCTGCTGAGAGATTCGGTAAAGACGATCAGTCCCACATCCCAGGACCGCATCTCCGATATTATCCGATATCTGAACAAAAACTACACGGAATCCATCACCCTTAACGATCTGGCCGCCCGGTTCTACATCAATCCTTCCTATCTGTGCCGGGAGTTCAAAAAGCATATCGGAAGCACCGTGATCCAGTACGTCAACAGCCTGCGGATTCTTCACGCCCAGCGCCTTCTGCAGGAGACGGACCGAAGCGTCACAGAGATCAGCAAGATCGTCGGCTTTTCCAATGTGACCCATTTTAATCGGATTTACAAATCCCTCATCGGCATGTCTCCCACCAAGACCCGGAAAAAGAGCGAGGCGGAACGAAAGAACGCACTTATTAAGCACGACCAGCAATAACCGGCAATGGGGGGCGGCGGCAGAAATATTACAGTGAAATTTTGCATACTGTCGTAATCCAAGTGTGCGCGCTTTCGAGACATCTGTCCGCTCAGGGGCGGATAAAATCCGCCCCTCTATGATTTTTATCTGACCGATTCCCAGAACCTTACGGCCCGTCCCAGCCAGCCGTCCAGCTCCGTCCCGTCGGCCACGCCAAAGCTGTGGCCTCCATGGGCTGCAATCTCGGACTGATACGGAATACGCAGCTCATCCATCTTCTCCTTCATTATGTAAGAGGATACGATGGGCACGATGGGATCGTCCTTACAGGCCACCAGATATACCGGCGGATATTTTTCATCCATATGAAGGTTAATGCTGTATGTGTGAAGGGACTCCCTGGTGAAGTTCTCCCCTTCCATTCTGGCCAGGAAATAGGACGCCGTCTCTCTGGCAGGGCCGGAAAGCTGCTCCATCCCATCATAGAACACATCCATAGACACTGCCGGATAACCCAGGATCAGCGCCGCCGGCTGGGGAAGGTCGTAATTCCTGGAGCCCAGGTTCACCGTCCCCCACTCCGCAGCCAGATGGGCCCCTGCCGAAAATCCAGCTACCGCGTACCCTTCCGCCTTCACACGGAACTCTTCATGCCGGTCCGTAATCCAACGGATCGCATTTGCCAGGTCTTCTTCCGGCTTGGTTTTCAGCGGGGTCGTAAAAGGCGGCTTCTGCAGCGTCCGGTAGTAGAGGATGAAAGCCGGATATCCCATCTTATTCAGCCTGGCGCCTACGGCCAGTCCCTCGATGATCCCCCACTGTCTGGCGTAAGCGCCGCCGGGGCACACCAGGACGTAAGGCTTATCTGCCCGGGCCGCGGATTCCGCCGGATTTTTCCCGGTACCGGCCGTCCCCGCCGGCATAAAGATCAGCTTCACCGCCTCTTTATCCGGCTCCGCATGAATCTCCTCTTCCTCATAGATACCATAAAGCCGGCAGGCGCCGTCCCCTTTTTCCTTCAGCCGGTTCAGGGTTTCCTCAAATCCGCATTTCTCAAACCCGTAATGCTCCAGGGTATTGTTCCACACATCATCGGTCATCTTCGTGAAAAAGTAGTCGGAAAAAGGCTTCCACTCTCCGCTCTCGCACAGCTGGCCGATCGTAACGTCTTTTGTGACCTTCATAAAGCACCTCCGCGATCATCGTAGTAGTCATAGAATTTCAATGATGTATCTGTGACTTCTATCATACGTGACAGGCCGCAAAAACGCAAGACAAAATTTAGTCCCGGCCGTTCGCCCAGTGACCCGCTGCTTCTGTCATTCCGCGGCTCACCCGTTCTCCCAGCAGCACGCTGCTTCTGTCATTCCGCGGCTCACCCGTTCTCCCAGCAGCACGCTGCTTCTGTCTCTCCGGAGTCCATCCGCTCTCCCATTGGCACACTGCTTCTGTCACGGCGCGGGTCACGGCTCCAGCATGACCTTTACCGCCGTCGGGTCGTTGGCCGCCGTATCATAAGCCTTCTCCCAGTCGGCAAGCTTAAAGGTATGGGAAATCAGGCCATCCGTCTTAATCAGGCCTTTTTCAATGCCCCGGATTACGGCAGGATACACCTTAGCGGACAGATGGGAACCGATGATGGTCAGTTCCTTTCCGTCGCCGATCACATTCCAGTCGGCCGTTACCAGATCGGAGAGTACGCCCATCTGGACAAACCGTCCGTGATTTTTCAGCACCGTCAGGCCCTGCACGGCGCTCTTGGGACTGCCGGATGCTTCCACATACACGTCGCAGCCCAGGCCGTCCGTCAGCTTCAGGATTTCCTCCGCCACATTCACCTTAGAAGGATTCAGCACCACATCAGCTCCGTATTCCTTTGCCTTCTCCGCCCGGTCGTCCCGAAGTTCCAGGCCGATCACCAGCTTCGGCATGGCCAGATCCGCGATGTTGCACATGGAAAGGCCGATGGCACCCAGCCCGGAGATCACCACCACATCATCATGACGGATATTGGCCTGTTCCAGCGCGTGCATGCCGCAGGCGATAGGTTCCACCAGCACGCCCTGCTCCGTGGTGAAATTCTGAGGAAGGACATGGGTCCGAGTGCCTTTCGGCAGCTTTACATACTCGGCGAACCCGCCGTTAGCGTAATTCTTAAATCCAAACACGGCAGACCGCTGGCACATCCAGTGCATTCCGTTTTTGCAGAAATAACATTCTCCGCAGGGAAGGATCTGCTCCGCGCATACCAGATCTCCCGCTTTGCAGCACGTCACTCCGGGGCCTGTTTCCTCCACGACGCCCACGAATTCATGTCCGGGGATGCTGCCGGGTTCCACATAGCGGTCCGCCTCCGAAGTGCCCCAGAAACGGATACCGCCATGGTAGGATTTCAGATCGCCGGCGCAGATGCTGCACCCTTTCACTTTCAGTAAGATCTCTCCCTCGCCGATCTCAGGCACGGAAACCTCCTCATATCTGCTGTCGTAAGGTCCGTAAGACGCCACCGCTCTCATTTTTTCCGGTTTCATAAATAAATACCTCCTGCTTCATTATTTTATAATACCCTGTCTCATTCTTCTGCCAGATACAATGCCTCTGTCAGGGCCAGGGAAGTCAACGACTGTCCATAGGCCATGGGGCGGATCACGATATCCAGGTAATGCTGCTTATCCATGCCCATGGCGGTTCCCGAAGACACTTTCTCCACGGTTCCATCCTCACCGATACACCGGATCAGCCCTTCCACCGCTTTCCTTCCCACGGCCGCGTAAGACGGATCCAGAAGACCGCTGCGGACTCCCAGAAGGATTCCAGCGGCGATGGCCGCCGAACCGGAGGCCTCCTCATAGCTGTCCGGATCGTCCAGGACCGTAGGCCACAATCCGCTGTCATTCTGAAGCCCGGCCAGCGCCTCCGCCTGATGCCTCCATACATCCAGAATAAAAGTCCGCGCCGGCGCGGGAATCCGGCCGCCCATAACCTCCAGATACGCGACGCAGCCGTAGGTAAACCAGGAGTTGCCCCGGTTCCAGAACACTTTTCCGAAGTTATGGTTTCCGTTAAAAGTCCAGCCGTGATAGAAAAGCCCCGCGGACCGCTCATACAGATACTCGATGTGGACCAGGAACTGGTGAATTGACTCGTCGATCCACTCCTGATTCTCATAGCGCACTCCCATCTGTCCGAGGAAGAGGACCGCCATGAACAGAGTATCGTCCCACAGCTGCCCTTCATTTAAGATAACGGAATTCCGATCCGGAATCCCTGTGGTCACATGCTGAAATCCTCCGTCCCGGGTTCTGGGAAGGTCATGGACCAGCCAGTCCGCGTGTGCCTTGCACAATTCCTCCCACTGAGGGAAATGGTGGCGCCGCGTCACATCAAGAACCGCCAGGTAGGGCGCCGTGGTATTGATATTGCGGGACGGAAGTCCCCGTTCCAGGTTCTTTTTCACCCAGTCAATGAGGAAACCGTCGTAATCCGTGTTCCCCCGGGCCTTCTGAAGCTGGACAAATCCGTACAGGCCTACGCCCTGGGGCCAGTCCCACTCCTCGATGCCGAAATCCCTGGGATTCAGGCCTTTGAAAACCTCCTTCAGATCCGTCAGATCCACCTTCCCGGCGCCTTCCGGCATTCCCAGGTGCATGAGACGGTCGTTGACTCTGTCAATCAGTTCGTTTAACTGTGCTCGTTTCATAGTAATCTCCATTCCGCCGCCTTTCCGTTGGCGGCACAAATGATCTCTTTTGGGGCCGCCCTTTGATATATTCTCATTATAAATCTCTGCCCGTCGGCGCGTTAGTTATTTTTTTGCATGTTTCACCCTCTGATTTTTCAAAAAAATGACACGGCAAAACTGCCGTGCCGGAATTTAACAGTATCCTATTTTAATTCTGAAATCACGCCGGCGGGCCGTCATCCGAAGACGCGCTTTGCGCCTTTCGTCACAGGCAGGAGGACAAAATCACCGGGCGGCCCGCGTACTCGTTCAGCTTCCTCTGAACGACCTCATGGTCCGCCGGAAGCACTGTGGAACCGCCGATCTGCCCCACTCCTCCCTGGGCCTTCAGAGCCTCCCTGTATTTCCCGGGGCTCAGGTCCAGATACCGGCGGAAGGCGGAATAGAAGGGCTTGATGTCCGTAAAGCCGGAATCCAGGGCGATGTCCAGTATGGAATCATCGCTGTGGTTCAGCTGGTAGACTGCGTAGGCCAGGCGCTTGCGGATCAGATACTCATGAAAGCCCAGGCCGGTACTGCTTCTAAAATAAGTAGAAACATAGGATGTATTCATCCCTGCCTGCTCCGCCAGGTCCGACAACGTCAGCTCTTCCCTGAAATGACGGTCGATATAGCGGATCATCTCCCTGGTCCGCTTCCTCTGCTGCTGAGATTTCTCCTGTTGTCTCTCCGCCGGTCCCTTTCCGGAAAAATGCCTCTGAAGGACCGCCAGCAGAAAATCGATCTGGGTTCTGGCAAAAAATTCACTCTCAGGCCCATTTCTGTCCTCCGACATAGCCTGGAAGAAGGAGGCGATCAGAGCCCGGATCAGATTCGGAATATCGCCGTCTCCATTCTCCGGACCGCATTCATTGGCGAACGCGGGAAGACCGCCGCAGACCTTCTTTACATATTTTTCTGATATGGTAAGAACCAGCACGATCGTGTCGTCCTCCTGGGTCAGAGCCGCATGGCCCACATTGGGATTGATGATCGCGAACCGGTCTTCCGGCACCTGGAATACCCCTTCCTCCGTATGAAGGTGGATGGCCCCCTTTAACACCAGGGTAATATCCAGGTACGCGTTCCAGTTAAATCGGAAATTCCCGGCCCGGTAAGCGTGAGCCTCCGCTATGACGTCATCCTCTTCATCATAAAGAGTCCGGTAGATCTCCGGATTGTCCTCCGGTTTCTGATTGCTGCTCTGACGGTTGGAAGCCATAAAATCCTCCCCAAAATCCAAATTATTTTCCGTTATCCCGAAATCAGATTCCAAATTATTTATAATCCATTATAACGGAAAAGTCAATATAAACGGATATTTCATCGGATTTCAATTAATTTATCAGCCAAATAATTTACAATCTTTCTGGCAAAAAAACTTCCAATCGCAAGATCATGCTCGGCGAGAGAGGCGTTCCGGCTCCCACCAACGTAGCGGAAGAAATCGCTCCCCTTCTGAGCGAGACCGACCAGGTAGTCACCGCCTTCATTAACGATGTGGTAACTCCCAACTCCTCTCCCATCAATCCGCCCCAGCCTGACGGAGCCAGCGAGGTATATGATCTGCTGAACAGGGTGGTTGAGGAAGTATGCTACCGCCAGAGAACCGCCGAAGACGCAGCCGCCTACTTCTTCGATGAAGCCAACAAGATCATGGCGACCAAATAAGCGGTTACGGCAAAATGAATTAAAAAAAGCGATTTTTCTTTGAAAGAAACCTTAAAAATGCAGACAGCGAATCCGTCTGCCGCCTCCGGCGGGCGGATTTGTTGTCAAAATAGCCAACTCTGTCCTTTTTATCCTCTTATTTTGTTGGTATATTTTCCGTAAAAGTCAAAATAAGTTAAGTTTTGGACAATAAACGGCAATTTTTGTCTAGTGCAATCTGCAAAATATAACTATAATTAGTTGTAAGTTATTTCTGATGGAGGTATCGTCATGGCAAGTATGACATGTCACTATTACAGTTCCACGCTGATGCGCAACATCGCTCTCAACATCATCGTCCCTACGCCTACCAGCAATGAGCAGATCGTTGATGAGAACACTCAGAAGCAGTACGGTTATGAGACCGGCCTTCCCGTAGTGTACCTTCTCCACGGAGCATACGGCGACTTCAGCTCCTGGATCCGCTTCAGCAACATTGAGCGTTATGCTCAGGACCGTCATATCGTGGCTGTCATGGCTTCCTGCGGGAATAACTTCTATCAGGATATGGCGAAGGGCGACAAGTATCAGACATTCTTCACCAGAGAGCTGCCGTCCTTTATCCGTTCCATCTTCCCCGTATCAAAGAAGCGGGAGGACACCTATGTAGCAGGCTTCTCCATGGGCGGCTACGGCGCCTGGTATCTGGCGCTCTCCGCTCCGGAGGTCTTTGCCAAATCCGCCAGCCTGTCCGGCGCCCTGGATATCGCGGGGCTTTACGAACAGGCCCTGTCCGGCACCGTGGACAGTCCCTTCTCCTGGGATGCCATCTTCGGCAATCCGGCGACACTGGCGGGAAGCGATAAGGATCTGTTCGAGCTCTACGCCAGATGCCAAAAGAACGGCCTGGCTCCCGAACTGTATCAGGCCTGCGGCACAGAGGATTTCCTGTATCAGATGAACCTGGATGCCCGTAAGCGCATGGCGGACCTGGGCGCCAATGTCCTTTATGAAGAAGGTCCCGGCGGACATAACTGGGATTTCTGGGATGTCTACATCCGGAAAGTCCTGGATTGGATGCTGACCGAATAAAGAAGTAACTATTAATTTTTAAGGAGGTTTCTTATGAAAAGAAAAATCGCACTGTTACTTGCCGGCGTTCTCGCGGTATCCGCGCTGACCGCCTGCGGCGGAGGTTCTTCCTCTTCTTCTGATGCAGGCGCTGCTGCCGACACTACTGCCGCTGCTGCTGATGCAGGCGCTGCTGCCGACACCACTGCCGCTGCTGCTGACGCAGGTTCCGCGGAAGGCGGAAAGAACCTGGTCTGCTACTGGTGGGGCAATCAGGTTCGTAACGAGAGAACCGCTGCTGCTCTGGAACTGTATGAGCAGAACAACCCCGGCGTATCCATCGACCCGCAGTTCGCTGACTGGGGCGGTTACTGGGATAAGCTGGCTACCCTGGCAGCCGGCAACTCCATGCCCGACGTCCTTCAGATGGACTACATGTATGTAGACCAGTACGCTAAGAGCGGCCTTCTGGTTGACCTGACGCCCTACATCGAGAACGGCACCCTGGACTGCTCTCAGATTTCTGAGAACACCATGGCTTCCGGCACCATCGACGGCGGCGTATACGCCATCTGCGCAGGAATCAACTCCCCGGCGCTGATCTACGACAAGACCCTGACCGACAGCATCGGCCTGACCATCAAGGACAACATGACCATGGATGAGTTCTTTGAGTACTCCCGTGAGATCAATGAGAAAACCGGCGTGAAGACCGATATCAGCTATGGTACGGTTAACTCCTACAGCGAGTACTTCATGCGTTCCTTCGACATCGTTCCCTTCGGCGACAAGAAGATGAACGGAACTGCCGAGGACTGGATTCCCTTCTTCGCGCAGTACGTAACCGGCCTGGACGAGGGCTGGCTCATCGACCCCAGCATCTTTGCTGAGATCTCCATCGGCGCTATCGAGCAGATGCCCATGGTTTACGGCTCCTCTCCCGAGACCCGTTCCTGGTGCGCTCTGGCCAACTCCAACCAGCTGGCAGCCGCTATCAACGCTGCTCCCGAAGGCATGGAGCTTGGAATCACCACATGGCCCGCATATGATCCTGTGAAGTCCGATTACTTAAAGTCCAGCCAGTTCTTCTCCATCGGCGCAGGTTCCGCCAACGAGGAAGAGGCTGTTAAGGTCCTGAACTTCCTGATCAACGACATCGATGCCAACAAGATCCTTCTTGGTGAGAGAGGCGTTCCGGCTCCCGCTAATGTAGCAGAAGCCATCGCTCCCCTTCTGAGCGAGACCGACCAGGAAGTTACCGCTTTCATCAACGACGTAGTTACCCCCAACTGTTCCCCGATCAACCCGCCGCAGCCCGATGGCGCCAGCGAGGTTTACGATCTGCTGAACCGTGTAGTTGAGGAAGTCTGCTACCGTCAGAGAACCGCTGAGGACGCAGCTGCCTACTTCTTCGAGGAAGCCAACAAGATCATGGCCACCAAGTAATTGCTGCCAGGTAATTTATTCCAATCTGTTACATAACGATTCAAAGAGGGGCAGGGCAGCCTGAACTGCCCCTCTTATCTTTTCTAAGGCCGACGGAAAACAGTTCCGCCGGTCCGCCTGCAGACAGTCCTGCGGCTCAGGCAAATAAATCAAGGGGGACGCACATGAATAACAAAAAGAAACAAATGACGTTAAAGCAGTTCATGGGCCAGGAAAGCACGGCCGGCGTGGTATTCAGCCTTCCGTTCATCATCGGCTTTCTTCTGTTCATGATCGTGCCCATGTTTATTTCACTGTACTACTCTTTCTGCGACTACAACATTCTGAATCCCGCGACATTCGCAGGTGTCAAGAATTATGTTAAAATGTTTACGGATGATCCCACCTTCTGGAAGACCATCCAGGTAACCTTCTACTTCGCCCTGGTTTCCGTGCCGCTGCGTCTGATCTTCGCTCTGATCGTAGCCATGATCCTTCAGAAGACCACTCTGGCAACCGGTTTCTACCGGGCGGCTTACTACCTTCCCTCCATCATCGGCGGCTCCGTGGCCGTGGCTATTTTGTGGAGAAGAATGTTTGCCGCTGACGGCGTGTTCAACAGCCTTCTGGGCGTCATCGGAATCAAAACCAGCTTTGCCTGGCTGGGCAATGTCAACACCGCCATCTGGATGCTGATCATCCTGGCTGTATGGCAGTTCGGTTCCTCCATGCTGATCTTTTTGTCTTCCTTAAAGCAGATTCCTGTATCTCTGTACGAGGCTGCCAGAGTGGACGGAGCCAGCAAATGGAAACAATTCTGGAGCATTACCCTTCCTCTGCTGACCCCCACCATTTTCTTCAACCTGGTCATGCAGATGATCAACGGCTTCCTGGCATTCACACAGTGCTTCATCATTACCCAGGGACGTCCGCTGAATTCCACCCTGTTCTACACCGTTTACATGTATCAGCAGTCCTTCGAGTTCTACAATACCGGATACGGCGCTGCCCTTGCGTGGGTCATGCTCGGTATCATCGGCCTGATCACGATCGTCCTGTTCGCTACCAAACGGTTCTGGGTCTATTCGGAAGGAGTGTGATAAATCATGTTAATGAAGAGAAGAATCGGAACAGTTGTTTATCACGTATTGGTATGCGGCTTTGGCCTGGTTATGATCTATCCCCTGGTCTGGATGGTCATGAGCTCCTTCAAGCCTACTAACACGATTTTCACCACAGCCAGCCAGCTGATCCCGGCGAATCCGACGCTGGAGAACTACTCTAACGGCTGGGCAGGATTTGCGAAGATTACCTTTGCAAGGTTCTTCAGCAACTCCCTGTTCATCTCCATTATCGCTACCATCGGTACGGTCATTTCCTCCGCTCTGGTTGGATACGGCCTGTCCCGCTGCCAGTTCTTCGGAAGAAGGATCCTGTTCGTGGCCATGCTTCTGTCCATGATGCTTCCCGCGCAGGTTCTGATGATCCCTCAGTATCTGTGGTATCAGAAGCTGGGCTGGGTCGGCAGCTACAAGCCCCTGATCATACCTTACTTCTTCGCCATCCAGGGCTTCTTCGTATACCTGACCATGAACTTCATCGACGGTATTCCGAGAGAACTGGATGAGGCTGCCAAGATCGACGGCTGCTCCTACTACGGAATCTTTGCAAGGGTTATCTTTCCCCTGATCACACCGGCTCTGATCACCGGCTGCATCTTCTCCTTCATGTGGAGATGGGACGATTTCCTTTCCGCTCTGCTTTACGTCAATGAGTCCGCCAAATATCCGGTGAGCCTGGCGCTGAAGCTGTTCAGTGACCCTGGTTCCTCCTCCGACTACGGCGCCATGTTCGCCATGGCTACCCTGTCCATCATGCCTGCAGTGCTTATGTTCATCTTCCTGCAGAAGTACCTGGTAGAAGGAATCAGCACCTCCGGTCTGAAGGGCTGATGGTATCGGAACAAACAACAGTTATTCATAGCAAAAACAAGAAGCAAATACAAAAAACGCGTCACTGGCGCGTTTTTTGTATACTGACGTAATACAAAAAAGAGCGTCTCTGGCGCGTTTTTTGTATACTGACGTAATACAAAAAAGAGCGTCTCTGGCGCTCTTTTCGTATACGGATGGAAAAGAGGCTCCCTTTTATCTCCCGAAGAACATGAACAGCAGGTATCCCAGCGTTATGCACAGGCCGATGCAGAACAGCATAAGGCCGAAGGAGAAACTGGTCTCCACCAGCCGGAAGATATGCTTAATCTGTTCCTCCCCGCGGACCAGACGAAGGGAGGCAGACTCCCTCACTGGAACCATACCCTCTTCCTTCCCGGAAGCGCCGGCTGCCGCCATATGCGACGCTCTTCTTCTCTCCGGCGACAATCTTTCTTTCAGCCCCGCCGCTCCATCGAGCACAGCTCCCAGAACATGGGCCGCCAGATCGGTATCATGAGCCTCTCTCGCAGGTTTAATCTGACTGTGGGTGGTCAGCCTGGCCAGCCGGACAACTCCGTCAGTGGTGCTGTCCAAAAAGCGGGAAAATACCGTCGATATCACAAGCGTCACATGAAAGACTACACTGAGAAGCTGTTCCAGCATAGCGCAGGCCGTTCCGCAGATCGCCGGCAGGGCCACCTGCAGCACCGGACGGTACACCAGATTCTCCAGATCCAGCCACTGGGGCCAGCGGTTCACATAGTGCCTGCCCTCTCCCTCTTTTTCCATCAGAAGACCTCGGATCACCACCGCATACAGGAAGATTCCGATGCCGATACTGATCAGTCCGCCCTTCAGGTTGGCAAAGGAGAAATACGCCACCTCATGGGCGTGGCCCTCCATATGGAAGAAGCTTTCGCCCAGACGGGCGATATTGTCCATGGTAATGTGAGGCGTCAGGCCCAGAATGGGACACAGTGCCGCGGCTGCGGCCAGGGCTGTTCCGCTGGCGGCGTTCATGTACACCTTCCCGCCCTTTTCAGCATCCTTAACAACAGCTCCACCCGCGACGGCTCCGCTCGCACCGGCTCCGCGGCTTCGGACAGCACTGCTGCACAGAGCGTCGAACTCCGCCTGTCTGGTAGGGTGTTTATCTACAAACAGAGCCACAAACAGCTTCAGCATATAAGACACGGTCATGCCGCCTGTGATGAGGAATACCCACTCGGCCGCGTGCCAGAACAGGGGGCCGCCCACAAATTCCATGTATTCCACGATGCTCTCGTGGATCAGAGTCTTGCTGATATATCCGTTCCACAATGGGATGCCTCCGATTCCCAGGGCCCCCATGAGAAACGCGAACATGAGCACCGGCTTGTTCCGGCCGAAGCCGCGGATGTCATCCAGCTCCAGCTGATGCAGATTCATATACACCGCGCCGGCACAGAGGAACAGAACCAGTTTAAACAGGGAATGGTTCATCATGTGGAGAAACGCTCCCCGCACCGCCAGGCTGTTGCCCTCCCCCACGCTTCGGAGAAGGCAGGCCATGCCGATTCCCGTCAGGATAAATCCAATCTGGGACACGGAGGAACAGGCCAGGGTCCGCTTCAGGTTGGTGGAAAACACCGCCAGAAGAGCTCCCAGGAACATGGTAATAAGGCCCAATACCGCGATGAGAAGTCCCCAGGCATGGTCGGAACCGAACATGACGCAGGACACCACAATAATGCCAAAGACGCCGGTCTTAGTCAGAATGCCAGACAGCAGGGCGCTGGCCGGAGCCGGAGCCTCGGGATGAGCCTTGGGAAGCCAGATATGCAGCGGGAAACACCCTGCCTTGGCTCCGAAGCCAAAGAGCATCAGCGCGGCCGCCGTGTAAAGCTGAGCCTTCGCCGTCGGGAAAAAGCTCCCGGACAGTCCCGTCATATTTCCGCCCCACGGCATTTCCGAAACCTTAGCCGCGACCCAGACAGAGGTCGGTCCGTCCGCGCCGCCGATGACAGAAACCGCCGCGCCGGCATCTCCGCCTATGACAGAGACCGCCGCGCCCTCCGCTGCCGCCGCGGACAGGGCGTTTCCTGCCCCCAGGGGCCATTTTCCTGCCATCACCGCCTCCGCCAGAGGGCCGATGGCGTCCATCTCCAGGGTTCCCAGCAGGTCATAGAGAAGAAACAGTCCCATCAGCATGACCATGCCGCCGATGACCGCCACCGCCAGATAGGTCTCCGCCGCCCGCAGGCTGGGCTTCCGCTCGTCGAACGCCACCCACACGTAGGAGGTAAAGGACATGATCTCAAAGAAGATAAAAGTGGTAAACAGATCCGCCGACCAGAACACCCCTACCGTAGCGAAGAAGGTGGCCCAGAAGAACAGATAGTACCGCATTTTATTCTTATAGTGGGACATATATTCTCTGGAGAAGATTCCGCTGACCGTCCACATCAGTATGGCAATACAGGTATAGACCAGCCGGAACCCGTCCAGCCGGAGGTGCATGCCCATTCCGCAGAATCCCGGTATCACCAGATCAAACAGCTTCCATCCCTGGCTCATCCCGCCTCACCTCCAATCATCTCTAATATTTTAAGAAGGGGCTCCGGATGGAGACCGATGACAAATATCATGATCACAAAAATCACCAGGGGCACCAGCATGAGCCAGCTGGGATCAGAAGCCTCCCGCTCCTCTCCCTCTGTCCGAACTGAGGTCCCTGAGGACTGCGCCGCGCCTGCCGAAGCGGCGTTTCCGGAAGAAGAAACCGCGCCTGCCGAAACGGTGCTCCCGGAGGAAGAAACCGCTCCTGCCGAAACGGCGCTCCCGGAGGACAGGGCCGCCCCCACCGCCGGGAAGAAGGCCCGAATCGCCACCGTCAGCATATAGATTCCGGTCATCAGCGCCGAATAAAGGATTACTCCCACGCCCACATAAGGGATGAACCCGCCGGGGATTCCGGCAGCCACCGCGTCGCCTCCCCAGGACAAAGCCGCCTGGATCAGGTTCCATTTGCTGATAAATCCGGCAAACAGGGGGATTCCCATGAGGGACAGTCCCGACATCAAAAAGCAGGTGAAGGTCACCGGCATTTTCCGGCCCAGGCCGTCCAGCTGATGAATGTAGGTCTTTTCTGTCTGATGCATGATGGCGCCGGCACAGAAGAAAGCGCATATCTTCATAAACGCGTGGGCCACCAGATGAGTCAGGGCTCCTATGAGTCCCAGAGGCGTCATGATCGAAGCGCCGAAAAGAATATAGGACAGATTGCTGACCGTGGAATAAGCCAGCCGCCGTTTCAGATGGATCTCCTTCACCGCCATGGTAGAGCCGAAGGTAATGGTGACGAGGGCCGCCGTCATGGCCGCCCACTGGGCCCAGGTTCCCCGCAGGAAACTGGTTCCGTAGATGAAATAGGTAAACCGAAGCACCGCGAAGGCGCCGGATTTTACCACCGCCACCGCGTGAAGCAGGGCCGTCACCGGCGTAGGCGCCACAGACGCCTTGGGCAGCCAGTCATGGAAGGGGAAAATCGCCGCTTTCACGCCGAAGCCGAAGAACGCCAGCACATACACCAGAAGAAGGAGATTTTTGTGCTGCCCTGCCAGCTCCGGATTCAGCATGCCGCCGGCCACGAATTCCGTGGTGCCGATGGCGGAATAGGACAGGACGAACACCAACCCGATAAAGGCGAAAGCCGCGCCGCCGATGGAATAATACAGATACTGGCGGCTGGCTCTGGCCGCCTCCCTGGTCATGGGATACAGCACCAGAGGCAGCGTGACAAAGGTCAGCATCTCATAGAACAGATACATGGTTATGAGATTGCCGGCCAGGGCCACCCCCAGAGTGACGCCGTAGGTCATGGTGTAGAAGGCGAAAAACATGGGCCTTCTGCTCTCATTCTTCATATATTCAAAGGAGTACAGGGTCGCCAGGGGCCACAGAAACGACACCAAACCGGCGAACACACTGCCCATCAAATCCAGTTTAAACATCACGGTCAGCTGGCCGTACAGCCGAAACAGCACCAGATTGCCGCTGCGGCCGCCGGTGGAGATAATCAGCGCCGCCACCATCAGGCTGTTGACCAGCACCAGGCACTCCGTCACGATCTCCATCGTCCGCTCATGATGTCCGCTCCTGATAGGGTTATTGAATATCAAAAGCAGAAATCCGAAGATGATGGGAAGCAGCACCACTGCCGTCATCAATGAATCATACATGACTCTTCCTCCGTCAAACCTAAATGTAACCGAACTCCGCGCCGCCTGCCCGGCAGACAGACAAGTCTCACACGCCGCCGCTCAGCAGGCAAATTCGCAATACTGCCACTCAGCGGGCAGGCGAGTTTCTCGCAAGCCGCCTGCTCTTCTGCCCGCTACAGGACCATCTCCGCGACGCTCCGGGCAAACGCGATCAGCGGCCCCGGGAAACATCCGAGAAGCAGGGACGCGATCCCCAGGATCCCGATGGGAACCAGCATGGCCGGTTCCGGCTCTTTTCCCTCCAGCCCTCTCTCCTTAATCTCCTGCCCGTCAAAGTCCTGCCCGGGGAAATATCCCTGGATCATAATGGGAAGCAGATAACCGGCCGTAAGAAGGGCGCTGATCAGCAGGATCACCGGCCCTATAAAGCCCAGGGCTCCCGTACCGGAAGCCAGGGAACCGGTGGCCAGATACCATTTGCTGACAAAGCCGCTGGCGGGAGGAATTCCGATCAGGGCCAGAGCCGCCAGCGTGTAGAAGGCCAGTGCCTTGGGCATGATTCTGCCCAGACCCCGCAGCTGCTCGATCCTGGTCCAGCCGGTCCTTACGATCACGGCGCCGGCGAAAAGGAACAGAGCATCCTTAATCACGGAGTGGAACACCACATGACAGAGGGCCCCCACGAAAGCCGTTGGTTCCAGGAGACTCAGGCCGAACAGCACGTAAGACACCTGGCTCACTGTCGAGTAGGCAAACCGTTTCTTCATCACCTTTTCCCGGTAGGCCAGCATGGAACCCATAAATACCGTGAGAAGAGCCAGAACCATCCAGGCGTACTGGACCCAGGTCCCGCGGATCATAACCGGTCCTACGATAAAATAGACCACACGGATAATGGCGATGACGCCGGCCTTGGTGATGACGCCGGACAGCACAGCGCTGGCCGGGGCCGGGGCCACCGGATGGGCCGTAGGCAGCCAGCCGTGAAGGGGGAACATGCCGGCCTTGGTGCCGAAACCCACGATCATGGCAAAGACGGCAAACAGCAGGAGCCCTTCCTTCCCGGCAATCATGTCCGGGGTCACCACACCCCCGGCCGTAAACTGCAGATTTCCGCAGACATTGGCCAGGAAGAAGATTCCGAACAGCGCCAGGAAAGCGCCTGCCACCGAATAGAACAGATATTTAAGACCCGCATGGATAGCCTCCTTCGTCAGCTCATGGAGAACCAGCGGCAGGGAGGTCAGGGTCATCATCTCGTAGAACACATACATGGTGATCAGATCCGCCGAGAAATCAAGGCCTGCCAGGACGCCCACCACGATCAGGTAGAAGCCGTAAAACCGCTGCTCATCATGCTCATGCTTCATATAAGAAGTGGAATGGATTCCTGCCAGCAGCCACATCACCGATGTGAGGACCGCAAACAGGCTCCCCACCTTATCGATTTTCAGACCCAGGGTTATGGTGTCCGTCAGCTTCCAGAGCGTAACGCTTCCGCCGCCCATCACGGCCAGGATCACCAGCACCGCTTCCGCCGCCAGCACCGCCGTAAAGCAGCCGGTCAGGACACCTCGATTTTCCTTCAGATTTTTTAAGGCAAGAACCAGAACGCCTGCCAGAATCGGCACAAACACCGCCAAAAGCATTAACATACGTTCTCCCTCCTAACTAAACATGATAAGTCCCTGACCAATGGCGCGCACGATGGGCTGTGAGAACAGGCCCAGCACCAGGTTCAGCAGGATAAAACAAACGACGGCCAGACGAAGATTCCAGGAATCCCTGTGAACCTCGTCCACTTTCCGTTTCTCCGGCCGGTACAGGCTGATGACCAGCCGCAGGAAATACACGGCGTTCAGCGTAGTGCTGATGGCCAGAGCGATCAGCGTGGGAAGCAGCTTCCCTGTATTTTCAAACGCCGAAGTGGCAAACAACAGCTTGGAGATAAATCCGGACAGCATGGGGAAACCTACCATGGACATGGCCCCCACCGTAAAGCCGATGGCAGCCAGAGGATTCCGGTAGCCGGCCCCGCGAAGGCTCAGATAATCCCGCTCTCCTCCGGAAGCCTCGTAAAGTCCCACGGCGCTGATAAACAGCAGGGCCTTGGTGGCTCCGTGGGAGAAGATATGGAAGATGGCCGCCGTGGTTCCCGCCTGGGTACCCAGGCCGATTCCCATGTAGATATAGCCGATCTGGGCCACGGAGGAATAGGCGATCATCCGGCCTGTATCCTTCTCCTGAATGGCGTGAATGGAACCCATCATCATTCCGGCGATGCCGAACCAGTACAGCACGTCCAGAGTGTAGCTTTCCATCAGATGTTCCGGAGACATGACACGGTACAGGATCTTGATCAGCAGGAAAATGTATCCCTTGGACACCAGGCCGGACAGCACCGCGCTGGCCGCGGGCGTGGCATAGGCGTAGGTATCCGGTATCCAGTAATGGAAGGGATAGAGGCCGCTTTTGATGGCAAGGCCTACGCTGATCACCGCCAGGATCACCAGCATGGGAATCACGTAGGCGTCCGTCGCCGCCAGCTGAGCCACCGCCTCCTTGGCGGGGATCATCAGCAGCTGGCCGGTCACGTCATAGAGAAGGCTTAAGCCGATCAGGAACAGGCCGGAGCCCAGGGAACTCATGACCATATACCGGATAGCCGCGGACAGGCTTCTGCCCCACTGCCGGATCATGATCAGGCCGCAGCCGGCGATGGTATTGATCTCCACAAACACGTAAGCCGTGAACAGGTCGTTGGTGTAGACCAGGGCCAGCAGGGAACTGAGCATCAGGTCAATCATGATGTAGAACAGATTCAGCTTGCTGCCTTCCACGTCCTTTTCCGTGTGGTCCAGGCCGCCCATGACAGACAGCAGCATGACCACGCCGAACATTAACGCCGTCAGGCCCTCCAGTACGCCGGCACGGATCTCATTGCCCCAGGGGGCCGGAAAATGTCCCATCATGTAGGTGTAGCTCTCTCCGGTCTTCCAGGTGTAGGCAAGAACCGCCGCTGACATGCAGGTGGTCACGCCGATGGCGAAGATACTTAAGTTTCTGGCCTTTTTCCCGGATATCACCGCCGAGACGATACCGGAAAACATGGCGATGATAATGGAAAAGAAAGGAAAATTCTGCACAAAACTCATGTCTTGCCTTCCTCCTTAACCAGAATCAGGATACGGTCCAGATTCAGGGAGCCGTACCGCTCATACAGGCGGATGGTCAGTGCCAGCATAAGGGCCGTGGTGCTTACGCTGACCACGATGCCGGTCAGCACCAGGCCGCTGGGCACCGGATTAATGTAAGCGGAAGCGTCCTGGATGCCGTCGCTCATAATAGGCACCATCCGGCCGGCGATATAACCCTTGGCCGCCAGGAACAGATAGACCGCCGTATCCATAATATTCATCCCAATGATCTTCTTGATCAGATTGGGATGCAGAAGAAGCGTGGTAAACCCGATTCCAAACAGGATCATGGATACGGTCTCCTCGATATTCAGCATCAAATGAGCAAACATATCACATGCCTCCTTTCCGGAACAGAGTAAAGAACGCGTACATGGTGCAGGCCACCACCAGGCCCACACATATATTCAGCGGCAGAATCAGGCCGCTGCTTAAGATCGCCCCCGGCGTCCCCAGAGGAATCCCGCTTTCCAGATGGTTGGCCCCGGTAAAGAAGGAATAGCTCTTGGCCAGACAGTAGAAGGTCAAAGCGCAGAGGGTCATGCGCCGGTACACCTTCTCCGTGAAAAACCGGTGGGTCTTCTTAAATCCAAATGCGTTCAGATACAGGATCAGGCCGGAGCCCAGCACTGCGCCGCCGGAGAAGCCTCCGCCCGGCGACAGGTGGCCGTTGAGCACAATGTAAATTCCGAACACCAGGATCATAGGCACCAGGATCTTGGCCGCCGTCTGAAGGACCACATCATTTCTGGGCTCGAAGACTGTATCATCCTCTCCCAGGTTCTCCCCGTTCCGCCCCTTAACCGCAATGTCCACCCGCAGAAGCACCAGCACACAGCAGGATGCGATAAAAAGCACGCAGGACTCGCCGAAGGTATCGAAGGCACGGTAATCCAGGATCATGCCGGTGACGAAGTTGACGGCTCCCGTCTCCTGGACGCCGCTCTCGATGTACCTCTGAGGCACCTCATTGTTGGCGGGATTTCCCGCCTCGCCAAACATGGGCAGGGCCGTCACCGTCCACAGAAGCACCGCGATAATGGCGGCGCACAGGATCACGGCCATGACCCGGTACAATTTCTCAAAAGACCAGAGGCCGCTGGCCTCAAGATTCCGGTAAATCTGCTCCTCCGTCGGTTTCTGACGGCCTTCCCAGACGGTCTCCTCTGACATACCCTGGGGCCACATCAGATTCTGAGAAGCCTGGGCTTCACTCTGCTGTATCCTCCATGCCTCAGGAACCTGCTCCTGCTCCGCAGGCGGAGCCTTGATCTCCGTAATCTCCTGCAGCAGATCCACATCGCCGTCATACCACCGCTTCAGTTTGCGGGCCCGGCTGTTTTCATAGTTATCCCTGACTCTGCTCATCCTCGTCCTCCTCATGAATGGCCCGGATTTTCCTCAGGGTCACAAAGAAAAGAATACTGGTAACTCCGGCGCCTACGGCCGCCTCGGTGATGGCCAGATCCGGGGACTGCAGAAATACCCAGATGACGCACATGATCAGGCTGTAGGACATGAAAATGACAATAGACGCCAGAAGATCCCGAACCACCGCCACACATACGGCGCAGACGATCAGAGATATCAGAAGAATGATCTCAAACAGTTTCATCTTCCGCCTCCTTCTCCTTATCCTCGCGGATAATCAAAAGTTCTCCCAGATGCCGGTTGGTCAAAACCTCCAGCCGTCCGATCATATGACCGGACACCGGGGAGGCCAGCCAGAAGAACAGGATCACCAGAAACAGCTTCAGGGAATCCAGAGAGAATCCCCGCATGATGATCAGTCCCAGAAACACAAAAAGAATCGCCAGGGTATCGCCCATGGCCGCCGCGTGAATCCGGTTCAGGGCTTTCTTAAAACGGTTGACGCCAAACACCGCCAGCACCTCGAAGACCAGGCCGGTCACCAGAAATACTGCCGCGACAATAAAACGAATCCATTCCCAAACCATTATGCTCCCTCCTTCGCTGCCTCAGGCTGCATGCGATTCGCTTCCGCAGAAACCGCTGTTTTCACAGAGCCGGCGTTCTTCACAGCAATCTCATTTCCTGCCTCTTCCGCACTGCCGGATTCTGTACTGCCGGTTTTCTCCGCATCCGCTTCCACAACTCCGCTCTCCCGCACCTGGGCCTGCTGCTCCAGATTGTCCTCGATGGCCGTCAGATTGGCCTTCCGGTTTCGTTTCTGGAGGTAGACGCCGGTATAGACCTTGCACAGCACCACCACACCCAGGAAACTGACCATGGCGTAGATCAGGCACACATCCACCAGATAATTTTCATCCAGATACAGGGAAAGGATGGCAATCAGCATAATGATGATGGTGCCGATCATATTGACCGCTATGATCCGGTCTGAGATTCCCGGTCCCAGCACGGACCGTATGATCCCCAGAATGATCAGCACGCCCAGAACCAGCATGGCTCCCAGAAGAAGCACATGATAAGCCGTCTCAACCATAGAACCGCTCCTCCTCCGCTTCCATCTCTTTCAAAAGCTTCACAAACACCGACTGATTCAGGCCTTCCGCCAGCTTCCGGTCCAGGCAGTGGACGCAGAACCGGTCCCCCTCCACCGACACGGTGATGGTTCCCGGCGTCAGGGTGATGGAATCCGCCAGCATGGCCCGGGACAGATCCCTGCGGAAATCCGTGTCAAAATAGACCAGCGCCGGCTCCGGCTCCATCACGGGAGACACGATGATCTTCAGCACCTCCACATTGGCCTTGACGATCTCCTGAACCAGCACCCAGAAGTACCGGATAAACAGCGGAATCATCCGAAACAGAAGCAGCTCCTTCTTCACGCTGTAATCCATAAACCGGCACATAAAGAAAAACAGTGCCGCCGATATGCCCAGTCCGAAGAGACAAATCTCCATCGTCACTTTACCGTTCAATATCAGCCACACTGCAAAAATCAGGATAAACATGCCATTCACTTCCTTTTGAAATGTACGGCAACAATTATATACCCATTTTTTTAGAAAAACAAGCCTTATCTGTCATTTTATCCCAGCTCCCTCAGATACCTTCCCAAAGCATCCTGCCACGCAGGCAGCCGCTGAAATCCGGCCGCGTCCAGCTTGGACTTGTCCATGCGGCTGTTGGCCGGCCGCTTCGCTTTCGCCGGATACTGATCGCTGGTCACCGGGATCACGTTCACCTTCATGCCGGCCTGGCGGAAGATCTCCACGGCAAACTCATGCCAGCTGCACAGACCCTCGTTGGTGGCGTGATAGCGGCCGTAGCGGTCCGTCTCGATCATATCCGCCAGAAGGCGGGCCAGGTCATAGGTATACGTAGGCGAACCGATCTGATCACATACCACAGTCAGGGTATCCCTGGTCTTTCCCAGATTCAGCATGGTTTTGATGAAATTCTTCCCGTTGACGCCGAAGACCCAGGCGATGCGCACGATGAAATATTTCTCCAGCCCCTCCACCGCCAGCTCGCCCTCATATTTGGTCTGACCGTAGACGTTTAACGGCTGGCGCTCATCGTCCGGCTCCCAGGGGCGTGTGCCCTGGCCGTTAAAGACATAATCCGTACTAATGTACATCAGCTTGCAGTTAAGTTCCTTACAGACCCGGGCGATATTCTCCGTACCGCCTGCGTTGACCCGGCGGCACAGCTCCTCATTGTCCTCGGCGGCATCCACCGCCGTATAGGCCGCGCAGTGGATCACAGCGTCGGGCGCCGCATCCTTTATGACACGCTCCACTGAAGCGGCGTCCGTGATATCCATTTCATCAATGTCCACGCCGACGGCGGTATGGTTCCGCTTTTCCAGTTCATTTACCACGTCATGGCCCAGCTGGCCCTTGACGCCTGTCACCAAAACCTTCATTTTCAATCATTCTCCTTTATCTCCGGCCTTCCGATTCTTACTGCCTCGCAGATTCCGAACCGCAGCTCTCATGAATTTGTTTCCAGCCGTTTCCCGTACATCTTATCAAAATAGTTGGCGTACTCCCCGGAGATGATATGCTCCCACCACTCTCTGTTGTTCAGATACCAGTCGATGGTCTGGCGGATGCCGGTGTCAAAGGTGTACTTCGGCCTCCAGCCCAGCTCCGTCTCGATCTTGGTGGGGTCGATGGCGTAGCGCAGATCGTGTCCCGGACGGTCGGTGACAAAACGGATCAGGCTCTCCGGCTTATCCAGAGCTTTCAGAATGGTCTTCACCACCTCCAGGTTGGTCTTCTCATTGTGGCCGCCGATGTTGTAGACCTCTCCCACTCTTCCTTTGTGAATGATCAGATCGATGGCCTCGCAGTGATCAGACACATGGAGCCAGTCCCGGACATTCTCCCCCTTGCCGTAGACCGGCAGCTCCTCGTCCGCCAGGGCCCGGCTGATGATCAGGGGAATCAGCTTCTCCGGAAAATGATAGGGCCCGTAGTTGTTGGAGCAGCGGGAAATGGTTACCGGCAGCCCGTAGGTCCGGTGATACGCCAGCACAAACAGGTCGGCGCTGGCCTTGGAAGAGCTGTAGGGACTGGAGGTATGGATGGGAGTCTCCTCGGTAAAGAACAGATCCGGCCGGTCCAGGGGCAGGTCCCCGTAAACCTCATCGGTAGACACCTGATGATACCGTTTCACGCCGTATTTTCTGGAGGCGTCCAGAAGCACCCGGGTTCCCATCACATTGGTCTGGACGAAGATGCCTGGGTCTGTGATAGAACGGTCCACATGGCTCTCCGCCGCGAAATTTACCACGACATCAAACTTCTCCTTTTCGAACAGGTCCATGATAAAGGGCTCGTCGGCGATGTCGCCCTTCACAAATTGATAATTAGGTTTGTCCTCCACAGGCTTTAAGGTCTCCAGATTGCCCGCGTAGGTCAGAAGATCCAGATTCACGATCTGGTAATCCGGATATTTATTTACCATATGATGAACAAAATTTCCTCCGATAAATCCGGCTCCGCCGGTCACTAATACTTTCATATTCCTCTCCATTCCGCCGCCCTTTATCCGGCGGCCCGCACAAATATAAATTGTATGATAAAGCTTTTTAAGACATCTCCCTGCCGCCTGCGGCTCCGTCACCACTTATCGATGTATTTCCCCGCCAGGACGTCCAGCAGGTACTGGCCGTACTGGTTCTTCTTCAGGGGTTCAATATTCTCCAGCAGCTGCTCCCTGGTAATCCAGCCGTTTAAGTAGGCGATCTCCTCCAGGCAGGCGATCTTCCGGTGCTGATGGGTCTCCATGGTGCGGACAAAATTGGTGGCGTCCACCAGAGATTCATGGGTCCCCGTGTCCAGCCAGGTAAAGCCCTGTCCCAGAAGTTCCACTTCCAGCTCTCCGTTCTCCAGATAAAGCCGGTTCAGGTCAGTGATCTCCAGTTCTCCCCGGGCCGACGGCTTTAAGTTCCTGGCGTATTCTACCACCCTATTGTCATAGAAATACAGGCCGGTCACACAGTAGTTGGACTTGGGAGCTTTGGGCTTTTCTTCGATGGAAATGGCTTTCCCCTCGGAATCAAACTCTACGATGCCGAACCTCTCCGGGTCATCCACATAGTAGCCGAAGACGGTTGCGCCCTTCTGCTTGCCTGCCGCCTTACGGAGACGCTTCTTCAGCCCGTGGCCGGCGAAAATATTGTCCCCCAGGATCATAGCCACATGATCGTCCCCGATGAAATCCGCGCCGATGATAAAAGCCTGGGCCAGGCCGTCCGGCGAAGGCTGCACCGCGTAGGACAGATGGATGCCGAAATGGCTTCCGCTGCCCAGCAGATGTTCGAATCTGGGCGTATCCTCCGGCGTGGAAATGATCAGGATATCCCGGATTCCCGCGTTCATCAGTACGGAAAGAGGGTAATAGATCATAGGCTTATCATAAATGGGCAGCAGCTGTTTGGATGTGACCATCGTCAGCGGATAAAGCCGGGTGCCGGAACCTCCGGCCAGAATAATACCTTTCATGACTGCGCTCTCCTTTTCTCTCACAGGTTCGTTCGGCAAAATAGAACCCTTTATCATGCGTCCATAGGCAACATGTACCGTCTGAACACATTATAAAGGGTTACGTTACGTCACTGTCAAGAACTATTTTCCTTATTTTACAAAAATCAGGCATATCCGTCGCAAATGAATATTCCTGCCTGCTTCGTTATGCGTATGCCTCCCTTTTCCCGGATCTTTCCGTCCAGAAAATTCTTAAACTCCCCTCTTCTGAGTCCCAGAAATTCATTCTGGTTTCCATGACAGGACATAATATAGTCCAAAAGAGGCTCCGCCTCATCCACCAGCAGTTCATCGTCGTACAGGCGCATCTCTGCCTTACCGAAGACCCTGCGGAGCATATCCTGTCCGTTTTCCAGGCCGAACAGCTCATAGAGGGACACCTCCGACAGGGAAATCCTCGGATCAAACTCCTGCACCAGCGACGTGATCTCCTTCATGTGGAGCCGTCCGTAAGTGCTGCAGTAAAACGCCCCTTCAGGGCGGAGCACCCTTCGAATCTCCCCAAGAGCCCTGGGAATATCCTTTACATAGAAAAGCACATGGTTGGCAATGACCGCGTCAAAGGATTGGTCCCCGTAGGACAGCTTCTGACAATCCTCCGTGCGGAAATGAAAGCCCTCCGCCGGCAGCCGGGCAACCGCGTCTTCCACCATTCCCGCCGACACATCCGTCACATGGATATTCCTCCCTGAAATGATCTTCGGATCCACATGCTGCCACAGCTCTCCGTTGCCGCAGCCTGTCTCCAGAATATCCTTCGCCCTGTCAAAATCAATCTGGTCCGCCAGCCAGGAAAACCAGCTGACCGGATTGCGGGAAAAGCGCCGGTGAAGGCCGATCCGGACGTCGATATTCACTGCGGATTTATACTGCTCGATAATCGCATGCTCCATATTGGTAATATGAATCAGCTGCAGGATCCGGCTCCAGTCGATCTGCCGGGACTGTTCCACGATCCTCTGCGTATCTTCCAGGGCCCGGTCCATACTCACCAGATGACGGATCCTCTTCTGAATCAGGCTTTTCTGCATGGCAAGGGAACGGGCCACGTCGTCCGCGTCGTCGCCCATGGGCATGGCTGTGATCTCTTCCAGGGAAAATCCCAGATACCGAAGGGACAATATCCGCTGCAGCCGCCCGAAATCCTCATCAGTATAGAGGCGGTATCCGTTCTCCCCTACCTTGCTGGGCTTTAAGATTCCCTGCTTATCATAGAACCGGATGGTCCGGATCGTCACATTGGCCTTCCTGGCAAACTCGCCGGAAGTATAATATCCCTCCTGCATACCTCTTCCTCTTCTATTGTATCTTGAATCTGCCGGTCCTTCGCGGCAGCCTTCCGCAGCGTCTTTTCCGGACTTCCGTTTACGATTCTTCTATCCTCAGAAGATTCCACACAAGCACTCCGATACACAGAAGCACCGGGAACAAAATGCCCATCATCAGTCCGCCCTGAAGGCTTCCCGATTCCGCCGACGCCAGTCCTACGACCGTCGGCCCCATAGAGCAGCCCAGGTCGCCGGCAAGCGCAAGAAAGGCGAACATGGCCGTGCCGCCTCCGGGAAGGGTATCCGCTGCCAGGCTGAAGGTTCCCGGCCACAGCACGCCTACGGAAAATCCGCAGATCCCGCAGCCCATAAGCCCCAGAAAAGGCGTCGGGGCGTATACCGCCAGAAGATAACTGCACACACATAAGGCGCCGCTTCCCAGCATAAAATGTTTCAGCGATATACGGCTGCTGAACCTGGCATAGAGCACGCGGGACGCACCCATAAGCGCCGCGAACATACAGGGGCCGGCCAGATCGCCCGCCGTCTTGGTAACCGAAAGCCCCGCCTCCGCAAAAGCGGACGCCCACTGGCTCATGGCCTGCTCCGAGGAACCTGCGCAGAACATCAGCATAAAGAAAATCCAGAACATTTTTCCGGAAAACAGGGTCTTTACAGACACCGGTTCATGTTCCTCTTCCAGGGAGCGGATCGGCACCCGGCCGAAATACACGGCATTGCACAGAGGCAGAAGCGCCCAGAGAATACAGAGCGTTCTCCATCTCTCCTCGCCTGCCGCCACGAAAAAAACGGTGGACAGCACCACCACGATCATATGTCCCCAGCAATAGAAAGAGTGAAGCAGGCTCATGGCGGCCGCCTTCTCCTCGGTGGGGCAGGCCTCCACAATAGGACTGACCAGAACCTCGATCAGCCCGCCTCCCACGGCGTAGAGACACGCCGACACGAGAAGTCCCGCGTAAGCGGCGTCGGAAGAAGAAAGAAACAAAAAGCCCGCGTGCCGGAGACCGTCCGGAAGCACCGCCATCCCGGAGATCCCCAGGGCCGCGCAGATGTGGGCGAACACCACGCCCCGCTTGTATCCGATCCGGTCAATCCAGGCGGCAGACAGAAGATCCACCAGCAGCTGAACTCCAAAATTTACCGTGATCAGCAGCGTAATCCTGTCCAGGGACAGCCCATACCATTTCTGAAAAATCAGAAACAGAAGGGGCGCCAGATTGTTTACCACTGCCTGGGTCACATACCCCAGATAACTGGCCCATATGGTATGTTGATATCCTAACGTCCGGTTCATGATAATAACCTCGCTGTACCATTTCAGCATTCATATTATCATATTCCGCCGCCCGGTTCAATGACCTTTATTCAAAACGGACGATCTCCTTCTTCAGCCGCTTCATGATCTTCTTCTCCAGCCTTGATATGTAGGACTGTGAGATTCCCAGAAGATCCGCCACCTCCTTCTGCGTCATCTCCTCCCCGTCCTCCGTGGTGAGGCCGTAACGAAGCTCCACAATCTTCTTTTCCCTTGAGCTTAAACGGCTGATGGCCATATTCAGCAGGTCCTTCTCCGTCTCATGCTCCAGATTTTTGTAGATCACGTCCTCATCTGTGCCCAGAATATCCGAAAGGAGAAGTTCGTTGCCGTCCCAGTCCACATTCAGCGGCTCGTCGATGGATACCTCCATCCGGGTCTTGTTGTTCCGCCTCAGATACATGAGGATCTCATTTTCAATGCACCGGGAGGCATAGGTGGCCAGTTTGATGTTCCGGGTGGGATTGAAGGTATTGATCGCCTTGATCAGGCCGATGGTCCCTATGGAGATCAGGTCCTCCACACCTACGCTGGTGTTGTCGAACTTCTTGGCTATGTACACCACCAGCCGCAGATTGTGCTCGATCAGGGCCGACCTGGCCTCCTTCTCCCTCTCCGTGCCCAGAAGCTGAATCATCCGGTTCTCCTCCTCATTGCTCAGAGGCGACGGAAGGATATCCGCTCCCCCGATATAATGAATCTCCCCTTCCCGGTGAAACAGCATGGTCTTAAAGCTGGGAATGGACTTAAACTGAAAACGATTGGGTATCGATACTTTAATCACCAACGGTAACTCCTCCTTTTGTCCTGCAAATTTTAAATGTCTTCATGAAGCAGAATCTCATATCTTCCGCTTTCGGAAACAGGGAACGGAGCCCGGCCGATCCAGGCGCGGCAGGTTCCGGAACTATCTTCCGGCCGTCCCTTCTTCCCTCCGCCGTCCGGCCGCCTGCGGCTTCTGCCTGGGAATCCATGCGCCTGCGAAGCTTCTTCCGCAATCCTCAGCGAGTCGATCTCCGCCGCCTCCAGAAATCCGCCCGGATTTCCAATGGTATGGTAAGGGATCCGCCGAATGCGGCACTCGGGCACCTGAAGCTTCCTCCAGATCCTGTCTGACACAATGTGAACAGGGCGGCCGCTTTCCGGCTCGCGCAGCCGGTTGCCTGTGTCCACAAAACCGGCCGCCTGAACCTTCACCGGCCCAAGCTCCAGCTGAACCATCTGCAGATGAGCCCTCTCCCTCCTGGTTTCCGCCGCCGTCAGCCACAAAAAACGAAACAGAAAGAACGCCCCCGCCGCCGCGGCTGCCCAGGCAAGAAGGGGCATGCCTGCCGCCGGATTCCCGCTCAGAAACGCTGCCAGATAGTACCCGGCCGGCGTGTGCTGATACAGGATCTCCATGATTCCGCCCACGCCTGCCGCCGTGAATAATAATATCAGCCCCTCCTTTGCCAGCTCCCGGATGCCAGGCGGCCGAAACGCTGCCATGACCATAACCGCAGGCGATGCCAGAAGCCACAGGACCATCCCCGGCAGAAATAAAGCCGCGCAGGCCATGACTGTTCCGCACAGGGCGGCGGATGCCAGGCGGACCGCGGAACCGGGAACCTTCAGAATCCTTCTCACAATCAGCAAAAGTCCCAGGTCCATGCAGAAATTCACCAGGACGAACACATCTATGTACAGCACATACTCCAAGGCGCCTGCCTCCTGTCTCCAAAACTCATTATAGGCAATTCCACCTTCGGATTTTGTCAAACGCTGACATCTGATTCAATTTTTTTATCGTGGAAAAATAAGAAGAATCGACATAAAAAAGAGACGCTTCTCAGCGTCTCTCAGAAATCAAGGGGATCATGAAACAGACCTGCGTCTCTATCTTTTATTCTGCAGGAAGGAGGGAAGCGTCAGCTCTTTCATGTTAGTGTTGGGGCGGTAGGTCACGCCGCCGGACGTCTGTCCGCCGGAATGGCTGCCATAGGAGGCAGAGCCAAAGGGAGGAGCTCCTGTCTGGGTGGTAGCCGCAGCCTCGGATGCGCCGGTCTTGGGCTTAAAGGTTCCGAAGGTTCCCATCTTGGACACAGGGGCAGCGCCCTTCTCGTCCAATCCGGTCGCGATCACCGTGATGGTAGCCTCATCCTGGGCGTTCTCATCATACACAGCGCCGAAAATAATATTGGCATCATCGCCGGCCAGTTCCTGAACATAGCTGGCCGCCTCATTGGCCTCGATCAGGCTGATGTCTCCGGAGATATTGATGATCACATGGGAAGCGCCCTCGATGTTGGTCTCCAGAAGCGGGCTGGACACCGCCTGCTTCACAGCCTCCAGCGCCTTCTCGTCGCCCTTGGCCCTGCCGATACCGATATGGGCAATGCCCTTGTCGATCATGACGGTCTGCACATCGGCAAAGTCCAGATTGATCAGGCCGGGAACATTGATCAGGTCGGTAATTCCCTGAACTGCCTGCTGAAGAACCTCGTCCGCCTTCTTAAGGGCATCCGGCATGGTAGTCCTGCGGTCAACAATCTCAAGAAGCTTGTCATTGGGAATCACAATAAGCGTATCGACGTTGTCTTTCAGGTGCTCGATACCCTGAACCGCGTTGGTCATACGGGTCTTGGCCTCAAAACGAAACGGCTTGGTCACCACGCCTACGGTCAGAATCCCCATATCCTTGGCAATCCTCGCCACTACAGGAGCCGCGCCGGTACCGGTGCCGCCTCCCATGCCGCAGGTGACAAAGACCATGTCCGCGCCGCGAAGCGCCTGAGCCAGCTCCTCAGAACTCTCCTCAGCCGCCTTCTCTCCCACCTCAGGCTTGGCTCCCGCGCCAAGGCCCTTCGTCAGCTTCTCGCCGATCTGCATGGCAGTCGGAGCCTTGCAGAACTGAAGCGCCTGCTTGTCCGTATTCACGCCAATAAACTCCACTCCAGCAATGTTCTCATCTATCATACGGTTCACCGCGTTATTGCCGGCGCCGCCAACGCCCACAACAATGATGCGGGCTGAACTTTCAGCCTCGTTAATCTTAATCTCTAACAAGAAAAACTCCTCCTTCACTGTACGGACATCCCCCATGCCCTTTTTATAATGCACACTCTCTTAAGTCTAGCCCTAACCTATATCATATTGGATTTCAAATAAAATATCAACCACTTTTTTCACAAATTTCTCTCAATCATGCAGATTTTTTTTAAAGGTGGAAATCATATCCTCATCGTTCTCGTCGTAGTTGTCCAGATAGAGTGTTCCGTCCAGATTTTCGATCTGGGGCATCATATCCGCCAGCAGGGAAATCTTTCCGTCCATCTGGGAACTGTCGCCCAGCACCACCTCCACCTTGTTGAAATACAGGATGGCATCTCCCTTGGAATCATACTGGATCCGGTCGATCTTCACCTTTCTCACAGAAAGCATCTGGGTCAGATTCAGTATCTTCTCGAACACGCCTGAATCCTCCACCGGAAGGGGCTGATAGAGGACAATATGGCCGAACTCCAGCCCGGAGACTCCCGGAATGCCATCGATGGGCTGGCTGGTGCTTTCCACCACGATTCCATCCTTATCAAAATACATGTAGCTGTCCATGTAAGTCACATATCCTACCACGCTCTTTTCATGGACGATGATCTGGATATGAGTGGGACTGAGGAAATGTATCTGATAGTCTTCCACAAAGGGAATCCGGATATGCTCCCTGGTCCTCTCTTTCAGGAAAAACCAGGCGCTGTTGTAGTCTATGTTCTTCTGAAAGACCATATCCACGATCTCCTGATCCGTGTACTGGCTGTTGCCGGTGATGGTCACCTGGCGGATATTGACCGACAGAACCGCCGCGGCTATCACCGCGATAATGAGCGCCAGCACAATGGGACCCTTATGCAGTTTTCCCTTTGAAGTATCTTCCATAAATCTCCTCCATGGCAGCCCCGCCCATGGCTGCGGCCCTTCGCGGCCTGAACCGGCGCCGCCGATCATTCCCCGGACGGCATGCGGATATGGGCGCCCAGGCTTTCAAGATCCCGGCAGATATCCTCATATCCCCGGAAAATGTGGCCGCACTCCCTGATCTCTGTCCTGCCCTCCGCCGCCAGCCCGGCTACCGCCATAGCCGCGCCGCCCCGCAGATCCGTCGCATTCACGGAAGCGCCGGTGAGAGGAAACCTTCCCTCCACGCGGGCCGTACAGCCCTCAACGGTAATTCTGGCCCCCATCTTCTCCAGTTCCGCCGCCGCCGCGAACCTGCTCTCAAAAACGGTCTCCCGGATACTTCCGGATCCGCTGCTGACCGCAAGCACAGACAGCAGAGGCGACTGCAGATCGGTGGGAAAGCCGGGATAGGGGCCGGTGGTAAGGGACACAGCCTTCGGCCGTTCCTTTACCGCAATCCGGATATCGCTGCCGGCTGCCCTGATATCGGCTCCCATGGCCGCAAACACTTCCAGAACCCGGTCCAGCTGGCCGCTGTCGATTCCCCGGACCGCGGCGCTGCCTCCTGCCGCCATGACGCAGGCCAGGTAGGTTCCCGCCACAATCCGGTCTCCGTCCACCGCAAACTCCGCATCGTGAAGCCTCGGCACTCCCTCGATTCTCAGGGACGCTGTTCCGATTCCGCTGATTTTGGCCCCCATGGCGTTGAGAAAGCGGCACAGCTGGCCGATCTCCGGCTCCGCCGCCGCCCCGGCTATGACCGTAGTTCCCTCCGCCAGAACCGCGGCTAACAGAATATTCTCCGTGGCTCCCACGCTGGGAAACGGAAGACGGACCAGGGCCCCGCGAAGCCGCTCCGCCCTGGCCGCCAGCTTTTCATCTCCCAGTTCGGAGATCCTGGCGCCAAGACATCTCAGGCCGTGAAGATGAAGATTGATGGGACGGCTTCCTATGGAACAGCCGCCCGGATAGTAGGTGGCCGCCTCCCCGCATCTGCCCAGAAGAGCTCCCAAAAGCACAATGGAGGAACGCATGGCTGTCACATAATGTCTCGGAATGGCTATGCGGGACAGCGTCTCCGCGCGGATGGTCAGGCAGTGATCCTCAAAACTGCATTTGCAGCCTACAGACTCCAGTATCCGGATCATACAGAAGATGTCCTGTATGTCCGGCACATTCCTGAGAACCGTGGTGCCTTTATTGAGAACTGCGGCAGCCGCCATAGGCAGTGCCGCGTTTTTTGAACCCTGAATCCATACTTCACCTTTTAACGGATGTAATCCCTGAATCTCTATGGCAGACAACCTGCTCCCTCCCAAGGCATTTTCTATACTATCCTATGTAACAGGAAGGGCGTCTGTTGCCCGGCCACATTTATTTTTCCAGTTTTATCTGGTTGGACACGCTTAGGACCATGCCCATCTCAATCATCAAAAACAGAATGGATGTGCCTCCGTAACTGATGAACGGCAGGGTAATTCCCGTGTTGGGGATGGTGTTGGTCACCACGGCGATATTTAAGATTACCTGGATCGCGATGTGTCCCATAACGCCTACCACGATCATGGCGCCGAACAGGTCCGGCGCGTTGCTGGCGATGATCATAAAGCGGTAAATCATAAACATAAAAATCAGGATCAGGGAGATGGCGCCGAAGAGCCCCAATTCTTCGCATATGATTGAAAAAATCATATCGTTCTGGGCCTCCGGAACAAAACCCATCTTCTGGATGCTCTGACCCAGGCCCTTGCCGAACATGCCGCCGGAACCGATGGCGTACAGCCCCTGAAGCACCTGGAAGCCTCCCTCCATGGGATAGGACTCCGGGGACAGCCATACATTGATACGGTTCAGCTGGTAGGGCTTCAGAAGACCGATGCCTGTAAGGAAATGCCCGATGGGCCCCGCAAAGCCCATGACCAGTCCCGCTGCCGCCACACACAGGGCGAAGGGCCATTTTTTCTTGCAGGCCACAAACATCATGACAAAACCGATTCCCACGATGATGATCCCGGAACTCAGGTTGTTGGCGGCCACGATTCCGGCCAGAGGTATGACGATCAAAATCGCGCGGAATTTGCCGGCAAACCGGTCGATATCCTTTCCCACCCGCACGATCAGAACGGCCATGGCTACGATAACCGTAATCTTGACCAGCTCCGTGGGCTGGAAACTGACCGGGCCCACGCCCAGCCACCGCTTCTTTCCGTTGACCTCGCGGCCCACCAGCGACACGGCGATCATAAGCGCCCAGGAAACCAGGATGCCCAGCTGCCAGAACCTGGCGTACCAGTGGTAATCCATCTTGGAGATAATGATCATCACCACGAATCCCACTGCGGCGATGCCTCCCTGACGTATCATGAAGTAGGCCGCGTTGCCGTCATAGTCAATCTGGGCGCGGTAAGAACTGGCGCTGTATATCATGATCAGGCCGAATATGGTCAGAAATACAATGGCAAACAGAAGGCTGTAATCATAGAATCTCTGGGAACGCTTTCTTTTCTCCTGGGCCATGACTGCCTTCCTCCTCTCCTGAAGTCCCTGCGGCTTCCGCGGGAAAAACTATTCCGCAAAGCCGCAGCCTTTGAAATCCGCCGGTCACAGTTCCATGACGCATTCCTTAAAGATACGCCCTCTCTCCTCATAATTCTTAAACATGCCCCAGCTGGCGCAGGCCGGCGACAGAAGCACGCAGTCCCCGTCCTCCGCGTAATAGGCGCAGACACGGACCGCCTCCGCCATATCCTCCGCAAACATGATATTGTTGAATCCGTGCTCCTTGGCGCAGGCGGCGATGGCCTCCCTGGTCTGGCCGATCAGCACCAGGTACTTCACGTTGCCGTCGAAGGACTCGATCCACTCGTCGTAGGAGGAACCCTTATCGTAGCCGCCCCCTATAAGGATAATGGGGCCCGGCATGGCCTTTACCGCCTGAATGGCCGCATCCGGATTGGTCCCCTTGGAATCATTGTAATATTTGATCCCCATGTGCTCCCGGACGAACTCAATCCTGTGCTCCACGGCCTTGAACTCGCGGACCACTTTCCGGATGGTCTCCACCGGCACTCCCATAGCCATGCTCATGGCAATGGCGGCCATGACATTCTCGTGATTATGACGGCCCAGCAGGTTCATGTCATAGATGTCGATAATGGGCGTCGCCTTGCCGTCGTGATGGTAAGTGATCACGCTCTCCTCGATGCAGTACCCTTCCGTCAGCTTCTGACGGCTGCTGAAGAATACAACCCTGGGGGCAAGCTCTTCCTTCTGGCCGAAAGCCCTCAGGACCTCGTCGTCATAATTGAGCACGCAGGTATCTTCCTCCGTCTGATTGGCCGTGATGCTCTCCTTCACCGCTATGTAGCATTCCATGGTGTGATGGCGGTTCAGATGATCCGGCGTGATATTTAAGATAGCGCTGACATTAGGATGGAAGTCCGCTGCCGTCTCCAGCTGGAAGCTGCTGACCTCCGCCACCGTCACACTGTCCTCCTCTGTCTTTAAAGCCTCCTCCGCGTAGGGAATGCCAATATTCCCCACCACATGGACGTCCTTAAAATGGGCTTTCATGATCTCTCCCACCAGGGCCGTGGTAGTGGTCTTGCCGTTGGTTCCCGTGATGGCGATGAGTTTCCCCCTGGCGCAGTGATAGGCCAGCTCGATCTCTCCCCAGATAGGTACCCCGGCCTGGCGGATCATATCCACGAAGGGCTCCTCCAGGGAGATTCCCGGACTTATGACGCAAAGGCTTACTCCCCGCAGGTCCTCAAAAAGAAGCTGTCCCACGATCATGGAGACACGATCCCCCTGCTCAAAATTACTCATAACCGCTTTCGCGTCCAGAACAGCGTTGCTGTCATAAAGCACCACTTCCCCGCCCATGGAAAGCAGCAGCTTTGCTGAAGAAATACCGCTTTTACCGGCTCCCGCCACCAACACTCTTTGATCCATCTGTTTTCCTCCTATAAGCCCATATACGCGATCAGGCACAGAATGGCTGTCACGATGGAGAATACTGCCACCACCCTGGTCTCCGACCATCCGCACAGTTCAAAGTGATGATGGATGGGGGCCATCCTGAAAATCCGTTTCCCGCCTGTCTTTTTAAAATAAGTAACCTGTATGATAACAGATAACACTTCCAAAAGATATATGAATCCGATGATCGGTATGAACAGCGGCAGCTGCATGATCAGGGCGCTGGAAGCCACAAAGCCGCCCAGGGCCAGGGAACCTGTGTCGCCCATGAACACCTTGGCCGGATACACGTTAAACAGCAGAAAGCCCAAAAGGCTTCCCACTACCGCGCCGGTCATGGGGCTGATGCCGTTGCCCTCTCCCAGGGCGATGATCGTCATAAAAGTGGCTACCAGTATGGTCACGCTGGTACACAGGCCGTCCAGGCCGTCGGTAAAATTGACGCCGTTGTCGGTTCCCAGCATCACCAGGAACACAAAGGGAATATATAGGATTCCCAGATCCAGCTTAAGCCCCTCTTCGAGGCCGCCGGTAAAGGGAATCAGAATGGAAGTGCCGACGCCGCCGGAGCTCATCAGATAGTAGGTGAAAATTCCGGTAATCACAAACTGGCCGGCCAGCTTCTGAATGGGATTCAGTCCCTCGGACCGCTTCATAACGATCTTGATATAGTCATCCAGAAAGCCGATGATGCCAAAGCCTACCGTCACAAACAGCACCGGAATGATCCTAGGATACTCCGGAATGTAGAACAGGGATGTGATAATAATGCTTCCCAATATGATCAGGCCGCCCATGGTAGGCGTTCCCTGCTTTTTCAAATGGGTCTGGGGACCGTCTTCCCGCACCTGCTGCCCGAACTTCAGCTTGTGAAGAAAGGGGATCACGATGGGGCACAGCACCGCGCTGATAGCAAAGGCAATGATGATTGCCAGTATGGTTTCATTGATCATATCGCACCTCGGACTCTTATGTAGTTTGAAAATGAACGGCCGCCGAAATCACACAGCGGCGCCTGACTGCATAATCACACACTAGGGAATAGTATACGTCTTTTTTGCGGAATAATCAACCACAGATTCTATTGGAAGAAACTGCTCTTGCGCCTCTTCGGCTTCAATTCCCAGATATGGCAGGATATTTTTGAAAATATCTCCGATGACCGGAGCCGCAATGGTGCCTCCATAGTAGACTCCGACCGGCTCGTCGATGGTGATCAGGGCGATGACCCGGGGATTGTCCGCCGGTGCGAATCCCACAAAACTGGAAATATATTTTTTCAGGCTTCTGGGCAGCTTCTCGGAGGTGGCCGTCTTGCCGCCGATGCGGTAGCCCTCCAGCGCGGCGTTCTTTCCGCTGCCGCCGGCCACTACCTGCTCCAGAATATAGCGCATGGTCCCGCTGGTTTCCTCAGACACCACGCCGGTCCTTACGGGATAGGAAAATTCATGGACCCTCTCCCCGTCGGCGCTGACGGAGCGGATGGCAAAATGGGGCGTGATCCGGTTTCCGCCGTTGATGATAGAAGAAGCCGTGGTGATCAGCTGCAGAGGCGTGATCTGGAAGGACTGGCCGAAGGACACTGTCGCCAGTTCCACCAGTCCCATGTTCTCCTTCTTATGCATGATGGTGGACGCCTCCCCCGGCAGATCCACTCCGGTTTTCCCCAGAAGTCCAAACTGCGTAAAATAGTGGTAATACCGCTCCACTCCCAGGCGCTGGCCTACGTCGATAAATACCGGGTTGCAGGAGTTCATGGCTCCCTGAAGAAATGTTTCCCCACCATGGCCGCCAACTTTATGGCATCGAATGCGCCTGTCCTCCACTATGCGGAATCCAGGACAGGAAAAATGGTCCTCAAGTCCCACCACGCCTGCTTCCAGCCCGGCCGCGGCCGTAATGATCTTAAATGTGGAGCCAGGCTCATAGGTATCATTGATGGCGGGATTCCGCCACATCTGATTCAGCAGGTCCTGCCTTGAGGCGGCGCTTCCTTCTTCCGGCTCCGCATTCAGCGTAAAAGGATCGTTCAGATCAAATTCCGGCACGTTTACCATGGCCAGAATCTCTCCGTTCTGAGGATTCATGACGATAACGCTGACACGCTTCGCTTCCTTTTCCTCCATCACCTTCAGGGCCGCCTGCTGGGCGTAGGTCTGGATGTTCACATCCAGGCTGACCGTCAGGTCGCCGCCTGCCACCGGCTCCACCCTCTCCTCGAAGGCGTTTTCCAGTTCCACACCTGCGGCGTCGGTCATGGTGAGGATCAGGCCGTTCTGGCCTTTCAGATACTCCTCGTACTTCACCTCCAGGCCGATGATACCCTGGTTGTCTCCCCCGGTAAAGCCAAGCACTTTGGAGGCCAGGCTGCCGTAAGGGTAATAACGCTTGTAATCCTCGTCTGCCTTTACTCCGGCCAGACGGTAATTGCGGATGACGTCTCCCTTTTCCTTATCTACATTGGTCTTGATAATCTCTCTTGAACTGCGCTTTACAACCTTTTTCCGGACTTCCTCCTGAGGAAGTTCAAGCTCTTCCGACAGAAGGGATATCACACGTTCCGGATCCTCAATCTGATTATGGATCACGGATATGGTACAGACCGTGCGGTTGTCGGCAATAACCGTGCCGTTCCGGTCCAGAATCCTTCCCCGGGCCGCCTTGATGGTCCGTTCCCTCTGATGAAGGTCCTCCGCCATCCGGCTGTAATATTGGGAGCGGAACACCATCAGATATCCCAGCCGTCCCATGAGTCCGGCCATGAAAACGCACACCGCCAGACATACGATGGCAGTCCTTACACGGTGGCAGCTTTGATTTCGGTTCATACGATCACCATTGAGGCCATTGCTACAATATATGAACCTGTTTCCTTTTTATGCAGCGGCCGCCGGTTTTCTAATCCTCGTCAGGAGCCGGTTCCACGGTCTGTCCGCCGCCTGCCGGAAGCATATCCGGCAGATCGGAAGGAATCATGGAACCATCCTCAGCCGTCTCCATGGGAACATACTCTTCCGTGTCATATGGCATAGGCTGGACGATCGTTCCCTCTCCCGGCGCCGGCTGTCCCGGCTCTGTCTCACCGTCCGCCGAAGGCTGCCCATCGCCGGACGGATTCTCGCCTTCCGCATTCTGACTGCTTTCGTCCTGGCCGTTCTCACCCTGGCCGTCTTCCGCCGGGCTGCCCTCTCCTGAGGCCTGGGTCTCTCCGCTCTGTCCTTCCTGTCCGGCCGCCGTCTCGCCTTCCGCGGCGGGAGAAGTCTCCCACGGCCTGGGCGTCACGATCTCCACATCTCCGGACGGGAATATATTCAAATAAGGAAGAATATCTCCCATGATCTTGGAAAATACTTCGCTTGCGAAGGTTGAGTGGGCCTGGTCTTCCACGTGAGGCTGGTCGATGACCACATACACCAGCACCTGGGGATCGTCCGCCGGGGCGAATCCGATAAATGATACCACGTAATCTCTTTTGTTTCGCCCCTGTTTTTCCGCGGTTCCGGTCTTTCCGCCGATCTCGTATCCCTCTACCTGGGCCGCCTTGCCGGTCCCTTCCGCTACGGTTCTGCGCAGGGCCTCCCGCAGGAAGCGGCTGGTCGTATCCGACACGGTCTCCCGCACCAGAAGTCCGTCGTTCTTCTGGATCACAGAGCCGCTCTCATTCATGATCTCCTTCATCACATGGGGCTCATAATAGTAACCGCCGTTGATGGCTGAGGAAAACGCCGCCGCCATCTGCACCATGGTGCAGTTATAGTTCTGGCCGAAGGCATTGGTGGCAAGGCTGGCGGAATCCATGTTGTCTACCCGGTAAACCAGAGTGGAGGCAGACGCTTCTCCCGGCAGGTCAATGCCGGTCTTGGCTCCAATATTGAACATGTCCTGATATTTCTTGAAGATCGTCTTGCCCTCCATGGCCGCCATCTGCATCATGGCGTCGTTGCAGGACTGCATCAGCGTCTCTTCCAGGCTCAGGGTGCCGTGTCCGCCCTTCCGATAGGCGGTGCAGCGGATATCGAATCCGCCTACGTGCTGGTATCCGTCGCAGTAAAAGGTGGTGTTTGTGTTAAACAGATTCTCTTCCAGACCTGTGGCCACCGTCAGCACCTTGGACGGCGACCCGGGTTCATAGGTATCATTCAGGCAGAAATTTCTCCACATCTGATTCATGGCATTAAACTGCTGCTCCGAATCCATGGCGTCAATCTCCTCCTGGGTGTAAGCCGCAGTCAGGTCCCTGGGATTGTTCAGATCATATACCTTCTCATCGGCCATGGCCAGGATCTCCCCATTATTGGGATTCATGACGATAACGCCGATGTGCTCGCTTCCCGGATTGGCCTTCCACTCCTCGATCCGGCGCTCCACCATGCTCTGGACATTTACATCGATGGTGGACATGACCGTATATCCGTTCTCCGCCGGTTTAATGACGATCTCGCGGTTGGACTCGTCATCCAGATATCCGTACTCCCGGCCGTTAGTTCCCACCAGTTTGTCATTGTAATACTGCTCGATTCCTCCGTTTCCCACAGAACCGTCGCTGCTGGCAAAGCCGATCAGGTTGCAGGCCAGGGAATTGTAGGGATAAATCCGCTGATATTCTTCCTCGAACCATACGCCGTGGACCCTCGCCTTATTATCCGCTTTCTCATTGGCGTCGTTGATCTGCTCCTCCAGCGCCTCAAATTCTTCCTTCTTCTCGTAGGATATCCGCCGTTCGTAACGGATATAAGGAGAATTTTTCTGGCTGGCAAGGGTATCCAGAAGCTCCTGCCTGTCATAGCCGAAGCACTGAACCAGGGCGTCCACCGTAGTGCCCAGATAGTTTGCCTCGCTGGCGTACATCTGGGTGGCGTCCAGGATTACATTGTATACTTTGCTGCTGGTAGCCAGGCAGGTGCCGTTCCTGTCCACAATATCTCCGCGCCGGTAAGGGATGGTCCTGCTGTCGAAGGTAGATCGCTGAGTCAGGACCGTCTTCGTATACTCTTCATTTTTCTGGTCCACCAGACGGTACAATACACCGCTAAGCGCAAGTAAAGCCAGCATTATCACAACGACCGTGATTGCCAGCTTTTCCTGCATATATCGCTTAAAGATCTTTTTCTTAGAACCGTGGTTTCCCTGATGCTCATCAGTATTGCGGGAGGTCTTCATTTTGCCTTACATACTCACTTTCTGTCTTATTATACAGGAGTACCTGATTCTTGTCGGCATACACCATGCCAAGCTCTCCTACGGCCACCTGATATACATAATCCAGATTTACACTGGTATTGATGCTGGTCTCCAGTGCGTCATTTTCGGATTTGAGCGTCTCAAGCTGACGTTCCATGCACTTGATGTCGTCCATCCGCCCGTTGATTTCCGACTGAATATGAAGAAAATTGATGCAAATATACAGCATGCAGCACGCGGCCACAATCAGCAGGGCCAGATACGGCAGATCCACCTGAAGAGCCTTTTCCTGATTTCTCCTGAGAGTATTCCGATCCAAATGAGAATGTTCTTTTCTCTCAGGACTCTGTGAAGGTACCTGCGGACGGTATTCCGGTTCCAGCTTGCGCACAGTATTCCCATGCACATAAGCCCGGACATTCTCCGGCCGTCTGGCGTTTCTGCCCCGCACTGCTTTCGTGGCTGCCATAATGGTTCTCCTTTCTAGCTTCGTTCAAAGACCCTAAGTTTTGAACTTTTACACCTCTTATTCTCTGATATCTCTTCATCGGTGGGAACCACCGGTTTTCTCGTAATTATCTTTCCCCTGCTCACCCTGCCGCAGACGCATACCGGAAAATCCGGCGGGCACTGACAGGGATTCTCATTCTCGCGGAACCGGTTCTTGACGATCCGGTCTTCCAGGGAGTGGAAGGTGATGATACTCAGCCTCCCTCCCGGCTTCAGAAGACCGATCATCGTATCTATGGAGGAATTCAGCACATCCAGTTCACGGTTCAGTTCAATCCTCAGCGCCTGAAAAGTCCGCTTGGCCGGATGCCCGCCTGTGGCTCTCATCTTCATGGGAATCACCCCTTTGATGATCTCACACAGCTCTCCTGTCGTCTCAATTCTTTTGACCTGCCGCTGTCTTGCGATATGTCTGGCAATATTCCCGGCAAATTTCTCTTCGCCGTAATCCCGGATGATCCGGTATAGCTCCGCCTCGCTGTAATCATTGACAATATCGGCGGCGGTCCGTATCTGACGCTGATCCATCCGCATATCCAGAGGCGCATCCTCCCGGTAGGTGAATCCCCGGCCGGCATCGTCAAACTGGTGGGAGGAAACTCCCAGATCCAGATAGATCCCGTCTACCTGTCCGATTCCCAGCTCCTCAAGGATCTCCGCAATCCTCTCATAGTTGCTGCGGACTACTGTTACCTTATGGCCGAAGGGCTTAAGCCTTTCCGAAGCGGCCTCGATGGCATCCCCATCCTGATCGATACCGATCAGCCTTCCCTTTTCTCCCAGGCGGCTGCACACCTCCCAGGCATGTCCTCCGCCTCCCAGCGTACCGTCTACATAGATTCCGTCGGGCCTGATCATCAGGCTGTCAACGGTCTCATAAAGCAGTACGGGCTTGTGTTCAAACATCATATGCCAAGACCTTCCAGTCCTGCGGCAATCTCGTTCACATCGTCATAGTTGCTGTATTCAGCCCACTCCTCTTTATCCCAGATCTCGATGTGCCTGCCGTTGCCGATCAAAACCGCGTCCTTATCGATATGGGCAAACTCCCTTAAAACTGCAGGGAGAAGGATACGCCCCTGCTTGTCCACTTCGCAGGTCGTGGCTCCTGCCAGAAAAAAGCGGGTGATCTTCCGGCTGCCCGGATTGGTAATGGAAAGATTGGAGAGCTTCTCGGCAAATTTTTCCCACTCGGAATTCTCATAGACATAGAGACAGTTATCCAAGCCCTTCGTGACTACGAACTCATCGCCCAGCTGGTCACGGAACCTGGAAGGAACTATCACTCTGCCCTTTGCATCAACCGTGTGGTTGTACTCGCCGATGAATCCCATGTCCTTCTCCTAATGCCTCTCCTGGCGCTATGTGCACCACTTTCTTCCACTTTGCTCCACTTTTTACCACTTCGTAGTTCAATTCTAGTACAAATCCTAAAAAATAGCAAGGAAAATTTCAAAAAAAATTCAAAAAAAATAGGGCAATTGCTTGATTTTTCGCAATTGCCCTAAATGTGGTAAACCCTTAATAACCGGCCACTATATATTGTTCGATCAGTGAATCCAGGTACACGCTTTTTTTCAGAATCTCGTCATATTGATCTCTCGCATTAATGCTCTGATCTAATTTTTCTCTGGCTGATTCTATTTTGCGTACTAATTCTTCTCTGGTAATCTGTTCCATAAATTATCCTCCTCTTTTATGAACGGCGCAATTTTAAATGATTTATCGCCAACGCTAGTGCTGCTATGCAGACAAGCAGCAAAGATAATGCCTGAGACACCGGGATACCCGTTGAAAACAGGATCAGCTGGTCTGTCCTCAGACCTTCGATCCAGAAGCGTCCCAGACCGTATCCAAACAGATACACAAAAAGCATCTCTCCGTCAAACTTTTTCCGTTTGCGGTACCACAACATGAACATCAATAGCCCCAGATTCCATACGGATTCGTACAGGAATGTGGGATGAACCTGGATATACTCCACCCCCTCTTCTATAATCAGGTGATCGATGAGATTCCGTGAGATCATACTTTCGTTTACCAACGCTCTTCTGATCCTCATGGCAAACAGGCTGTCGGTGTATCTCCCAAATGCTTCGCAGTTGAAAAAATTACCCCAGCGGCCTATGATCTGTCCGGTCACCAGACCCAGAACTGCTGTGTCGGCCATTGAGAGGAAGGATATCTTCTTCAATCTGGCAAAGATAATCAATGTCAGGGCGCCGCCGATGACTCCGCCGTAGATGGCAAGCCCGCCGGCCCTGATGTTGAATATCTGAATCAGATCGTTTCGATAGTTCTCCCACTCGAACAACACATAATACACTCTGGCTCCAATGATGGCAAATATGATGGCATACAACGCAAAATCCAGATATAAATCCGGATCCTGGCCGCGTCTTTTTGCGTCCGATCGGGCTACCATTATACCTGCCAGCATTCCTATCCCGATAATGATTCCGTAAAACGCAATCCGGAAACCGAATATCGAGATACTGTTTCTAAGGTGCTGAATGCCTAACCCAAGATGCACGAAACGGATATCTGCTGCTGTAATCATATGCGCACGCCTCTCCTTCGTCAGATATTCTACATTTTACTCCCTATCCTCTGAAAAAGCAATGAAATTCGACCGACAGAATCCGGCACAAATCGACAAAACATGGATAATTATAAGGCTTCTAAACGCTTCCCCGGACTGGACGTACGCCGCAAAATGCAAAAAGAGCATCACTAATGCTTTGTTTACGTACTGACGTAATCCGAAGAACCGCCGGGAACGAACCTGACATTTTCCGCTTTCATTTTCTAACTATGTGTGATATACTCCACGTAGACAATGAGAAGCAATCCCATAGGACAAAGCCCGAAGGGCGAGGAACCGCAGGCTCTGAGTCCCACGCTTCGTTCCGTCATTCGAATATCAGAGAAAGAGGTTTTTCCATGAAACTTGGTATCGTCGGCCTTCCCAACGTAGGCAAAAGTACATTATTTAATTCCCTGACCAGGGCGGGGGCGGAATCCGCCAACTATCCCTTCTGCACCATCGATCCCAACGTGGGCGTCGTGGCTGTTCCCGACAGCCGGCTGAAGCTGCTGGGCGATATGTATCATTCCAAAAAGGTAACTCCTGCCGTGATAGAATTTGTAGATATCGCGGGCCTTGTGAAAGGCGCCTCCAAAGGCGAGGGCCTGGGCAACCAGTTCCTCTCCCATATCCGGGAGGTGGACGCCATCATCCATGTGGTCCGCTGCTTTGAAGACAGCAACGTCATCCATGTGGACGGCAGCGTAGACCCCATGAGAGATATCGAGACCATCGACCTGGAGCTGATTTTCTCCGATCTGGAGATTCTTGAAAGAAGGCTTTCCAAGACTTCCAAAAGCGCCATGAATGATAAATCCCTGGCGAAGGAAGCAGAACTTCTGAAAGCCCTGAAGGCCCATCTGGAGGACGGAAAGGCGGCCCGCACCTTCCAGTGCGAGGATGAGGACCAGGCGGTTATTCTCGCCGGCCTTAATCTTCTGACCTATAAGCCGGTTATTTTCGCCGCCAACGTAAGCGAAGACGACCTGGGCAGCGACGGTGCTGACAACCCCCATGTACAGAAGGTCCGCGCCTTCGCCGCGGAAACCGGTTCCCAGGTGTTTGTCATCTGCGCCAAGATTGAGGAAGAGATTGCCGAACTGGACGAGGAAGAAAAGGGTATGTTCCTGGATGCCCTGGGCCTTAAAGAGTCCGGCCTTGAGAAACTGATCGCCGCAAGCTACGACCTGCTGGGGCTCTTAAGCTTTCTTACCTCCGGCGAGGACGAGACCCGGGCCTGGACCATCAAAAAGGGAACCAAAGCGCCCCAGGCCGCCGGCAAGATCCACTCCGACTTCGAGCGGGGCTTCATCCGTGCCGAGGTGGTCAACTATCAGGACCTGCTGGACTGCGGCGCCTACGCCGCCGCCAGAGAGAAAGGCCTGGTCCGCCTGGAAGGCAAAGACTATGTGGTGCAGGACGGAGACGTGATCCTGTTTAGGTTTAACGTCTGATGTCATAGAATCCTTGGATTTACTGGGAGCTGCCAGGGGTGTTCCGGCAGCTCCTTTTGGCGTTTCACCCCTACCTTACCCCTGGTAATTCACTTTCCTCAGCCAATCGCTGATGACGCTGAAAAAGTTTATACTTTTTTTATTTGATTTTATTATTGAAACGATGTATCATCATCTTTACAGGAGTTCTTACATTCTGGTAATTCACTGGAAGTCTTTCCTGCGGCCCGCCCGCGTGCCCGGAGGACAGTCATGGCATTCCGCCGGAACCCCCTAAAATATTTTTGCAAAAAGGATTGTTTTGTAGTACAATGAAAGGAGAAACTATGACGAAAAAAGAAAAGACTTTGTCAGAGATGCCGGCGGAGCTGAAACCGGCCAGAAATCACAAGAGCCGGTTGTTTATCCGTCTTTTCAGCGAGCCGGAAGAACTGCTGACGCTCTACAATGCAGTCAATGACTCTAGCTATACGGATTCCAGTCAACTGACAGTCAATACCCTGGAGGACGCCCTGTACCTGTCAATGAAAAATGACGTGTCATTCCTTATTGGTAGCGAGATGAATTTGTATGAACACCAGGCCACATGGAATCCTAACATGCCGCTGAGAGGGCTATTTTATCTGTCCGGTCTGTATCGGGGTTATATAGCCGCCAACAGACTGGACATCTATTCCCGGGTGCAGCTGCACCTGCCCGTACCCAGGTATATCGTATTTTATAATGGCACGGATACGGTAGCGGAAAGGACAGAACTGAGACTGTCAGACTCCTTTGAAAAAAATGGGAGTTCCGGCTGTCTGGAGTGTACGGCGACAGTGCTGAATATCAATTTCGGGCATAATCAAAAGCTGATGAATGACTGCCGCCGGCTGTACGAATATTCGTACCTGGTCAGTCGAATCCGCTGTTACTGCATGAATGGCCTGGAGCTAAGAGCTGCCATAGACCGTGCCATAGGAGACTGCCTGGCGGAAGATATCCTGAAAGAGTTTCTGACAAAGCACAGAGAGGAGGCCACGATGGATCTAATGACTGAACTGTTTTCTGTGGAAAGGCATGAGATGCTCATAAGAGAAGAAGGAAAGCTTCAGGGCGAGATGACAAAACTGATTTCTCAGACCTGCCGCAAGCTGTCCAGAGGAAAAACTCCAGAGATGATAGCGGACGAACTGGAGGAGGATATCTCCGTAATCCGCCCTATCTGCGAGACAGCCCAAATGTTTGCGCCGGAATATGATGTTGAAAAAATATACGAGGAACTGGTAGCTGAAAAAGCGCTGCCGTCGGAAATGTAGAACGGCCCGATTAAACGACTTCCTTTCCAACAGGAAGAACAGCCTCTAAAAAAGAGACAACCCATATCTTCTGGATTGCCTCTTTTTTCCTGGCCGCTCTGCAAATTGGATTTTATCCTTTATAAAATGACTCAATTGCCTCTGCAAAAAATTCAGCGGCCCCTTTGCCGGGTGGTCGTAAAACAGTAAAATTGCAAAATCTGAAAACCTTGTGTTTTCAAAGGGATTCGGCGTGATTTCGGTCACGCCGTTTCCTCTTTCATAAGTTCGTCCAGCGGGATAAATCCCAGCCCGTCATACTTGATGTGGATATGCTGCTGACGCTTGCCGCTGCTCTTGTCCGGCGCGTCCACATAAATCGCGGACACCAGTTCATGCAAGGCGTAGGCATCAAGGGTTTCTATTCCCGTGTACTTATGGGCTTTCTGGATGAACATCTCGATGTTCTCGTTTTGTTGTTCCTGTACCTCAATTTCATTCTGTAGGGTGACGACTTCCGCCTCCAGCTGCTTCTGCTCCGCCTCATAGCTCTGGCTCAACAGTTCAAAACGTTCATCATTCAACCGGCCGCTGGCATTGTCCTCATAGACTTTCATAAAGAGGCGTTTCAGCTCTGCTATACGCTTCTCGTCCCGGCTGAGCTGCTTCCTGCTGGCTTTGAGCTTTTCGTCGCTCTCCAACCGCAGCCTGCGCTCCATTACTGCACGGAAATGGCTTTCGTACCGCAGGATATA
>CANQRW010000023.1 GCA_947626365.1 uncultured Lachnospiraceae bacterium
TTTCTTTGGGCCTATGTGAACGTGCCCAACGCCTGTCCAAGATCAAGGCGAAAATCGCCTTTAACCTGACCAACCGGCAGCTCATCAGTTTTGGCGACGGCGGGCTGGTGGGGAATCCCGCTATACCGCTCACCAGAGGAGCCATGGGCAACACCGCCGCTCTGTTCCTGATGCTGGCCGTTATGCTCCGGCGTTCCTGCTTGCGATGTATGAGCGGGACGAGCTGCCTCTGGAGAAGGTGGCGCGGAACATCATCCGTGCCAAGCTCCTGCGCCCCGGACACCGGCCCTACAAGACGAAAAACATCTACGCCTCATTTGTGAAGAAGGAGGTTCCTGTTGCAACAGCAAAGAAAACCGGCAAAACGAAACGGAAATAAGCGCCGGGCGGTCCTGTCCGCCCAGTAGACCATCCCCTATGTGTGGATGCTCCCAAACGGGATGTGTCAGATCCCCGGCAAGATGTTCACCCGGACGATGGCCTGTGAGGACATCAACTACTCCGTAGCGTCCACCGAGGATCAGTCCGCCATCTTCAACAGCTGGAGCGCGTTTCTGAACTACTTTGATGCCTCCATCCCGTTCCAAACTCACCTTTATCAACCGCCGCAATCACTTCGGCGGGCGGTACAAGATCAACATCCCCCGGTCCACGACAACTTTGACAGCATCCGGGCGAGTCCACTGGAACGCTGAAAGGCTAGGTCGCTAAGAGCAACAACGGCATCAACCGGGCCAAGTACATCACCTTTGGCGTCCCCGCCGACGATCTAACCGCCGCCCGCCCCAGCTGGGATCCTGGAGCTGGACACGGAGCTGACTGTCACCATGAACATTTAGATCGTGGATCAGACCCGCGCCATCAAGACCATCAAAGGCAAGGTGAGCGACATTGTCCACATGAGGTGAAGGAACAAAAAAGGCGATGTGGACAGGGTATGACCCGGACATCCAGCCGCCCGACCTGATCTCCTTCTCCAAGGACGATGCCACCCTGCTGGCCGACCTCCAGTCCCGAAATGAACGAATGCTGCTGACGTTCACGGTGATCAATCTGACCTCCTCACGGGAACGGCTGGAAAACGACGTATTAAGGTATTCAGCGGAGAGCTTATTCGCTTTCCTCACACGTCTCAGTATTCCGATCGGCGGCGCCTCTTCCGATTCTTTTGTCTTAAGGAACCGGTTCAGATCCCATATGCTTGCAATGACTACAATCGTGACCACCACGACGGTTCCTACCATGAGTCCGTTGATACACATAAAACGGCCGGCCGCCCTACGGAAATCGAAAGAAGGAGCCCTCAGACATCCCCATCTGCATATGATATATCCGGATATGTCATATAGATCGGAAATAACGATCGCTACCCACAGGGGAAGAAACGATGTGATGAACATATTCCATCTGAACCTTATATCCATAGCTTTCCTTTCCCCAGTTGCAAACGCCCCTAAACGAGATCCCTATTCTCCCTCACAGGCATTGAACGCAGCACATTCTTCCTGCCACAATTCCATTTCATCGTGGATTTCCCAGCACAGACGGTCATAATCTTCCTTTTTTATCTTTCCATGCTCAAGCATGCATTGATAAAACTTTTTGATACTGGCTGCGGCAGTTCTGATCGTGCCGGGAGTTGACGAAAGATCCTTTCGGATAAAAAAGTCGCCCAGATATCCGTTAAGCATATGTACACCGTCCTCCATCGGATGAATGTCGTAGTGGAGCAGGAAATCATTGATATAGATATCCGCATTGGACATGTGTCTGCGGATAGTTCTCTCTGATAGCCCTTGGGCAGCCAGATCCGTTTCAAAAAGTTCAAGGAGACCGGCATTGATCTCCCTGATTCCACTGCATTCATTTTCATATGCTTGATCTTCCATCATGATGATTCTCCTGACTTCTGTTTACTTATAATATCTCCAATTTGTGGTTCGCGTACTGAATAAAGCTTCTTTATCGTGAACTTCTAAAAAGTATCTGGATCTTTGAATTCTGCCCAAAACACTACTTATAAATCTTAACTATGATTGTATCACACTTGCTGTCAATATTCATCGCATGTTTCTTCAAAGCTTCTTCTATGCTCGACAAATACTTCAAATCACATTTCATACCAGATACCAGTATTTTGTAAGTCTTGTATTCCTCTCGTATGTACGCCGCATCTTCTTTCATGCCATAGAATTTTGCGTAATTATCAAGAACTTCGATACAGTTGCTCAGCTTCCTGCACATCATGATTATCTGAAGCGATACTTTTTGCGTATCACCATGTTCATCAAAAGAGTAAAATGCCGGATCTGAAACCATCGTTTGGATTTTTTCAACGATCTTTTCTATCTGTTCTTTTCTTTTGCGTTCATCACCCTTGTACTGCACAGCGTTAAACGCAATACCGATAGCTACCAATAATGTAAGCGCCTGCGCCAGGGAAAAGTTTAAGAAATTCTCCCTGTTCGCCACAAATGAATATATGCTGGCGGCAATGATCATAGCCACCAGCACAGCCTCTATTATAACAAACGCAATCCTCTTACATATTATAACAAACGTAATCCACTTCCACTTCATCCTGACAGCCTCTTATCCATTTTTCTTGTCTTTCGCCCTCAAAATATACCCGCGAATTTCAGCCTCCAGGGACGGCTCATCATTTGAAATAAACTCCAAGGTCTCATTCACTTCTTTGGGATCATAATCATATTCCCTGACAAGTCCCCCAAATGCTTCCTCCAGAAAAGACGTTGGATATCCATACCCTCCGTCCAGTTCGATAATCAGTTTTTCCCTTTTCCTATGCGCCTCATTATATTTCGGAGCAAGCTGCGTCTCCCGAAACTCCTCGCCGGAAAAGTCCCCTTCATATCGATATCTTGCGCCGGGTGTTTCACTAAAATCGTTGCAAATATTAATTTTCATAATCAACATCCTTTCAATGTATCCAGATCAATGCTCCAATAGTACAGTGTTCCCTGCATGGCTTCTTTTAAGTCTCCTCCGCGGTAATTCTCCATGCCGACCTCAACATCCGCCCTATTACTAACTATATGAAGATCTTTAATACTTTCATTCGCACGATATTCACGAATTTTCGGTAACCCTTTCCCCCGGTAGTCCTGCTTTGTAGCGGTGCGGAATTCTCCATCTAACGCGGAAATCACATACTTGTTTTCTTCTTTTAGTCCCAGAAAATCTACCCTTTCAGCAAAATTCTTCCTTACCGTTGAGGGTATCCCGCTCCCGGTATCCATGAAAATAAAGGAGACCTTTCCCTTTCCGTCATGCTCCACAAAGCAATACCATATAGGCATTAATACACCGCCTTCCTTATACGCATGCTTGTGGGTATTGGACATCAGCTCGATCATGGTATTGTACAGGAAACTGCACTTTCTGGTCGGAACATCCGCAATCCTGCAGACAAAATCCGACACCCTTTTTGCAGTTTTCGTATCGCACTTTCCTCCGGAAACGATCTGAATCTTATCCGTGTGTTTGTTAAGCCGCGCGTTTCCTCTGGGCTGTACATAATTATAAAATCCGGATTCCTTAAACTTCTTCCTTACTTCCCTGTCCGTTGGTTCATTGCCGGAAAAGCGAACGGATTTATCATACTTCCGGTCGTGATTATTCATTATGGCAAGAAGATACATCAGAGCGTCCGTCCGCAGCGTCGTCACATCCTCTATATTAATAAACAACTCCTTTGAGGCTGTATTTTTCTTTGTCATCAGCGAAATAATCCGGTTAAAAAAATGTATTGTCTCAATCGGATTCTCTACGATACTGAATACAGGTGGGGCTTTGAATTCGAATACATGTGTTTCCGCATTATATTCAGGTCTCGTTTTCAATTCCCTCTCGAATATAACCCGCTGCGCATGCATCGACTTCCGCTTCTTTTTTCTTCTTGTCCGACGCCGGAGATTTTTTTCATTCTGGCGTTTTTTCCATTCACGATATTCGGGGGTATTTTTTTTCATAGGTAACTGTCAATCATCCTTTATCCCACCTCGTATAATATGTTTATAGTTAATAGTTATCCAGTACCTTGACAACTGAATCGGTACCAAAAATCAATCGGCTTACTAACATCCATGATATAATTGGCCTTAGTGCCAATCAGGTATAAACTCCTTTTCCCCCTGTTGGCCCGCAAGGGTACTTCATAATAAGTCTGTCTCCCTGACATGGAAGTTAAGGTTCAAAATCCCAATAACAGATCTCACCGTTGACCCTAGCAGTCAGATCCCTTCGGCTGATAACCAGGCTGTTTTCATAGGTATGCTTTTGCTGCCTATCGTACATTCCACGTCACATTCGTACATGCGGTATTTCTTCACCAATTCCAGATAGATATTGGTATAGATGTTGCTGTTTCTTATACCTCAAAAAGCCAACACGCCAAAGTAGAGCAAAAAAAGGATAACTCCCCTGAGTTCTGCAATATCAAATGCCACCATTGGAAGAATATAGGCTATAAGGTATTCAGCGGAGAGCTTATTCGCTTTCCGCACACGTCTCAGTATTCCGATCGGCGGAGCCACTTCCAACTCCTTTGTCTTAAGAAACCGGTTCAGATCCCATACGCTTGCAATGACTACAATCATAACCATCACGACCGTTCCTATCAGCAGCCCGTTAATGCACATAAAACGGCCGATCGCCGCACGGAAATCGAAAGAAGGATCTCTCAGACGTCCCCATCTGCATATGATATATCCGAATATGTCATATAGATCAGAAAAAACAATCGCTACCCACAGAGGAAGAAACGATGTGATGAACATATTCCATCTGAACCTTATATCCATAGCTTTCCCCGTCTACAGACGCCCCCTAAAGATTCTTCGGACCTTGGAAAAGCTATCTAGCCATCCTCTAGGAACATCTCCAACCCTTTTCTTTGGTTCCTTGTATAAGCTAGTGCTTCTCTTTTTGCTAAAGGTACAGTAAACGAGACAGTAGATTTCACTACACCATTTCGAAGCTTCTGCAAACCGCAGCCGCTATAGCTCTCGTTTATTAAACTCCCTCGTCACCTGATCTGCAAAATACTCCAGTCGATCTCGAATTTTTTGTGCAGTTATGGAAAAAATAAATCCTTTGTTCCGATCGGAAGACTTATGGATTAACGAGCATAGATTTTTCGCGCTTAGTATCTGCTGATCATCCATTGCTTCGACGTCCCTGGCAATATGATGGCGCATAGTCTTATTAAGATACTCATACATTTGGCCACAAATTCCGGATACCACATCCGATAGCTGCACCAATATATCAGTCTGTGAATTGACAAAACTGTAATTGTCTACAAGTCTCTCTTTTTCATCGATAAAGATATATTGTTCAAACCACCGTATCATTTCTTTCTGTTCGTCAAAGATATGCTTCGATTTTCGGAAAAGTGCAACAAAATGCAGATAAAACTGCGCCAGATCATCAACCATTATATTCTTATCATTTCCGCGCAAGAAAAGAAGATCCCCGTTTTTCCCAGCACCCTTTATCATTCCAGAAACATACTTTAGCTCAGTACTCAATTCCCACCGGTTACCAAATAGGCCAACGATATCATTGCAAAAGTTCTGAATATCGGCCTCCTCTATGTCAGGATATCCATATTGCTTAAATACCTCCAATGTTTCCGAACTCTTCTCATGCAGAACATCATAAATCAGCTGTTTTAGGTGAAGGTTCGCAAACCTGATATCGCCCTTAAAGTCGCTTTCTGCATATTCATGCAGGGCAGAAAAATCAATTGCTGAATCAATAATATCCACTATCGCATAATAGAACATATTGACCTGCGCAACATGAATGTACAGCCCCCTTTCTTCTATCAGCTCAAAGACTTTGTTCAGCCTCTTACGGTGCAGAGTACGAATAAAGTCATCTTCCGAAAATTGGGTTTTAAACTTAATCTCCTTTACCGTTTTCTGTAATCCCAGATTCTTTAAGAGCTCTGTCCTGTCAATATTGATATCCTCATCCTTTGTCACGATACCTGCAAGGACGAAATCCCGGTCGATATCTGAATTGAAATTGTACCGACCGTTTTTCTCCTGAAGATAGAATTTCCCGGAAAAATTGGACTCATCATAATAGAATCTCAGCTTTTCAGATCGGTCAAATGCGTCCAAAGGAGAAGCCGCTACGTGTGAAATACTTAACAACTTCTTCGATACCATATATTCATCAAAGGATCCTGTAAATCCACAATTACGGATGATCTGCATATAACTATCATTTCTGCTACCATGATCTCTGGCACTCAGATGCCACGTCACGTTCGAATTCACGCGCAGCAACTGCGCGATCCTTTCAATATACGGCAGATCCACGTTGCTAAAAGAAAAGCCGAAAGTGTATACTTCCGAAATACCGCTGTCTTTTATCTGCTTCCACAGTTTGGCGTTGTTATATAGAACGGCATACGTATCCTTTCGAAGATTCCTGATCGCTTTTTCAAGACTGTCTGCCGCCATGGTATGTAACGTGTTGAATGACCGCTCCGAGTCGTCACCATGCCCAACAATGAGTTCTTCCCCCCTTTTTCTGAGTCCATGGAGATGAAACACCTGATTTCCAGGGATGCCATACACTTCTTCCAGTGTTTCCGTGTAATTAAAATTTATAAAAATGTCATCCGAACTCGCTCCTCTTCCCTGATTGCAGATCACATCCCAACCAAAGGCAATTTTTTCCCTGCCGATCTCCACCGTATTGATCCAGTTGCTGAAGAGTTCCTTTATCATATACAAAGCATCCCTAAGTGCATCTGCATACATCAGATAATCCTGCTCTGCATAAAAAAGTTGCTTATCCCTGCGACTGGAGGATATTTCATAATCATCATTGTCAGAGCCGTCATCTATAAGCATTGTCGCTTCATCAAACACCGCCTGCAAATCCAGATCATGCAGGGCGGTTTCGAACTCATTCCACTCTTCGTCAATCGGACTGCCATACTGCAAAAGCCACATCAGCAGCTTTAACAGTTCTTTCCTGTCATACACTTCCCCATGGTTTCCCATGGCCGAAAACGGAATCTCCGGAACTTTCTCAAGATTCTCTTTCGAGATTCCCATATCGTCCAACTGCCCGATCATCCAATCATGGAAATTGCTGTACTTAGTTGCATAACCGTGTGCAAGGTCAAAGCCATTGCCAATAATAAACAATCTTGCCATGAAAACATCGCTTTCTACAAACAAATTATTTTATAAATATATCTCATTTGGAGCATAAATGGCCTTTGCTATCCAAAAGAAAAACAATGTGGCGAATAATTTTATATGCCCCCTCAACGATAAATTATTTCAAACGACTTAAGGCACCAGAAGTCTGCGGCATTAGCCCCAACCACAGTAGATAATCCAGTTTCAGCCGAAAATCCAAAATACAGGTTTCCATCCTGAAAAGCCTCCGCGAATTCTTCTTCATCTATTTCTTTTAGAAAAGTCATAACCGCATTCTGTATCCAACTGGAATCCCGATCCGGCTCTTGTATTGTGAAAGGATTTAAAAGTGCAGTGTTTTCTTCTCTCTGCAAAAAATCGCTAATCAAACCAATACGTTCCATACCCGTTAAAATCCAAACACTTCTTTTTTCTTTTCCAATCAGATGAGCTAGGAAATTTCGATAAACCAATGGTAAAATCCAAAACTCTGCATTTTCCCACTGCTCGTCTACATTATATCTTAATTTGCCAAAATATTTAATAGGAAATAGGTTGATTATAATATCCGCTTCCCGAATCACATCCGCATGATCCTGCATTTGCACTACTGCCTTGACCGGGTTCAGGTCAATACAACGACATTCGGCTGTAAAAGTCGCTTGTATAAAGTCGTCAATAACCATTTTATAACTCTCAATGGATATTGCTACTTCATGCAGCAATTTACATTGTTTGTTCTGACGTTCCATACAATTTTTAACCTGCTCCAGATATTTTACTGTTCCGCTTCCTAAAACCACAATTTTCATAGTCAATTCACTTTCAATTCCTTCATGCATTTTTCATCTGCATAAAAAACAATTTTCGTGCCCTCTTTTATATTGATTGTCAGTCCATGCTCATCAATCCTGCCGGAGTATACGTGATTATCATTGCCCCCTTGGAATATATAATAGATTTTGGCCGTATTTTCGTTGCCTTCCGGAAGTTCAATATTATAATCTATTTCTTCGAATTGACGCGACCACCAAAACTTCCATCTTTTTCTTTTTTCTCTTTTTATATGGATCGCAACCTCTTTAACTTTTCGTTTCAAACAGATAGGCTGCCTCTGATTTGAAATATAGAGAACCCCATCTTCTATCAGTGCCGGATATAACGCATATCCTACTGTCGTCTCAGAGGCCAATATCCTATGCGATAAACAAAGATTCTTATGGTATAAAATGGGTCTCTTCCTCTCCTGCCGGTAGTCCTCAAGGGTTTCATCATCCATCTGCGGAAACAGCGCACACAAACAATATCGACTTCCAAGTGCAAAATCCCACCGTATAATTTTGCCGGCTTCTAACTTTAAGCAAATAATCCCAGGGTCAACATATGGTGTCTGCTCAATTTCCCACATTTATTGCCTCCGTCTATTCATGAACAGTGTTAAAAAAATTGTATATCGGCAGCTGTTCCAAGCTCTTAATATGCTGACAATACAGAATTGCAGAATTCCTGTTATTCTGTCGGCTCAGAAAAGCAGATACTAAGTCCTCATTGTAAATTTCTCCCCGCATTTGTAAAACTCTCATATCTTCAATCTGCAAATGCTGTTCATTTTCCGCATTATCGTCTTGACATTTCTGCTCCACCAAACCAATTATATTATATTGCTTGTTAATCTCAGAAAGCAGTTGTTCGACCATGAAACAAAAATCTGCTTTCTCAGTATTCCCCTGCAAAAAATAATTGTAAATCCTTTCTCGTACAGTATCTATTGCCTCTTTTTTCTCACTCAGCAGATGAATCATATCTCTCAACAGCCTGTCCAGTTTCCAGCGCCGTCCTTCATCTGCGCTAAGCAAAAGCTGTTCCCAGTCCCAAAATGCTGTTTGAAAAAAAGTGTTCACCATCTGATACATAAATGATATATGCCTAATCCAGTTGTCAACGTATCTTTCAATTTCCGAAAGGCTTTCCCTCATTATATCATAATAATAGCATTCTGCCTGATAACTGCCCCATTCCATTAAAATATCCAGCTGATAGTCATATGGCTTCCTTTTCCACCATCTTCTCTTTTGAAGTCTCTTTTCACTCAACCACTGCTCCAGCCGTTCCCTTGCCGCTCGGGTCTCTTCGTTGTTCTTTTGCTGGTATGGGGTAAGCTCGGATTTCAAAAAAGCCGATAATTGTTCTATATATTTTTTATCCAGCAGCTTCGACATGTTTCCGAGCATTTTCTCATTAAGCCACGCTGAAACATATGTCTGGCAATACATCGTCGTATGCTTTGCTGCACATTTTCGCGTTTCATTGTAATTGATTCTCATATAGTCCAGATAATTATCCCCATAGTATTGACTTAGGAAATCGCCCGGAATACAATTTCTGGCATTTTCAATTGTACTTTCTGCATAATATCCGATAAATGGAAGGCCATTCTGCAGAGCAATCAGTTCTTCTCTCAGTTTTATATTCAAAGACTCCAATTCCAGCCTGCGGCCCCTAAAGTATTTCCCTTTCGGTTCCTTTATTTGAAGCAGCTTTTCAGCAAATGCACACTTCAATGCCGTTATTTTGTCATTATCCTCAAGAAAAAGTTCTTTCTTCCCAAGTGTAAATAACTTGCTTCCGTCTGCCAGCGCCAGTTCTTGAAGTTCCTGAAATAAATCTCTCCTTTCATTTTCCGATAGATTACATACACCGTTTCCGAGTGCAATTGTATCTATCGCCAATTCATAAATCTGTTCTGTTTCCGCCGCTACGACCTCCTCGCTGGAGATCTCAGAAAGAAGAAATACGAAGCGGACTGCCTTCTCTAACTGTACTGCATTAAGTTGTTGCCAAAAATCCGGAATACTCCTCCGTTGATTTTGAAGGAGGAAATAATCTTCTTTCACTATGTAATACAAGTCAAAATTAATACAATTTAAATAGGCCAGATGAAATGCTTCATATAGCGCTCGGATTATTGCCGGGAAATCAAGCTTTCCTTGATATCTACCAACCAGTATGCAAACGTTAATATCTCCTTTGCGCTGATATTTTATAAGCTTCGATTTTCGAACTGCCAAATCGAGATTTCTTTTACTTTCGTCATCCCATTCGACTGAGCCGGCAACGTTTAACGCCAAATCAACTGCGAAATGAAGGCCCTCAATATTAGCCGAGTCTTTTCCCAATTTAAGTAAAATCACACTATTAGAAGTCCATTGATGCAAACCTGGCACTTTCCCAATTTCTGGCGGTATCTCGCCGACAAACACCATACAAACTGGATTTTGCAGTATTTTCCTTTCATCAGGCATTAAATCCATTTTCTGATCCCGCATCATGTTGATCAGCTCCTTATGATTCTTTCACTGAATCCTTAGTCACTTTTAGAAAGCTCTTTATCTATTATATTGCGTTGTATATACATGCGGATAAACATATTTTTTGCCAATTCGTCGTATTCATCATCACTATAGCTTTCCTTTTTTTCAATATCTCCTATCGGGATTCCCTCTTCATCTCCCATTTTGTCTATACAATACCGATGGGATTTATCATTAAATGTTATTATTTTATTCTCTTTCGCCTTACCAAACACCTCGCCATAATGTCGATTCCTTTCCTTTTCCTCTGGTCTGATAAACCCAGCATCAGCAGTCCACTTTGACTCACAATAAGGCGATGGCAGCTCCCTCCAGTCTTTACCGTCTACAGCATACAAGTGGAGGCCATCCTTATTCTGAGCCTTAATATAGCAGTCCTCAAACTCCTTAATTCCTTCATAATTATATAACGCATATCCTGGAGAATAAATCACTTTTGCCATGCGCCCGGTGATACCCTGTTTATCGATATCTGGTTTCTGATCCGATTGCTCCTGCCACTTTTCAGCCAGTTTACCCAATCCTTCCTCTCCCGGAACTGATAAAATTTCGTAAACAGTATATTCCTCCGAATTCGTCGGCGCCATGGGCCATAATGTACTCTCTTCGTTAAGCTGACTAAATATTTCTTTCACTCGTTCAACTTTCTTTTGATCTCCATCCATATAATCCAGATTTTTCATAATCGAAAGGCTACCACTTTCTCTAAAATAATCAGACAACAGTTCTGCCACATAATCCGACAGCCAGACGATATCTGCATCTACATTGGCAACGCCCAGCCATTTATCCTTATTCTCCTGAATATTCTTCAGCAGTTCGGCCGAAGCTTTTACCGTGCTCTCCTTGTATTGAATTGTTGAACGTATTTTCTCAAATTCCTCTCTACCGGCCAGCCATGTTTCATCCATATCAAGCAGATTATACTGTGTGCAGCGGTTATAAAGAATGTCCATGCATTTCTGGATTGTCACATAGTCCGATCGGAGAGCTTCTAAATCAGCTATAAATTCAAATAACCATTCCTTGTATTCGCCAAAGATTTTTTTGTATCGTCCTTTTCTGTAACGTTTAAAGATCTGTATGCGGCTGCTCCTATACTCTTCCCTAAATAGTGCGTCCAAGCCATAATTCATACTTTTCTTACGATCATCTTTTTCCTGTAAGAAGAGTCTTAGATCATTATAAGTTTCAAAATGCAGCTTTCGCCCGGCGCTCTCCGCATCCCATTTATCTTTGATCTGCCGTTTTATAGATCTTACGAGCCGCAGAGCTGTGTAAACACTATTTATTTTTGTCTGAAATCCTTCAAACTCTGCTTTCATCCACGGGCTGTCCCTCAAAGGCGGCTCAGGTTTATCTATCCCCATCATTTCTGTAAATACATCCCTCAGCCATAGACTGTAATAATAGTCTCTGGGAAGATATTTCGCCTTTGCTCCTATTGATATATAATGAGCAAATGTAAAGTCTTTTGAATCTTTGTTATGAACAATATTGCTCTTAGCTGCTTGAATTCCAAAACACCCGTCTCTCTTCTCCTGCATTTCTGTAAGGATATACTCCGAAATTTTCTGATATATGGAATCTTCTGACCCAGCGATATTACGCCCTGACCGCATCGCTCCGACCAGAACGCAATAATCAAAAATATTGGCCTTTGAATGAATGGATCCAATATGGCCCGGATACGTCTGATCAAACGACTGGTGGTACCGCTCCAGCATCATCAGATACTCAAGTTCTTTCAATGCTGCAAATCCGTTCCGTTTAATATTCTCGATCGTTATATTCTTTAATCCTGGTTTTATACATGTTACATCTGGCATCACTATGATTCCATTCAGTTCTACCGTTTCGCAGATATTTCTTATCATGTAACTAACATCCACGAACATCCCGGATCCCGTTCCCCCGCCAATTCCGGTAATCAGGAATACTTGAATCCGTTTCTTACTCTGGTCACAGCCAATGCTTAGCCGGCCAATCCGTGTCTTAATAGCATCATAAATACGCTGAGCGTTTAAAAACAATATCAGCCGCCCTGCCTGACGAACTCCTGCTGCTCCATTCATAATACGAAAAGGGGACATATTTTTATCCAGCCACTCTGTAACCCCGGGAGGAAATATCTTAGGATTCTTTTCACCTTCTCTAAGCAGCATCGCGGTATCTGCGCTTTGAATTACAATCCTGTCCTCCTTTCTGAAGAGATCACTATATGCAATGTTATCTGCGTCAATAAGCATATATTCTAAATGGGAAGTGTTTTTATGTGTATAGATAGAATCTATACGATTTTTTAATATTGCCAACGCCCTAATGCCACTCCCGCCAATGCCGACAAACATAGTCGGAACTTCCTGCAGCCGTAAGCTTCCATCCTGCGGTGCCCGCAAAAAAATACTGTCTCCATGCTTGTCTCTCCACTCATTATTTATGTAACTCTGCACATTCACCATGTAAACCTCCTACCTTTGTATATCGATGCAGCCATTGATTACTTTCTGTTGTGACTTTCTTTCTTCTGTATAATAAAAGTCTCCATCGTTATAAGTAACAGTTATAGGGTTCCCCTTTACCGTGCAGTCTTTACGAACTCCGGTTTTGGCCTTGGGCCATATGGTTTTTTCCTTCTTCCCATTATATCGTATAATAATCTTAACGGCTGTGCTTCGATGATATAATCCAACAATTAATGGAAAAGTCGCTATAGACAATATAATGACAATCATAATGACAACCAACTTATCCGGTTCTTCTTTGACGACAAGTTTCAGTTCCGGCGACTCTTCTCCATATTTGTCTATCACTGTGATTGGCAGCTCAGTTGTTTTCCACATATGAACTGGTAATAACGATTTTCTTCTAATTTTGATCGTTATCTTGTCTTTCATCTGCACGTTTTCAATATTTTTGGGAACCACTTCAAAATATTCATTATCTCCGAATTTGACATCAAAATCATGATCATCCGGGTCAACAAACCAGCCCTTTATGTTTTCCTCCGCAAAACACTCTCCCCATGGCAGACATGCAATGCGCACTACATGATCCTGAAACAAATCTGTCGCCTTCGGGGCATTATTCAACACAGAAAGTGTCTTCTTCAAACTCTCATGCCCTGGAACTTCAATATTTAGCTCATAGTCACCTTTAGCCTTTGTTGTAAACTCATATTCCGCTTTTCCCGAAGAAAAATCCAGCTGTGTTTCCTCACATATTTCACCGTTAGGATTCGTGACCGTAATTTTCCCTTCATCCACATTAATTCCATTCTTTAATCTAATATCTACATGAACGGGCTTCCCCAGGATCACTTCTTTAGGTGCTGTAACGCTAAATGTTGAATTATTCACCTGCAAAGATTTGGAGATATCAGTATCAGTTCCGTTCCTTTTTAAGGTTATAATATATTTCTTTTCTTCGGAGAAACTGGTTTCAATCTCATAGTATTCTCCTTCTGGCGATAATTCAAGCTCACCTTTAGAATCTCCATCAACAAATAGTTCCCATTGATCCTCCATATACTCTTCGCAGATTTCTGCCTTAACCGTTTTCTTTTCAGAGCCAACCATAGAATATGGCGCCAGATGGAATGTAACAGTTTCCCCACATTTGACATCCTCGGGACTGACTATTAGTTCATAAGATACATCTGACGCAGACACTTCCAGCGCTGAAGTTTCCACCGTAAAGCTTGTCACCCCAACTATATTATCCTCAGAAACGCTGTCATCATATGTGGCGCCGATTGTAATATATTTGCTTCCTGCACTTCTCAGAATGTACTCGCCCGCAAAGCTCCCATCTGGTTCGACTTCAATCTCTTCATAACTGTCATCAGCAAGATCCCGGATCCAGAGCTTCAAATATTCCTCGAAATCCATATCCGAGTTCTCCTGATTGTCATTTATTTTCCCTGTAATCCGTACTGTCTCACCCAGGCATCCGATCCAAGATCCACGGTCAAGCAGGATATCCACATCTGCATAGGAATAAAATGCAATATCAAACTGCATTTCAGCTTCATCGAAGCATTGGATTATATAGATCCCAGGCTCCAAATCAAACAGTTTAACCGTCGCGGAGATGCCAGAGTTAATTACTAAGCAGTCGATCTGCGTTCCATCTTTTTTCTGCACACGAATTTTCTTATTCTGAATTATAGATTCAACCAATTCACGTTTTTCTTCAATATTGTCCAGATGCGGCGTAACATTTATAATCGTTTCGCTGGTTCCAGGTATCTTAAACTCCAGTTCTGATAATATATTATCGTATATAACTGAATCCACACGAAATACGGCCTTAAAGTAATCATCGTACTTTTTTCGGATCTGCTTCATAACATCCGCATCTTTCCAATTGAGTTCACACAAATCAGCCTTAAATAGCTGCTCTTTTGGATGCCGCTCTCTCAAACGATTTTGGAAATTTTTCATTCCGTCCGCTACTTCCGTTATCTCTTTTCTTTTATCATCCGGCACCGCAATCCCTAAATACTTTCTAATTACTTCTTTATCTGCCGCATTATCATATTCATACTGCAACCGGTTTCCAAGAGATTCTTTACTCGGTATAAGTCCTAAGAAATAGCAGTCTTCGGGAATCCTTTCCGCAGCCGTCATTAAGTCTTTATAGGATTCTATATCTTCTTCAAACCCCTTTTTGGTATTCACATCAATTAAACCATCTGTAATGAACAGAACGATCTTACGGCTTTTCTTCTCTGTACCCCTTTGCATGTCTTCCAGAATATCGGCACAATATTCCATCGCTCTTCCAATATCAGTATTACTTCCATCGTATTCCGTATTATTTACATTGTTTTTGATGTTATCCAGCAGACTTTGATTCTTATAATCTTTAAGATATTGCCAACTTCTTCCGTTATTTTCAGTTATTGCATACGGTTGATCCGCAAACGAAACAACCGCGATTTTAAGTGGATATTGTGCTTTGGGTATCCGGTCAATAAACTCGTCAATCATATAGACTACCTGTTCATATCCAGCGACCTGTTTCATAGATCCACTTACATCATGTACTATAACAATATGATATTCTTCATCGTCTTGCGTACCGACAGGCTGATTAGCTGGAGATTCTTCATCGTCCTCCGTACTGGCAAGCTGATTGGCTGGAGATTCTTTGAGCTCTACCTTGTCACTGTTTTTATCAGCACGTGCCTGTGTTTGCTCAGTTGAACTATCTTTCCCCTTATTCAGTATCTTTGGCTCCTGTTCTTCATCCTGAACTTCTCTTACCCACACCACTAATTCTGTTTCCCACAGTTTTCCTTCAAAGAGTTGCCGTACAAAGACCGGTATACTTATCCAAGGCGATAATTTTTCAGGTTTCTGAGTATATACATGTTTAACCTTATATGTTGCCTCTGCCTTTATAGATATGATTCCTCCGTTCTCGCCTAGGATTGTTGCACTACTATCTATTAATTCTTCCCCCTTCTTTGTGGTTCCTACTTGTTGCAAACTTTCCCAGTTTTTATCCTCCATGCCATACAGAACTCCCCACAAAAAGCCAAAATACATTATCAAAATGCAGAAAAAAATACGAATTCCTTTACGATCCTGCGACTTTTCTCTTTTCCTCAAAAAAGATAAGACTACTTCTAACACTCCAATTCCCAAAAGACTCATTAACGTTTTTACTTGTTTCAAAAGCACCACGGGGCTTGTTATAACCTGAATAATATAGACTTTTGAATAAATGTCATATTCATAAACTACTACGCCCAAAATGATAAAGAACAAAAAGCCAATAATATATCTCCATTTTTTCTCTTTATCCATACAGTTCCCCCATTACTTTGCTAATAAGGTTATTTTACAAAGTGAGCTTTTTACATTTCTTGTCATTTCACCACGTTTTGTAGGGTTTCTTCTACTACTCTTGTTGCTATACAAAACTTCTCTTTTCTTTAATGATTTTGTCGATTTCCACGTTTTGAAGAGTTTCTATGCTTTTGGTATTTTGTATTGGTTAGTCATCTTTTCCCTAGGATGTCTCCATCAAACGCCTCGTGGCGCATTCCCATTCCATGAAGTTCTCCATCTTCTTACGACATAGATTGCTACACTGTCTGTGAATCCCGTGACTGTGTCATCAAAGACTCCCGCCGCTCATTACTGTACGGTAATCCCCGTCGCCTGCAAGGACTCTTTGACTCTTTCTCTCCCTTCTATATACTAAGATTTCTCTGAAGCAATGCATAGCTTCTTTTTATCATATACTACTATCCGCCCCTTCCTTCGTTTCACACAAAATATTATCCCTAATCTCCGCAAATTCCGGTTTCGTCCGATACAGATAATCAGCTATCACCTGCATCAGTTCAAAGTCATTTTCATGGTCAAGGTCAAGGACGGCCGTATCATACATCTCAATAATCTCATAATACCCACCATTAAATCCGCCGCCTGACTTCAAATGTTCCGGCTTATACGCATAAAGGGATGCATTCATATCATAAATAACCGGGGCCTGTTGACGAGAGGTAAATTGTGATGTGATTACCTTTCTGGCGCCTTCTTTTTCCGTATATGTAACCTGATTAAAATACGGATTTCTTCTTGCGGTTGTAACTGAATAGGTAATATCAGCCCCTGTTTTCAAGTGTCTGTCCACCAGATGCGTCAGATCCTCCACAGTTCTGAGCGGTGACGTGATATCCAGATCCACTGCCACATCATACTGATACCCTTTCTTTTCTTCCATCCGAAGAATGCAGTCCAGAATAACGTCTTTCTTCCCAACCGCATCGCCGCTGAGTTCCGGACTCCTCTTAATCAAGTTGACTTCCATAAAAGGATTCCTGTCCATAAGCTGCAGCAGTTCATCACTGTCCGAGTTGATAACAACGTCCCAATCCGTCCCCTGACCATATTTTTTCACATACAGATCAATAGCTGACAGCGAGTAATATGCCAACGGTTTTCCACAGAACAATCTAAGGTTTTTATTCTTAATCCCTTTCGAACCAGCCCGGCCGCATATGGTAAATAGTAACCTCATTCCAAATACCCCCTTGTTATCTTAAGCGTCTGACATGCCTGCGGGATTGGATTATTGTTCTTTTCCTTTCCCTCAATAATACGGAAAAAGTTCTGCAGCTCTTTCTTCTGCATGGAATCTCGCTCCTCATGTAGATCGACGATATTCCCAGACCTCCGGTAAGTGATTGTCTGACCGATCAGATCCGCCTCGATTGTATCCTCTTTCCCGAACAGCTCTATCTTCCGCTCCGCATACCGTCCGAAATAGTCCAGATGCAGTTCCACAACCTTATCTTTGTATTCGGCTATGTAAACCGCCAGATCATCACTATCAATTTCCAGATCGGATTTTTTTGTTATGAAACACTTCACCTGTTCCGGCACTCCTACAAGTTCACAGATATAATCCCACTCATGGATCAAGTCAATAGACACCCCGCCGCCCAGTTCCTTTTTGGCGCTGTATGTCTCCCGGTAATCCGTCCCCGGTCTCCATTCCGGAAGATAGCTGGATGAGATGCAACGGATACTATAAATCTGCGTGAAATCCACCGAGCGCTTCAAGTACTGGATCACATTGGAATAACGCAGCGGACATGCCACATAATAAACGCTGTCCTCTCTCAGATGAAGTTCCTCCCAGTCTTCCTGCCCTGTTTCAAATACTGGTTTCTCAATAAAGAAATGTCGCCCGTTACCATGTACCCTCTGCAGGGTCTGATAATGCAGACGTGTCGGGTTCGTGATAAAGATAACATCGTAATCTTTCGGCAGACTTTCGAAATCGTGATATGTATTCCGTATGATCTTTTCCAATTCCGATCCCATGCTTCCGCCTTTCCCCGAACGCAGCACATCGATCTCTATTTCGTCACCATACAGTTCTTTTAGGTTTCTGGTATGTCGCTTGGCAATCGAACCCACGCCGATAAAACACACTTTCATCTCACGGTTCCCCCCGCCTCAATACTGTCGATCAGCCGAAGCACCTTTTCATCATCCTCATAACCATACGGTTCTTCGTCCTGATGTCCGGACAGGATATCGAGGAATGTCTCGATTTCCTTTCTGTACGCGTTCTCGATGACGAAAGACTGGTAATGATCCATATGCTCTGCCTGCTCATACAGGTGTATAGGAACCATTTTCTTCTGCTCTCCATCATAATTGAACAGACCGGATGGTGTCCCGTCCCAGCGAATATGCAGCCCATCCCCATAAATCTCCAGATACCTTATCGCGGCAGGGCTTACAACATCCACTGCCATGACTCCTCTGGCCCCACTTTCATGCTCCATCTTCAGCAGATAGTTGTCGTTATAATCAATCGCCAGCCCGCTCATCCTGTCCGACAGAACATCAAACGATTTTACCGCTCCAAATGTCTGAGTCATCCACGGCAGCTCAATGGCAAATATCTCCCGGCAACCATTAGACCGGCGCTCATTCACAAAGAAATCCTTATAGTTCTCCCACGGATGCCAATCCGGCAGGTACTGCCCAACATGATAAATGTAGTCCAGACGGCCCGAATACGCTGAAACCTTCTCACGAATGTAGGCAACTTCTTCGCGGTACAGCGGGGTAGATGATAAAAACAGAGTCAATCCCCGTTCCTTCGCCAGGCGGATATTTTCCGCATAACCATCAGAAACAAGATTGATCTCTGTAAACACATGCCATCCGTTCAGAAGACACTGCTGTACGATCCCGCAGTGGGAAAGGGGAGACGTGCAGACGAACGCCGCAAAGATACCCGGAGCCTCTTCCACTGCCTGCTTTATCGAGTCCACCGTCTGAATTCCAAACAGGTTCACCGCTTCCAGACGCCGTTCTTCTCTGGCGTCCATCCCGACGATTTCCAGTCCATCTATTAAAGAAAGCTGTTTCAACAGACGGATTCTCCTTTTTCCCATTGAACCAAGCCCGATTACAAGTGCTTTCATTTATATCATCTCCCTGAATTTTCTATATGAACATCAGATTCTTATCTATATCTATTGATTCTCTGGCTTAAACCCGATATCATAAAATCCCTTTTTTAGATTGATCTTATCATGCAGTAAAAAGTCCTTGATGATTTCCACTATCTTCCCTGATGTAGTTCCATCACCATATTCATACGAAGCAATATGATCCATCTGCACAGCCTGATCGATTGCTTTCACAATGTCGTCTTTCACCGGCTGACAGTTCACTATTGTTTTAGCCATCATTCTCCCGCTTTGACGGTCCCCGATATTAACAGTAGGCGTACCTAAAACCGGGGCCTCAATAATCCCGCTGGAAGAATTACCAAGCACAAATCTGGCATACTTTACTGCGCTTAGATACCGTACCATACCTAAATTGGCAACAAAAAATGTGTTCTTATGTCCGGCGACAAAATTGCGCAAGGTTTCATTTACTATATCTCCCCCCGCGTCTGCATTGGCCTCCGTAATAACATAATAAAACTCACCACACTTCTCCATGGCCGCACACAGTTCACCCACCTGTTCCGCCACGGACTGTTCCAGTGTAACCGGATGGAACGTGACTACCGCATAGGGTGCCCCGGAAGGAATCCCGATTTCGCGTCTGATATCTTCCTCAGACAGCAACGGCGCATGTAATATATTCTCTGTCCCTAAGCTTCCCACACAGAAGACTCTTTCCGGCGATTCTCCCAGCTGTATTACACGTTTCCTGTATAGCTCTGTCGAAGTAAAATGCAGATAGCCCATTTTAGACAGCGCATGACGGACACAGTCATCCACTGCGCCCGCCGTTACTTCCCCGCCATGGATATGGCCGATCGGTATGCGCTCATTCATTGCGGCGCAGGCAATGGCCAGCGTTTCTGTCCGGTCTCCTGACATAACCAGCATATCCGGTCTGCAACTTCTAAAGCAGTCCGCAAACCCTTTCAAAGCGTTCGCCATTGTCAAAGATATCCCATACTCCGTGTTGTCCTCCGACAATATAGGAATGCTCTGTGCTATGGGGAAGCCGTCCGCTTCGATATCCCGGATTGTATAATCGTGTTTATGAGATAAATGTGTCCCCGTAACAAGCAGTTCAAGCTGCAGATCCACATCCTCATAAATCGCACGTATTAATGGAATCAGCATACTATATTCCGCCCGCGTTGCCGTAACCACCGCCACTGTTTTCATAGCTCGATCAACTCATCCTCTGCAAAATCTCGTACTGCCCGTGTTCCTAAAACTTCCAGCCATCTCATGGGATTGATTCCGCTCCCGGGCCGCTTTGTCGTGATATTGTCCTCTGTTAACAGTTCCCCTGCTTTTATGTTCTTCCGTGCTACAATGCTCTTTCTTGCTATAGCAATGTTTTTCCATTCGGATTCCGTAACAATTTTTTCAGATGTTCCGATTGCCTTCTCAATATGCCGTATGGCATCCACCATCTGCTTCAACTCGTCCGGCTCCAGGCTGGCCTTATGATCCGGCCCTTCCATGTTTCGGTCAAGTGTAAAATGCTTCTCAATTACTGTTGCCCCCATAGCCACAGCTGCAATCGGAACTTCAATTCCTTTCGTATGATCAGAATATCCTACTTCCACTCCCAAACGCTCCCGCAGTGTTTTCATTGCCTGTAAGTTAACGTCCTCGAACGGCGTAGGATATTCTGTATTGCAATGGAGCAATCGTAAGCTATTCGTTCCATTCTCAGTAAGAACTTTCACTGCCTGTTCGATCTCCTCCAGTGTACTCATTCCCGTGGACATCAAAACCGGTTTCTGGGTTTTCGCAATCGCCAGAAGATACGGATAATTCGTAATCTCCCCTGACGGTATCTTCCAAAAAGGCATATTCAGATTGTTTAAATATTTTATGCTTTCAAGATCAAACGGGGTTGAGAGAAATTGTATCCCCAACTTGTTGCATTTTCTTTCCAGCCTGTCAAAGGCAGAAAATGGCAACGCTAGTTTCTGTACCATTTCCAGCTGGCTCCCTGCCTGTCCGGTCGTCTCCTTTTGATAATCTGCCTTTTGGGCGTATTGGGAAATGCACAGTTCAGGCACAATTGTCTGAAACTTTATGATATCTGCCCCCGCCTCATATGCACGATCAATCATTTCTTCTGCAAGGTCATACGAACCATTATGATTTACTCCAGCTTCCGCAATAATCAATGTTCTTTTCATCAGTCTGCATCCTTCTCAATTTGTTATTTCCATATAAACGGTTCACAGGACATATGGATCTGACCGTCTATCAGGTCAGCCCTTGATACACGGTATTTCTTATCCTCTGACACGAGTACAGCGCCTCCGAAATCAATCATCGCGTTAATTTTTCGTTTGATTACGGAATAGCTATCCTTATCCGGATTGATCCGGTAGTCCGCTTCTTCTACTTTCCTTCTGTATGCTCCACCCTTTGATAACCGTCCTATTGGCAGTTTCCCCATATATACATCTACAAAACGATCCAGCAAGCACGGCAGAAACCCCTCCATCTTTTCCTTTAAAGACAGATAATCATCATCCGCATCCACTGTACAGGCCCGCTCGCCAATGATATAACCTTCATCTATTCCATCAATCCTGTACATGGTCATTTTTGTCTCCGTCTCACCAAGCAGAATTGTCCAGCGAACCGGATGGGCTCCCCGGTTTGTATCAATATCACCAGGATGAATATTATAAATATTGGATTCCTCCGTGATTTCCTTCGGCAAGATTAGGCCAAACTCGTACATGATAACGGCATCATATAAAAACTCTTGCCTCAGTTGTAACAAATCTTTTTTCTCGGTAACTTCAAAGTAAGGGATTCCTCTTTCTTTAATAGCATCCTTTGTTCCCGCACTTAATTTGTCTTTACCAGTTATTACACTCATGATTTGGAACCGGCTATCCGCCAGCAATAAACCAATCATAACATCTGAATAGCCTACATAAGTAATCTTCATGAAATCTCCTCCCGTTTCACTTCCTGTACTGGATCATTCTGTCATTTTCCATATCAAATGATGAATCAAGTGATTTCCTGATTTGAATCAGCTTATCATAGCTATCGCGGTCAAATATAGTTCTTCCTATAACAAATGGCAATCTTCCGCTTTTATTGAATTTCATTTTAAACTTAAACAGGTTGTCTTCTGGGGACATACCTCCGCCAAGATGGAATTTCGTCATTCCATGTTCAGCTCCCCAACAGGCCGCCTCATAAAAGAGCAGATTGTTGGGTGAATATTGCCTATATTCTGTATGCGTTCCCCCTAGATGATAGTGCAGGAATCTCTCGTTATAATACATAATTGCCCCACTGATTGGCTTTCCATCAAGCATCGCATAAAAAATACATGCATTGTCTCTTAATGAGGCCAGTGACTTGAAGTAATCTTCCTTAAACAGATAGTAATCAGCCGCCTCATCCTTCTCCATTGTTTCCTTATACATCAAATAAAAATCCGCATACTCACTAATCGGCACACAAGCAACTGTAATCCCATTGCTGATTGCTTTCCGAACCCTGTTGCGGCTTTCTCTGGACATATTGGCCCAAATCACATCCGGAACTGATGTATCCATATAAATTGTGTCATGCATATATCGTGTCTCGATCACAGAAGGCATACTCATGTGATTTCCTAACAGTGGATGAAACCGGATGAACTGAGATACTATCTTCTTATCTAAACAGTATTCAGAAAAAGTACTTAAAAATCTCTTTTGTGAAACATCAGGTATTTCATCATCACTCATCGGGCCTCCATATCCATATGGTGTTTCTAAATCAAAATACCTGTTCTTTTCCAACTTTCCACAAAACCCAGCGCAATCAGATATGTCTTTTTTCATGACTACATAGCAAAAATGCGTTTCTTTATCTTTGTACTCAATCAGGATAGGTTCTCCATCACCATGCACCATAAAAGAATATGCGTACTCACTCAGATAGTATATATCCCAGTTTGCAAATGATTTTACGATTGCATTCCATTCTTCCTTTTCCTCTAGAGAATATAATCTTATATAACCGTCCGCCCATTTTTTAATAATCATCATCTTCTGTGACCTCCTCGATTTCAATATTGCTTACACAGCAATCTGTCCACCTGGAGCCACAGGATTGTTTTTAAAATATAAAGTTATGAGTTTTCCATTACCCCCCCATTTTTCACTACATACCAGACGATCCCCCGCTCTTACCCGTCCTTCGTATTCCGTGATTTTTATATAACTATCCTTCGTTTTAACCAGAAAAGAATCCGAGTATTTGACCAGAACCTGTCCAGGTATTCCTTTATATACTGGTGCGTCAGGAATCATCTCGGCCGCAATAAAACGTATCTTTTCACCGTTAACGTATGAACAAGCACACGGCCCTGGAATAGTCAACGCCCTGATGAAATTAAATATCTCCCTGCTGGTTTGGTTCCAGTCAACAATCTCATCCCCCGCCTTTCGAATCCCACAGTACAGTCCTTCCTTTCGTATATCTTCCTGCTTTGTCACATGCACTTTCCCACATTGAATCTGTTTAATCGCCTGATATAGAATATTGGGACATTCGATATACGCTTTTTCCAGTAAAGTTTTATAAGTGTCCTCATCAGTAATAGGGAATGTTTTCTGCAAAATAATATCGCCAGTATCTATCCCTTCATCCACATAATGGGTTGTAATCCCAAATTCTTTCTCATCATTGATTAAAGCCCAATTTAGGATATTTCTGCCTCGATAAAACGGAAGCTTACCCGCATGACAGTTTATGATCCCCATACTGGGAACTTTCAAAATATCTTTCCTGAATATCTGGTTAAATGACATTGAAACAAATAACTCCGCAGAGTATTCTTTTAGTAGCGTCAAAAAACTTTCAGAATTAATATTCGGTGTACATAAAACAGGGATACCCTCCCTATTCGCCATAGCTTTCAGCACTTCGTCTTGATTATCATACCGAACGCACACAAAACTGATAGCCAAGGATTTATCCCCTATTATCTTTTCAAATGCGTTATGCCCCCACGGACCATCAGCAAAATATCCAATTCGCATTTTATTCATTGATAGCGCTCCTCCTGTGTATCAATTATTATTTGATCATCTTTATTCATAATTTTTCAAGCTTTCTCCAACCTTTTTTTCATTCTCTCCAGTTCATCCAACTGCCCCATATCAAGCCAGTTCTCTTCCGGGATCTGGTACACCCCGACCGATTTTCCTGCATCGATACAGCCCTGGAGAACATCCGTGATATGGATAAACGTATGATCCGGTATCCTTTTCAGGAATTCCGGTTCCAGGACATACAATCCCGTATTTGTGATGAACGTCATCTCTGGCTTCTCATTCAATCTCATGGCCTGCCCAGAATCCGACGTATCCACTGTTCCATACGGAATGGTCACATGCTTCCTGGCACACACCATGGTGGCAATGTTCCCCTGTTCCTTATGCTGCCTCAGGATATCGCTGTAATCCCCATCAATCAGGATATCACAGTTGCTCATAAAAAAAGTGGAGGAATACCTTCCTTCCAACAATTTTAACCCTCCACCAGTCCCCATGAACTCCGTTTCGTCTACAAATGATAGATCAACATGTTTTTCCTGATCCATGAAATAGGATTTGATGAAGTTTCTTTTATAATTCACGATCATGGTAAACTGGTTACACCCATACTCCCCAAACCTGTCCATGATGTGTTCAGTGATCGTCTTTTCCCCTATGGGAATTAAAGGCTTTGGCAATATCTGAGTATACGGATATAAGCGCGTGCCTTTTCCTCCCGCCATGATAACCACCGGAACATTGATCTGCTCCTTGGGTCCGGCAAGTTCTTCCTGCAGAAACACGATCTGTATAATCCTTCCTCCGTTGTCCAAAATAGGAACCGAGCGGATCTGATATCTGCGCATCAGTTCACACGCCTGCTCCTTATATTCTTCCTGAAGGTATTTCGGAGACTGGTTTGCAATGGTGATCACAGGTTCCTGTAAGTTCCCGCCTTTCAGTATATGCCGTCTTACATCGCCGTCTGTAAGAACCCCCTTTAACATACGCCCTTCACAGACATACACGATCCCTTTGCCATTCCGGTCTATCGCCTCCATAGCCCTTAATACAGACAGATCCGGTGGGACTATGTAACCGTCCAGTTTCTTATGCTTCCCGTCCATTTATTTCATCCTACTCGGTTTTCATATTCTCTGACACAGGCCGCCACTCTGGCTATATCTTCTTTCGTCAGATTGCTGCTACACGGAATGTTCACGATCCTGTCATAGTACCATAATGCTTTCTCAATCTTATAAGTCTGTGCTTCCTGATAAGGCTTCAGTGTATGAAGCAGCTGCCATACCGGCCGGCTCTGGATATGACAGCTGTCCAGGTACTTTATCAGACCGTCCCGGTCTTTGGACAGGAAACTGTAGAACCAGTGGTTACTCCGAATCCCCTTCCTGAATGGCAGAATGTTCAATCCACACCGCTGATATTCTTCATAATTCTCTGTCTTTATCCGGACAAAATCCTCCAGCTGTTCCATCTGGGCCAGCCCCAGGGCTGCCTGAAGATTCGTCATACGGTAGTTGTAGCCGATCTCCTCATGAACAAAATATACAACATCTTTTTTAGCCTGTGTGGACAGGAAACGGCAACGTTCCACCAGATCACTATCCTGGGAAACGACCATTCCGCCACCGCCAGTAGTAATGATCTTATTGCCGTTAAAGGAATATACCCCGATATCTCCGATCGTTCCTGCATACCTGCCTGCATACTTGCCAGACAGATAATAGGTCCCCAGGGCCTCTGTGGCATCCTCCACCACTTTCAGATGGTACCGCTCCGCCACCTGCATAATCCGTTCCATATCGGCCATGTTTCCAAAAACATGGACAACGACAACCGCACGAATCCGACGTCCGCTAGACTTATGAATAAGAGTGCCATCTATGCAATCACACTCCTCCCTGCAGAAAGACTCCAGCTTGTCCGGATCCATAGTCAGGGAGTCATCACAGTCCATGAAAACCGGTTCTGCTCCGACATACCGTACTGGATTGACGGCCGCGATGAATGTAAGGGTCGGAACAATAACTTCTTCCCCGGCACCAATCCCTAACGCCAACAGGGCCAGATGAAGTCCGGCGGTACCACTTTGGCAGGCAACCGCAGCTGGAACATGGACATAATCCGCTATTGCATTTTCGAAGTCCTTAATATATGGGCCTCCCGTGGACACCCACTCTGTTTTCACAGCCTCTGTTACATAGTCTAGCTCCTTACCTTTCAGGTTCGGAACAGACAAAGCAATGTATCCTTCAGCTTTCATATCAGAAACCTGCCTTTCTGTTTTCACAATATTAATCTATAGTTTTCTTTCCAATATCTTATAGTTTTTTCAATACCTTTTTCAAAACTGATACTTGGAACAAATCCTGTATCTTTAATCAAATCATAAATATTTACACAGGAGCTAAACGTCTGTTTAGACATATCAGGATATTCACCTATCCCCAATTCCAGCTTAGGATCTATCTGGTCACGTATCCCGATGATATATTCTCTTAATGGTTTATATATTCCTGATCCAATTCCATAAGTTTTTCCTGAAATCCCTTTCTCCCCGATATATCTAAGCGCCCGTGCCACTTCGGATACATAAAGAAAATCCCACATTTGCTCCAGATTTCCATAAAGAGGCTTTTTACCTTTAAGAAGCGTCTGGATAGTATAAGTAATAATGTTGTTATCTGTCCTTCGCTCCCCGAATGTACTTGGAAGCACTGTCCATATAAATGGGATTCCCAGTTGCTTTGCCCTTACTTCTAACAAATAGTGAGTCGCCACTTTCACCGCTCCATACATATCATTCGGTGTCTGCCTTGAGTTCACATCCAAAATATCTTCACAGAATACATATTCCGCCACTGTACCAGAAGCAATGAACTTTCTACACTTGAGTTTCTTCGCTAACTCCAACGCAACCAGTGACATATCGATATTTCCCAATTGTAACCCCACGTCATTCTTATGCTCAGGCGAAACACCCCCCCAACTGAGATGATAAAAAACATCATATCCATCTCCAGAAGCCAGCTGTTCTGATAATATATCAGAAAGTTCACCTTCCACAATTCTACAATGAGGATCAGCTTCTATACTTTTTAATACCCGGCTTCTGTTTCTGACAAGCGTCACAACCTCCACATCATTACAAAGCAGCTCCTCTATCAGCCAGCTTCCAATGAACCCTGTACCGCCAGTTACTACTGCAGTCTTCATTCCCTTTCCACCTCAAAATTTAGTCGTCGCTCTTCTATCACCAACGGTCTATTCATAACTCTCGTATTAATACCTAAAATGTACTCTCCCAGGAAACCGACGAAAAACAGCAGCACTGAACCCAAAAAAAAGATTCCTACAGAAACCGCTGCCATTCCTACCTGAAAACTATCCCAATGAATCAGCTTCACCACCAATGTGTAACAGCCAATTATGAAACTAATTCCAGACATGATGAACCCCGCTATCGTTGCCAGGCGCATCACGACCTTCGAATACGACGTAATCCCCAACATGGCGACATCATACAAACGGAAAAAATTGAAAGATGTCTTTCCATACTTTCTTTTATTCTGTCTATAGTAGATATCTTTCCTCTGATATCCCAGCTCCGCCACGATTCCACGCAAATACGGCATCGGATCATGTAACTGCTTCAGCACCTTGATAAAACTCTTATCATACAAGCCAAATCCATCAAACTGTTCAATATGATCAATCTCAGAAATCCATTTAACCAGCTTATAGTATAGTTTCCTTCCCAAATATACGACCGGATTTTCTAGGCTTTTATTCTTAACTCCAATAACTATCTTATATCCCAATTCCCACTGCCGTACAAATTCCGGAATTATTTCTGGCGGATCCTGCATGTCTGCAAAAACCAGTACCGTACAGTCTCCCGTTCCTTGCAGGAGCCCGTAAAACACAGAACGATTGAACCCAAAATTCTTTACATTAAATATTGCCTTTACATTCCTGTCCTTTTCACACAGCTCAGTAATGATCCGTCGCGAACCATCCTGAGAGTAATTGTCGATGAACAACATCTCATACTGATATTCTGTTAATTGCTCCTTAAATATCTGCGTTATATTTTCATAAATTCTAGGGATATTATCCTCCTCGTTGTAAGTTGGAATCACTACTGTTATGATCTTCATTACCATTCTCCTAACGCCCTCAATAGACATAGCCTTCAAGTAGTTCCATTGCCTCAGGGCTATCTGCTAAATAATAATAAAGCTTTCCTACTTGGTTTATGTTTTCCCAGTACTCAGTAGGATTACTTATCTCGAGCAGCTTAAGTCGGATACACTCTTTATATCCAATCTTACAATTAAATACAGCTATCCCATCCAACTGGTCATTAGATGGGTCATAATCATTCATGCCATAACCACCAGAATCAACCCAGATTGATTTATTCTTCTTATCTTTCAAATAACGATTTAAATCTATATAGCCATTCATAAAAAAACGCGATTCGTCCCCATAAGCTACGGATGCGTTTCCATTAAGAGAATAAAAAGTAATCGCAGCGCTTCCAGAATTATAAGCTGGTCTTGTTAAGAACAATATGTTTTCAGCCTCCCGAATTCCTTCATTTGTTCCCAGCTCGTGTATCAAAGCTTCCTGCCAATATTCATCCATTTGATAAGCCATATAGTGAAGATTGCAGGTGATTACACAAAACAAACAAAATATGCAAAATAGTCCTCTGCTGATAAATTTATCCTCCAAAACTAGTTTTACTATTGAATAGAGTATTAACACAATACCTGGAGCCAACAGAATCGTATCTCGACTGGGTGTCCCTACCGTTCCAACTATTCCTCCTCTTATCACAATATAAGGAAATAGACCCAGCATAAAAAGCAGACCCCCAAGACCCAACTTTTGAATATAAAAATATCTGTTTTCATACCTCCAAAAGATTCCGATTGATCCAATCTTTATTAAACGCCAATATAATAACACTACACCCCCTAAACATAAGCATAGTGTACATGAATTCACGAAACCGTGCGGTAATACGGATTCAAAAATGGTTTTCCACTCGGCTATCAACTGGTAAAAAGTAAGTGGGAGAATATTTTTTAACGTGGTTAATACAGAACTCAAACTTACCACATTGTATTCTGTGTACCTTCCATATGTGGGAAACAGAATCTGTTTCCCCATAAAAAAAACAATCGGTAATAGTATAAAGTCTAAGTATTTATACAATGACCTAATTGCTGAAAATATTCTTCCCCTTCGCGTATATTCTACATACAGCAATGCCATCAAAATAATGCCATAATAAACTAAGATGGAATTTAAAATAAAACTATATCCGAAAAAGAAAAGGATAATAATTCTTAAAAACCAACTTTCCCTTTGATGTTTTATCCAATACAGCAATAAAGAACAGCCAATCAAAAAAGAAATATACCCCACAGTATAAACGACAGTACAAAGAAGCACACGGCAATCATTCACCGGAAGGATTGCAAACATAATTCCCAAATATAGCGCCTCTTTTTGTTCAAACCAACTGATATTTCTTAAAATAATAAAAAAGAGAACTGACGCAAAAAAGAACAAAAAGAATATCAGCTTGCGATACCCAAAATTTGGCAGTTTCCACACTAGCTCAATCCAAATAGCTGCTGACGGTCTCCCCGCTTCCATAAACTGTTTCCAAAGGACAGTTTTATCATGATAATAATATAACCAATCGTCCCAAAATGTACCTGTCAATATCAATAACCAACCATGCGCTAAAAGATTGGCAAAAAAGATTTTTATAATATCTGATTTCAAATTGCCTTTCAACTGTATTTCTCCTGAGAAGAAATTTATTCACTGCATTTAGGAATATTGATTCAATAGACAACAAATGCTTACAGATTATAAATATCCACCTTATATCTGTCCAGATTATCCTTTAGAAACTGTATCGTCTCAGTAAGCCCCTGGCTTAAAGTATATTTCGGTTCCCAGTCCGTTAGTCTGCGAATCTTTTCGTTTGATCCCAGCAGACGGTTCACCTCGCTCTTTTCCGGGCGCAAACGCTGTTCATCACAGATGATCCTGGCATTGGGATTGATCTGGCAAATCAGTTCCCCTGCCAGTTCTCCAATCGAGATTTCTTTCTGGGTAGCGATATTGATTTCTTCGCCAACAGTCTTATCGCTCTTGTAGATTTCAATAAAACCATTGGCCGTATCTTTTACATAATTGAAATCCCTTGTCGGTGTCAGCGCTCCAAGTTTAATTTCCGTCTTGCCAGACAATAGCTGTGTAATGATCGTCGGTATAACTGCCCTGGCAGACTGCCTGGGACCATATGTATTAAACGGCCGCACAATCGTAACAGGCAAATTAAAAGAGCGGTAGAAAGACTCAGCCAGTCTGTCCGCTCCGATCTTGGTCGCCGAATACGGGGACTGCCCCTGGAAAGGATGCTTTTCGTCGATTGGAACATATTTTGCAGTTCCATAAACCTCTGAAGTAGAAGTAACCAAGATCCGTTCAAGTTCCAATTCCCGGGCAGCCTGCAGAATATTTAGGGTGCCTTTAACATTTGTATCCACATAAGCATCCGGTGAATGATAGCTGAAGGGGATTGCGATCAGTGCTGCAAGGTGGAATACTGCAGCGCATCCTTTCATTGCAGTCTTCACACCATGCGGATCCCGGATATCGCCCTGAAATACCTCAACATGGTCCATAATGGAGGAAGGCAGCGTATCTAGCCAGCCCCAGGTATTAAAGGAATTGTAGTAGACAAAAGCTTTTACTTCACAACCCCGTTTTACCAATTCTTCAGTTAAATGGCTTCCAATGAAACCATCAGCTCCAGTAAGCAATATTTTTTTCATCTATTTACTCCTGATTCATGTAATTTTAACACATTTTTATATAATTGAACTTTGTTATCTATTTCTTGTTTTGATACATAATCCTGCTTTAGTTTTTCTTCAGCATAATATAAGTTTTTGAATTTCTTCTCTAACCATTTAGACCTTTTTATTAAATGATTATCCAAATCCGGATGCAAGATTAACAACATACTTTTAATGAATCTTCGAAGTGGATCTTTTATATTGAAGCCTCCCAATCGTTCTTTGATATCATATTGATCTGTATTTCGTACATCTTCCAGCAATTTAAGATAGTTTTTATAAGCTGGAATATCTGTCATCTCTCCATAACAATCGGTAATATTCTCTATCGGCACTGGGAATTTTCTATCCGTACTCTTGATTGTACATACTAAGTTCTCATAAGAGGTTATAAAGCATGCATTCTCGAATAATAATGCGTCCTCCCCCTTATCCATTGGATATGGGCGTAAAACTATACAATTTTTTTTCGCATAATATACTTCTGCAATCGAAGTGGAATAATACGTAATAATCTCATCCGCCACAACAATCCATTGCTTAATCGAGTCATCTGAAGTCACAAAGAAACGGTTATTCTCTTCACATTGTCTTAATTCAGCATCTACATTTTCTCCAGGATGGGGTCTGTATATAACAAAATACTCTGGATTTTCATCAATAAATTGAAGCAACCATTCCAGAGTTTTCTTCCTGTTCTTCTTATTATATTCTACTCTATTTGCCACCGAATACCCAACATAGTTTTCAAATATCACCTGTTCGTCTTCTGTCATTGAAGCATACACAAATGTAGAAATATAGAGAATCATTTTCCCTTTCGGTAAATGGTACTTTTTATCTATTTCATCTCGGGAATAATAGATTTCCTTAAACTCATTCCGCAAAAAATCCATTTGAATAGCGCCCGTGACAACTGCATTTTTTATATTATTGCTTTTTAACAAATCATACCCCACATTTCCCCAGCAAATATGCACTGCTTTAGCCGCATTTCCTGATGGAATTGGGTAACCCGTATCGATATTATTTTGCGACAGCGACTGTTCCCAATGCATATTTACTACTTTTCGCACATCGCCAACAATATCCGTAACCATACGTTTAAATGTCATATCATTATATTGTGCAAAAGTAATCATTACCTTCGGTTTTTTCAACATTCTAAATCTATATGGAAACATATTTAGTTCATACAACTGTATAACATCGACACTATACCCTTTTTCTTCTAAGGCCGCTTTTAACAGGCATATGCTTTCCATCTCCCTTGCCTTATGCTCGTATAAAAACAAATAGTCTATCATGCGTTTGTTCTCTCCTTACTCCAGCTTATTAGAACAGATACTATATTTCTAATAACGTCTCGATATAATATAAGAGCCAATACCAATGCTGTTAGAATTCCGATAATTCGAATTCTCATATTGCTGTACATAATAAGATTCCCAATGCATAGCCCCCATATCATGATAACTGCTGCCGCAGTGCGTAAACCAGAGCTTATACTTATATAATAATGCTGAGAAATCAAAGTCCTTGCCGCGAAGTTCAAAGATGCAGATAATAAAATTCCTATAACCGCTCCATATACCCCCATAACTGGGATACAAAACATACACGTTAAATATACAATAGCCAAACAACTTGCTGATATTCCAAGCATAAAGACAGTTTTTTTAGCTATGGCAATGCCATAGCCTGTGGTTTCGATCAGCAGTGTCGAAACTGGAGTTAACATAATTATCATAAAATATGGCTGTGAACTTCTATAATCACCTCCAAGAAAACTATAAAGGATATCCTGTGTTACCAGTATTATCATTATAAGAATAATACTCATAAGCATTATTACATCATGTACCTTTTTTATACGTTCCTGCTCTGTATGATAATATTTGTACATAAAAGCGCTCCAATAAACTGCAAACGCACTCGGAATAATAGAAAAAACGTTAGCAGCGCTTGTAGCTATAGCCAGAATCCCCACTTCCCTCCTATAACCAAATCCTCCTAATATAATTTTGGCAAGGGAATTATTCAACAGAACCATAACCGCGGCCGGCATCGCAGGAATAGCATATCTTAACATTTGATATTTAGCTGCATTTGTAATCAAAGCTGTTTCCATTAACTCTATTTTCTGTCTTCTAAAGCCGTAAATATCGATAAGAAAAACTGAAACCGTCATAATTAGGACAGAGTATAAATAATACTTTGAAAACAATGCCGCAAGCACAAAAAGGAAACGGTTGCCCAAAATAAAACCTATCTGCATACTGTTATAATCTCCTGCCCTATTCAATAATCGGCAATTAATATTTAACAATTTGTATGCTGATAGAAAAATTACATAAAAAGCCAGTAATAATACCCCGGTGAACTGCTTTTCATTAAACAAATATTGTGATGCTTTCTCTTTCATAAATAAAAAAAGCATTCCAACAATAATAAGGCTAACCGCAGTCCCTGTAAACAAAGAGAAGCGGAACATTCCACTTCGGTTTGTAGTCTTCGGCGGCTCATTAAAAAAACGGATATACGCCTGATCCAAGCCTAATAATACTACTCCCATCATCATGTTCCCAACAGAATAGAAATTACTGATATATCCATATTCTTCCTCTGGATAAACCCTAGATACCAATGGAAGAACAAGAATTCCGATTGCGGCTGAAACAACTGTTGGTAAACTGAATTTTGCTATATTCGATAAAAACTCCCGTGTTTTCACAACTTAAAAACCTCACATACCTATTCATTAGCGATACGTAGTAATAATACTAGAATTATTACTTGTGTCAACAAAGGCATAGTAAATAATGCCTATTATCATTGTAAAAAATAAATTCGGCATAATATAATAATTTCCAAAAAAAGTTAATGCAGTCATCATTAACAGAAATAGTCTCCCGCCTTTAAATCCGACTAAACAACACAACCAGTCTAATAGAATAACTATTAATGCCGTCAAAATAACGTCTATAAAATAGAATAGCCCTAATTCTCTTATATAATACGACAAAAACGTAGACGCATTAAAATCATTTAAGCCCCGTGTATTTATTGTTTTATTATATTCCTCTATTGCCTTATTTCCTCCCAAAATACGTATTACGGGCAAAAACAGTGCCTTGAATTCCTCCGTCTTCTCTTTCTCAATAAACTCCTGTTTTAATACGTCAAAGTTTATCCCTGTGTACCCATATGCCCAGTTAATTACCATATTATCCGTTCTGCTCTCTAATAAATTGCTAATCGCTGTGGCCGGATCCTTCCATCCTCGCTTCATTTGTCTGTAATTTCCCCATATACTAAAAAGAACGATTCCGGCAACAGCTAATATACTCAACTTTATTATATTTTTCTTTGTTAAAAAGTTCTTCCCATAGTGAGAAATCCATAGAAGTACCAAAAACATACCTATTCGTATTAAATCGCCTCTTACAGCAGACAGGACGGAACACATAACTGTCACAATAATTGCAGTTATCTTTATCCATCTTTTTTTCACTGCTGGTACCATCATCAATGTTAACCACATTAACATATTGGCAATTCCCGATTCTCCCGGTATGACAAATTGAGTTTCTGATTCAGACCTCCACAAATTTGATATAAATCTAATTCCTGTGACTTTATATATACGCATTTTCACCAAAACACATAATATAATTATTAACAGTCCGGCAACATCTGAATTTATACTAAAGATTTTTTTAGTACCTGTAAAATGAATTTTTCTTTTTTCATATACGACTAACAGAGCAAGAAAAATCAATGGGGCAAATGTATAATAATATATATCAATAATATTTTTAGGGGCTTGCAGTCTGGATATATTTAAATTATTCAATAGTAAAACGCCGAAATAGCATCCTGCAAATACATTGCTTAAACTAATACCTCGTTTCTTTATATCGCATATAGCAGAACCTATTATAGCCACAGATAAAGCCACCAAAACAAGGTTTCCTATATTGAATTGTGCCCCCAGTATTAATTCAATACATACATATATTGGAAGACAGACGATAACTGCCATAATTATTGTTAAGCTTTTATTAACTGATATCGCAAATTGTTTCTTGGGAATAGTATTATTAATCTCCATAGTTAACTTTCCACCTACCTCTTGCTAATCTATATGTTCTTTTCTAATATATCCGCAATCCGCTTGCTTGCCATCCCATCTCCGTATGGATTGCTGGCCTCACTCATCCGTGCATACTCTTCCGAATCCTCCAGAAGCTGTTTAAACGCCTTGTATATCGTCTCCTCATCCGTCCCCACTAGCTTCAGTGTACCAGCCGCAATCCCCTCTGGACGCTCCGTCGTATCCCGCATCACCAGAACTGGCTTGCCAAGCGACGGTGCCTCCTCTTGGATCCCACCGGAATCCGTCAGGATCATATACGAATGCGCAAGGAAATTATGGAAATCCAACACATCCAGCGGCTCAATAATCTGAATCCGCTCATCCCCACCAAGAATCGCATTTGCAGTCTCTCTCACCACTGGGTTCATATGGATTGGATAAATGGCTTTCACATCCGGATGCTCATCGCACACCCGCCGGATCGCCCGGAACATATGCTTCATCGGCTCTCCAAGGTTTTCCCTACGGTGAGCTGTGATCATGATCAGGCGGCTACCCGCGGCCCAATCCAACTGCTCATGACGATAGTCGGTGCGAACCGTAATCTTCAGCGCATCAATGGCCGTATTCCCCGTCACATAAATAGAAGAGGGATTCTTCCCCTCTTTGATCAGGTTCTGTCGGGACAATTCTGTCGGGGCAAAATTATATGTGGAAATAATGCTGACCGCCTGACGGTTAAATTCTTCCGGATAGGGCGAATAGATGTTGTAAGTACGAAGTCCAGCTTCCACATGGCCGACCGGGATCTGAAGATAAAAGCAGGCCAATGCTGTTACAAAAGTGGTAGATGTATCGCCATGGACCAAGACTACATCCGGTCTTTCCTGCTCTAAAACTTCTCGGATCCGGTTTAGGATATTCGTTGTCACATCAAAAAGGGTTTGACGATCTTTCATGATAGAAAGGTCATAATCCGGCACGACGTTAAATGTCACCAAAACCTGATCCAGCATCTGACGATGTTGACCGGTAACACAGACAACCGTTTTGATTGTACTTCTGCTCTTTAGTTCATTGACCAAAGGGCACATTTTTATGGCCTCCGGACGAGTACCGAAAACCAGCATGACCTTTCTCATTAAATCCTCCCGACATACGATCAACAGAGCGCTCAACGTTAGCAAATCCAAAATCGTATTTTTTCTTCTGGTAATAAAAAACTAATGATCTCTATTTATCACCTAGTATTGGGTGTAATATATATGTTATTACAATTAAAAAAATGCGTAAATGCTACTGTCCAAATACCCAATAGACTATTTTCTTCATTATCATAAACCTTTCCAAGTATATTTTTTATAATATATACTTTCCATCCGCTCAATTACAGATTGTGGAGCAATCCTTCTAAGCCAATGCTTAAATTTAGATAATACTGTATTCTGTTTTTCTCCCCATGACCCCATAGAATAATGAATGCAGTATGTGTTTTCCTTACTCAAATTAAAAAATCGGTCCGGATTCTTCAAATTCTCTTCATTTAATTCAAATGCTTGTCTTTTATAAGGATGAAAAAACACCCTTGGATATAGTTTTACACCTCCATAACTAATGAAAGAATCCCCCACTTTAAAACCAAATTTCTGTCTTGACAATTCTGTAATAATTGCATTATTCGGTTTCATATCATATGAACCATCTGACAATACAAAATGTCGGTCATTATAATACTCTAACAGTGCCTTAATCCATGAATTCTCCTTTTCCGCTGCCATAAATCCAGCTGGTATCCAACAATTTGCCGAATACCCTGTAACTACATGTTCATCTTCTAACAAATTTTCAAAACTTTTCAAAACTTCCACATCTGAATCTATATACACGCCTCCATAATAATATAAAGCGTATAACCGTACATAATCACTAACAAATGCCCATTTTTTTTCACCATAGGCCTCATTAACAAACGTATTGCTTTTAACGTCAAATGTCTCCTCGTTCCACAGTTTAATTTCATATCCTTGACAGAACTTTTCCCAAGAGGTTATACATTTCTGAACAATAGGCGGATATGGATTTTTTCCAAACCAGATTAAATGAATAATTTTAGGTATATATCTCATTCTCTTTCTCCCATTTTAAAAATATATCTTTACTATTCTTGCAAATAGCTCCAAATAAAGCAGTCGTAACGAAACATATTCCAATCAAATATACATTTCCAAGAGTAGAAATGTTGTTTTCAAAACTTATAAACGCATAAATCCTGATAATCTCCGCACTCAATAGAAATTATCAAATGATATATTTTTTCCAAATACACAAACTAAAACTGACTTTGATTTGCTCTATGGGTATCCTTTTGCATAGATTTAAAACCTCCCCAGCAAAATGGCTGCATAAAATGCGACCGTTTCTATCTTTTTCTGCCTGTATAATTTACTATGCAAAATATAACTGCCTTTTTCCTTCAGAGATTTTGCCTCAAGAAAATGATTTAATTCGTTGTAGTAGCCCTGTCTTTGCAGTTCTTTTTCATTGTATTCCACGAAATATTCGATCTGTTTTCTATATTTATATCCATCACCCATAAGAGCTCTTTTTGCACTTTTTAATAGTTGACCAAATCCTCCGGCGGAAGAGCCCATTAGATTTTTATTATGTTGTCTATAACAAGTAAACGGCGTGTTATTAAATATTACTTTTCCATATAATACAGCCATATTTGTTATCCAAGAATCATAGGCATACACACGTGAAGTGTCTATCTTACCTTGAATTATTTTTAAAAGCACATTATTCATCACATGTGAATGTCCTGGACATATATTTTGTACAAGCGTATTATATAAAGTAAACCTTCGCACCTGCTCTCTTGTTATTCCATATGGTTTCAATTTGTCATCCACAAGATAAGAAGTAGAAGCGTAAAGCAACGGCAAGGCATTATCCTCTCTATTCAAAGACTCGCAGGCAACCTGCAATTTATCCTGCAACCATACATCATCCTGATCACTAATCGCATAATAATCATAATCTGACGCACAATTTAATAATTCAAAAAAACTGGCATTACATCCAATGTTTTTTCCTCTAACTAATTCTATTTTTCCTGGGTAACACTCCTGAAGTTTGTTTACGACATCACATGTTTTATCCGTTGAACCATCATCACGTATTCTAATGTGAATTTCTAAAGTTGTATTTTGTTTCAATATAGAAAGTATTTGTTCGTGTATATACTTTTCACCATTATAAGTTGACATCAACACAAGAAGCCTTCTACCTATAAATGAAATATTATCTGCCTCTTTCCCAGTTCTTTCTGTTCCAATGATAGTCTCTCCATAAGAATACGTTGAGCATCTATCCCGTATCTGATCATATACAAGCGTCCCCAATACCTTTTTTGCTGTGTTTCCCCCAACTATACGAACTAGAACATCTATCCCTTTTACTATAAGTATATTATGCTGTGTTATAGCTGCAATCCTTTTCACCATATCCGAAACATTAACATACTCTTCATTCTGTGGTAAAAAGAGCCCCTGTTTTTCTTCTTCTATGATCAAGCGAACAAATTCGCAAAGATTTCCTATATAAATCATAGAACGATCATTGGTTGTATAAGGAAATATCGGACTGCTTTTTGCTAACCATGCCAATCTTGTATAATTTCCTTTACACCCTTTGCCATATACCATCGGCGGACGAAGAACTGATACCTTAAATTCAACTGAATGCAACTGTTGGAGTTTCTTTTCGGCCTGCAACTTTGATCTTCCATAATGTGATTTCGGCATAGGTGCTGTATCCTTGTCTATAACCCCTTCTTCCATACCATACACACTCATAGAACTCAGGAAGATAAATTGTCTTACTCCTTCTCTTTTTGCTTTCTGTGCTGTCTCTATTGCTAAATCCCGGTTAACCTTATAATATAAACGTGCATTCTTTTTTGTTTCTTTCCGATGGACGATCTCCGCCACATGGAACACCGTATCATACCCGGAGAAGTCTTTCTCTTTCCAGCCGTCCCCGATCATATCTACCGTGTCCACCTGGTACATCCCTGCATACTCCGGACGGTTCAGGTATGTCTCCACCGATGTTCCGATATAACTTCCCGCCCCTGCGATCAGTACTTTTTTCATTTCCTCTGCTGTCCCCAACCTTTTCTTTTTATCTGCAAAAGGCTTACCTTTTTGCGCTGGACACACTGGATCCTTTCCGCTTCATCTCCCCTGTGCCGCCTTCCACTACACCATCGTGCTTTACCACTGCCAGAATCGTCCTCAAAAAGCACACACAGTCCATCCGAAACCCCATATGCCTCACATACTGCCCATCCAGTCTGGCCTTCACCGGGATCTCCAGTTCATCCCTTCCGTTCACCTGCGCCCAGCCGGTCAGTCCCGGCATCACATCATTAGCTCCATACTTGTCCCGCTCTGCGACCAGATCGTCTTGGTTCCAGAGAGCAGGCCGCGGACCTATGATACTCATATCCCCTTTCAGGATGTTGATGATCTGTGGCAGTTCGTCCAAGGAAGTTTTCCGCAGGAAATGTCCCACCCGGGTTATGTACTGGTCCGGATTTGCCAGCATATGGGTCGGCATATCCTTCGGCGTATCTGTCCGCATGGTCCGGAACTTCAGGATATTGAAATAAGTCTTATGGAGTCCGACCCTCTTCTGCTTAAACAGGACAGGGCCAGGGGAATCCAGCTTTATTGCCATGCTGATTCCCAAAAGAAACGGACTTAACAGGACCAGTCCCGTTCCAGATAAGATAATGTCCAATAAACGTTTGATCTTTTGGTACATCTGCTTCCGCTCCAATACAGTTTACTTGATGAAATAAGCAATATAAAGGGAAACTGTCTTTCCATAAAACTGTTTCTCCTCTAAGAGTTTCCATTCAAAGGCTATTCGCCTCTACATCTTGTAACCATGGCACATCACGTCTGCGGCCGGTACGTTGGCACCAATTCTTTCACCATGTCCCTGATCTTCCCATTTTCATCATGGTTTGCGACTTCATAAAGCTCGTTCAAGCGCTCCCGTAGCCATTCCATGTCGAACTCGATCGGCTTACCGATATGGATCAGTTTATTCGGCGTGTCCTGCAGCCCTTCCTCTCCCATCAGCAGCTCCTCATACAACTTTTCACCCGGCCGTAGTCCCGTAAACTCAATGGGGATGTCCACATACGGTTCATACCCCGAAAGCCTTATCAGGTTCTCCGCCAAATCCAATATTTTCACCGGTTTCCCCATATCCAGCACGAAAATTTCTCCGCCTTTCGCATAGGCCCCAGCCTGCAACACTAAAGAAACTGCCTCTGGGATCGTCATAAAATACCGTATAATATCCGGATGTGTCACTGTCACCGGTCCTCCCACCTCGATCTGCTTCTTAAACAGCGGGATCACTGATCCATTACTCCCCAAGACGTTACCGAACCGCACTGCTACGAAGTCGGTCTCCGACCTGGCATCCATCATCTGGATCACCATCTCACAAAGCCTCTTGCTGGCCCCCATGATGTTGGTTGGGTTTACTGCCTTGTCAGTCGATATCAGCACGAACCTCTTCGCCCCGTACTTATCTGCTGCCTTTGCCGTCTTGTATGTCCCAAAAACATTGTTCTTAATCGCCTCACACGGGCTGTCCTCCATCAGTGGCACATGTTTGTGCGCCGCTGCGTGATATACGATATCCGGCCGGTAGGTAGAAAACACACTCTCCATCCGGTGCGTATTCCTCACCGACCCGATCAGCACCACCAAATCCAGCTCCGGATGACTCTTCTTAAGTTCCTGCTGTATATCATAGGCGTTATTCTCATATACATCGAAAATGATAAGCCGCTTCGGGCTATGTCCTGCGATCTGCCTGCACAACTCACTTCCGATGGAACCACCACCCCCGGTCACCAGGATCGTCTTCCCTCTGACATAGCCGATGATCTCATCCAAGTTCACACGAATCGGCTCCCGACCGAGCAGATCCTCGATCTGCACCTCACGGAGCTTGGATACGCTCACCTCATCATTCAACAGCTGATAGATGCCGGGCAGTATCTTTACCGCGCAGTCCGTTTTCCGGCAGATCTCGATAATCTCCTTCCGAGCCTGGGCGGGTGCTGCGGGCATGGCGATGTAGATCTCATCCACCCGGTACTTCGCTGCCAATTTGGGAATATCGTTCCGATTTCCTTTGATGGGTACGCCGTTTAAGAGCTTTCCAATCTTATTCTTATCATCATCCACAAAGCAGACGACCATATCATTTACATAGACGCTGGTATGTATCTCCTTTAGAATCACGCTTCCGGAAGTACCGGCGCCGACGATCATGATCCGTCTCCCATTTCTTCCGCGCTTCCCCTGGCTGAATAGCGATAACCAAATCCGGTAAGACAGGCGCACCGCTAAAACCAGGCTGCACAGGACGACGAAAGAAATCAGATAATAACTCCTTGGCACCCGAAACTGCAGGATCATCATCCCGCCCGTCTGTAGAAGGGCCGCAATACCGCAGGTGGCGACGATATTCAACGCCTCCCTCACTCCTGCTGCACTCCATACAATGTCATACATCTTCCGGAACAAAAAAACTGCCAGCGTACCTGTGATGTACGTTGGCAAATACCGTATGACAACTGACTGATATTCTAGCGGTACGGCCGCCCAACTCAGATCAAAGCGGATGATCAGACCCAGAAATGCTGACAAGCAAATGATTCCTATATCAACTGCAAGAAGCACCGCCATCTGTACCCATTTGTTCTTGGGTATATATTTCCTGAAAAAAATGTTATCCTTCATGTATCTTGTCCTATAGTTAATTCAATATACTCTTGCCGTTTTAATTCTAAAAGTTTGATTAGGCATCAAATCTCTCAAAAACACGGATCCATTTATCAATATACTCCTGTGGAATCATATCTGGTTTTGCCTTCTGAAGCTGTTGTTTCACCATTCTGGCTAAATCCACCTTCCAGCCTTTAGGCAAATCAATATCATGTGCTTCCGCAAAATGTTCAATCTGAGGAACAATTGCTTCCTTATCATTGTGGTATTCCTCGAAATACGCATCTTCCACTTCACGGAAGAAACGGTCGATCTGGTGATACAACAAATTCGGCGGAAGCAAATCCTCTACTTCTCCATTCTCAAACTCTAAAAACTGTCCTATATCAAGAATGGAGTCCTCACAGCCTTGGTACAGACCTGACAACAGTTTTTTCTTCGCTGCCTTTCCGCTTTCATCCGCATCCAAAATGACGATTGGCAGTGCAGCATTTTTTCCACTAACAATACTTGCTATCCCTGCCACACCGCGAACCCCACCGGATGGTATAAAAATCAGTTCTGACTTGGGCGCATATAATTTATTCCTTACCAGATAACGCTTTATGGCGTTAAAATAGTGCTGATCAGACGGTCCCTCAACAATAACCGGCTGGCAGCCCTGCAGGAGGATATCCGATACACTCAATCCCAGTGCCGCATGGACTGCATAGATTGACTTCTCATTCAGTTTATCATCCGAAGCACGCAGGTCACCGGATACTACCGTAAGTCCATCCTTGTTAGAATAAACTACTTTCGTTCTGTCAATATTGGATGTATCTACTAAGAATGGTGAATGGGATGTGTATATCAGTTGATTCGTTTCTGCTAAGCTATCAAAAAAGTCGATCAGATCTTTCTGGGCTAACGGATGCAGGGAAAGTCCTGCCTCATCAAGCAAAAGTATCGCTCCCTTATGCGCTTCGCGGCTCTCTACAAGAAATACCAGGAAGAAACTAAGAAACCATTGCAAACCGGTACTTCTGCGTTCCAGTTCGATCTCTTCAGGACGCTTATCATCCGAAACCCATATCTTAAAAAACTCACCATCAGCCTGAAATCGGAATTTGTAATCCCCCTGTTTCCACCATTCCCGAAACTTCCTTGTTAATTCAGTTGAGGCGGAATTCAAAAGAATCGTCCTTGCTTCCTTCTGCTTTGTTGCCTCCTCGATTTCTGCATCTGTAGGGGTTTTTGTTTTCTGCCTTCCGGCCGTATCCTCAACAATCCTGACCGGATCCTTACCAAGATCCAGTATTTCCTGTGGATCCAGTTTGACAAAATCAAACAGCACACGCAAGGTTCTGACTTTGGCACTGTTATCTATCCCGGCGACTTTCTCATTGTTTAGCCATTTTACGGCGTGGGGAAGATATATCTGCGCATCCAGATTCCCATAGTTCGAGTAATAGACAAATGACGGCATTTCATGCACCATCAGTTTCCTTACATCAACGTTTTGGGCTGGATCGACCAAATTAAGGACCGCAAACTCTCCATTCAGTTTTTTTAATATACTCTGCAGATGCGGATATATCTCTGAAGTAGCGGATTGATGAATATTATCAGGGTACATCCTTTTTATAGCTTTTGCATCTGGCTCAGAAAGAGTATCCTTTTCTGCTAAATACGAAAGAACATCCTGATAGAAATCGGACACTTTCTCCTTGATGCCCGCTTCTGCTTTCGTCTTTTCTTTAAGTCCCTCCAGTTTAGCATTTGCATCCGATATAATGGACTTTATAACAGGGGCACTGACAAAGCGCTCTTCCCTGCAGCGAGGAAAGGAGACTACATACATGCCATCGTATCTTCTTTCAATATTCACTATAGAAGCTATATCGCGAGTACAATTGCATAATGCCATTACTCTGCTCGTCAAAGAGCCATCCAACTCAAAATCAGCAGATATAAAAGTAATTTCATCTGGAATGGATCTCCATGACGAATATTCCTTTGCAGGCATATCATGCAATGGGTCAATTTCTCCGTCCCTTACCGGATTTAATTTCCAAAGAGCCAATATAACATTTGATTTCCCAGCTTCGTTGATTCCGACCAGTGTGGTCACCTTATCGCAATCGATCCAACCGCTATCCATAACAGATCGGAAATTAGTGACCCGAAATCTTTTTAACGTCATCATAATCTGGTTCTCATGCTCCTTCGCCTTCTTGCACTATTGCGCCTATACTGCCATCGTTGCCTTTTTATGTACTTCGTTCACACATATGTCCTGGGAATGGGAATTTTCGTCCTGTTCTCCACCCGGAAAAATCGTCACAGTCTCACACGCCCGATAGGTATTCTTCCCTGTTTCGTCTTTCCTGATCTCCAGGATTGTACAATGGTCTGCCTTCGGCGGTGCGGTCACTGTCTCAACCCCGTTATAGAAAGTCTGCGTATTCACATCCACATCTAACAGGATCCCCAGCGGGATCACCGTGTCTTCTCCCCATAGCTTTTTATGCGTCTTTGCGCACCGGCTGGAAAAGCGGATCTTCTCAATGCCGTCCAGCAGGTACTCCAGCGGCCCATAGACGCGGTAATAAACGCTTTCCGCAGACTCCCTCATGATGTAAGAGGCGCGCACCACATGGTCTTTCCCGGAAATGGTCTCCAAAAACTCCGCGTCCTGTTCCATCAGCGGAAACATGGACAGATACCCGGTCGCAATCAGCCGGTTAATAGCCGGAATCTTCTCCAGACGGCGGAACAGCGACTCCGTCCCTTCGCAGGTGATGAAGACGCAGCCGCGGAAAAGCGGCTTCTGCTCGATTAAAACCCTCTCCTGCCGTCGCACATCCCTTTCGTTATAGATTACAAATACGTCCTGATACAGATAAGGCGGGACGGTACGCCGGATCTCCTTCACCAGCGCTTCCTCCCCGCCGTACCAGGTCTTCAATTTGTACCAAAGCACCTGTCTTCCCTCCTCTTCCTATTAAATCTGCCTTCCCTGTTAATGATCTTTTCAGCCATAACTGCTGATTTTGTTATTATCTTATTGGCCAAAAAATAAGACAAAGGAGGTTAACAGTTATGGCCGGAAAGATCACTAACAAACTTAAATCCTGTATCCACGGTCCCTGTTACAGGATCCGCTTCGTCTTTCAGATGAGCATGCTCCAAATAATTACCTGCGGGATCGTCAGCCCCCGCTTCCAGCTTTCTCACGTCCTCCGCGGATACCTCCACTGGCATCTCCCGGTCAAACATGTGTACGGTGATCGAGACGGTGCGGGTTCCCGCCTTCTGGACGACAGCGATATTTCCCTCGAAAACACCGCTGACCACCGCCACGCTGTCGCCAGGCCGCAGCATAGCGGCCGGTTTTCTATTAAAGGAGGCGTATTTCTCCGGTGTGGGGATATGCGCCTCTATCTTCCCGTAGGGCATCTCCCTGCGAACGTCGTCGTTTAGAATGATCCCCATCCGCACTGTCTTCTCCTGCCCCGCGATTGTCAGCCGCACCTGCGCGTAACGATCACGGAACTTATAAGTCTCGATGCGGTCTCGGCATTTTTCAAGCGGTCCCGCCATATACGTAACGTGACCTTTCCCATCTGTCGCCGTGTAAGTCAGACGCACGATATGGTCGGCGTCCAGTATTTCTTTCAGGAATTCCGCCTCGCTGTCATACAGCGGGGTAAATTCAAACGCCCCGGCCGTTAGTATCTTCGACATGGCTGGAACCCTCTTCAGGCACTGGAAAACGGCCTCAATACTATCTGTAGAGATAAAGAGGTATCCGGGGAACAATCGCAGGATGTGAACCTGGTTCTGCTGACGCCAGCAGCGCAACCTCTCAAAATAAGGAACAAAACATTCCCCATAATATCTTTCCGGCACCACGCAGCGGATCATCTCCGCCAGTTGTTCTTCCTTCCCCGTATAACTCTGTATCGCGTACCACAGCATGGCCAGAGCCACTCCTTTTCTGTATCTTTCATGTCTTTCTCAAAAACAGCCTCCGCCGTATTGCCATCTTCCTTCCAGAAGAGCAAGCTTCGCTGTCCTGCTCCTTCCTCTCAGAAGAGCAGACTCCGTCATTCCCTCTGTCC
>CANQRW010000024.1 GCA_947626365.1 uncultured Lachnospiraceae bacterium
TTCCGCAAGTACGTACACGTCCTGCTCACTGACCGGGGAAGTGAATTCAGCGCCGCTCAGGACATGGAAACCGCCGCGGATGGCTCCCGCCGCACAAGGGTATTCTTTTGTGACCCCATGCAGTCCGGGCAGAAGGGTACCCTGGAAAACAATCACATTGAACTGCGCTATATTCTCCCAAAACAGACGAATCTGTGGGACCTCGGACTGGTTGACCAGGACGCCCTCAACCTTGTGCTGAGCCATGTGGACTCCGCCCCTGTGGAATCCCTGGGCGGAAAAAGCCCTCTGGAATTGACCGCGTTTCTCTACCCGGATCTTTACGAAAGGCTTCAGGCTTTTGGCATCCGTAAGATCGAGAGCGACCGTGTCATACTAAGGCCGTATCTTTTAAAGAAACGATAAATACGTAGAGATGTCAGGTATCTGCCGGTAAATCGATCTGCCATTTCTATGTGGAAGTTAGTCCTACTCCTCAAAAAAGTGCCTAAATTCCGCATGGTATCGTATGCCCAAAAACAGCCCCTTTTCAGACGGCAATGAACCTTCCTGGCCTCAGCTGTAATAGTAGTTTCTACTTCTACCTGTTGTTTTTCTTTAAATATCCTTTCCTGCAACACTAACGGCAACTTTTTTGCCGGAGCCTTTAGAAGTGGAAGTTAACTTTTCACTTCACTGCTTTTTTGTACTTTTTTCACTGCGTGGATTCCTATTTTGTTTTGTCTTTCCTATGATTATGTGGTATACTTTACGTAGTAAACCTGTGGGAGGCCGTTATGTACCACTTTATTATTAATCCGAATGCCTGCGATGGGCGGAGTATGAAGATATGGCGGCGGGTTGAGAGACAGCTGGATCGGCTGAGCGAGAACTATGAGGCTCATGTGACGGAGAAGCCGGGAGACAGCAGGCGAATCGCCAGAGAACTGACAAGCGGGAGCAGAGAACCCAGGATTATCGTGGTGATCGGAGGAGACGGCACCATGAACGAGGTGCTGGATGGGCTCTCCTTTGGCAGTCCGGTGACAATCGGATATATTCCTGCCGGTTCCGGCAATGATCTTGCGAGGAGTCTGAAGCTGCCCAGAAGGCCGGGAAAGTGCCTGAAGAAGATTTTGAATCCCAAGTATCATAAGCAGCTGGATTACGGAGTGATTTCCTATGGAGAAGAGTCCGGACACAGGCGGTTTATGGTCAGCAGTGGAATCGGACTTGATGCTGCGGTATGCCACGATATTCTGGCCTCCAGGGTGAAACGGGGAGTCAAGAAGCTGCGTTTTGGGAAATGGCTGTACATCTTTTTGGGGATTAAGCAGCTGCTGATTGCCCGGCCGGTGAAAGGCTATCTTCTGCTGGACGGAACCCAGAAGGTGGAATTTAATCATCTGTATTTTGTGTCCGCCCACATTCACCCTTATGAAGGCGGCGGATTTAAGTTTGCGCCGGGGGCGGATCCCTGTGACGGCAGGCTGACTGTGCGGGTGGTTCATCAGGAAAGCAAGCCCAAGCTGGTGCCGATTCTTCTGGGAGCGTTAAGGGGCAGCAGAAAGAAATATCCCGGTTCCCGCATCTACACCTGCCAGGAGATGGAGGTTCATACGGAACGGCCCATGCCGGTTCATGCGGATGGCGAGAGCTGTATGTGCCAGAAGGACATTCAGATACGCTGTATCCCCCACAGGATACGGATGATCGTGTGACCGCGAAACGGCTGCCCAGGGCAGCGGGACAATGAATATGGAACAGATGCCTCCGGCGGGGGACAATGGATTTGGAATGGTTATCCCGGGTGAGCGGGACGATGGATAAGGAAAGGATTTTGCGAAATGAGAATCGGACAGGGATATGACGTTCACCGGCTGGTAGAAGGAAGAGATCTGATACTGGGCGGTGTGAAGATTCCTTATGAAAAGGGACTGCTGGGGCATTCCGACGCGGATGTGCTGGTTCATGCGGTAATGGACGCCCTTTTAGGGGCGGCGGCTCTGGGCGACATCGGTCAGCATTTTCCGGATACGGACCCGGCATATCAGGGGATTTCCAGCATAGAACTATTGAAACAGGTAGGTGCTCTTCTGGAAGAGCGGGGATATGTGGTTGAGAATATTGATGCTACCATTATCGCCCAGCGTCCCAAGCTGGCCGCTTACCGCTCGCAGATGGCGGAGAACATGGCGGCGGCCCTTCATCTTTCCGCGAACCGCGTCAGTGTGAAAGCTACCACGGAAGAAGGCCTGGGATTTACGGGAAGCGGTCAGGGAATCGCTTCTCAGGCCATCGCCCTATTGACATCTGTGGAGGATTACTGTTATGATGACAGGATGAACGCCGGCTGCAGTGGATGTCCGGGCTGTCCGGTGAAGGATGACCGGATAGGCGGACGATCGGTAAGCGGATGACCGGACAGGCAGATAACCGGCAGAGGATGACCGGTAAGCAGATGACCGGACAGGCAGATAATCGGCAGGAGGACGACCGAAAGGCAGAGTAGCCGATGACGGGACAGTGTGCCTCAGAGACGGGCCGCGGCAGGCGCAGCGGCAGAGATGGGAAGAGACGGCAGCAGAACAGAGATGACAGCAGAACAGTGATGAGAGGAGAGCAGAAATCCAATGAAAATATTTAACACATTGAGCAGGAGGAAAGAGGAGTTTGTACCCCTGGAGCCGGGGAAAGTGAAGATGTATGTCTGCGGCCCCACGGTTTACAATTATATCCATATCGGAAACGCCAGGCCCATGATCATCTTCGACACAGTGCGGAGATATTTTGAGTATAAGGGTTATGACGTGAACTATGTATCCAATTTTACGGATGTGGACGACAAGATCATCAATAAGGCCAATGAGGAGGGCGTAGACGCCTCTGTAATCTCTGAGCGGTTTATCGCAGAGTGCAAGAAAGACATGGCGGGACTGAACGTGAAGCCGGCTACCACCCATCCCCAGGCTACTCAGGAGATTCCGGGTATGCTGGATATGATCAGCACGCTGATCGAGAAGGGCCACGCTTATGCGGCGGAGGACGGAACGGTGTATTTCCGCACGTCTTCTTTTAAGGAATACGGCAAGCTGTCCCACAAGAATCTGGATGAGCTTCAGTCTGGTTTCCGGGAGATTAAGGTGACCGGAGAGGAAGGCAAGGAGTCGGCGGCGGATTTTGTGCTGTGGAAGCCGAAGAAGGAGGGGGAGCCCTACTGGGATTCGCCCTGGTGCCAGGGCCGTCCCGGCTGGCATATCGAGTGCTCCGTTATGGCCAAGCGCTATCTGGGAGATGAGATCGATATTCACGCAGGCGGCGAGGATCTGATCTTCCCTCACCACGAGAATGAGATTGCCCAGAGCGAGTGCGCCAACGGCAAGCCCTTCGCGAAATACTGGATGCACAATGGTTTCCTGAATATTGATAATAAGAAGATGTCCAAATCCCTGAACAATTTCTTTACGGTCAGGGAGATCAGTGAGAAATACGACCTGCAGGTGCTGCGTTTCTTCATGCTCAGCGCCCACTACCGCAGCCCCCTGAATTTCAGCGCGGAGCTGATGGAGGCTTCCAGAAATGGCTTGGAGCGGATCCGCACGGCGGCGGAGAAGCTGAGAGAGCTGGAAGGCAGGGCGAAAGACCAGGGCTCCGGCAACACCGGGACCGGAACCGCCGCTTCCGGAGATGGAGCTATGCTCGAAGCTGAGGCTGCCGGCGCTATGACTAAGGCTGAGACTGCCGGCGCTATGACCGAAGCGGAGACAGCAGGCGTAACGCAGGCGAAGGAGCTGGTCGCTAAGTTTGAGGCGGCTATGGATGACGATTTCAACACGGCAGATGCGGTTTCTGCCATCTTTGAGCTGGTGAAGCTGAGTAATTCCACTGCGGATGAGAACAGCAGTAAAGCCTATGTGACATATCTTAAAGAGACCATTGAGAAGCTGTGCGGCGTCATGGGAATCGTCACGGAGGTAAAAGCGGAGGCTTTGGATGAGGAGATCGAGGCTCTGATCCAGGCCCGCCAGCAGGCCCGGAAAGAGAAGAATTACGCCCTGGCAGATGAGATTCGGGGCAGGCTTTCCGGCATGGGCATTATCCTGGAAGATACCAGGGAAGGCGTCAAATGGAAGAGGGCCTGATATGGGAGAGGATACGAAGGTGAGCGAAAGCGTATATGGCGGAGAATCGGGCCGGCAGGCCGCCGGAGGCATTCCGGAACAGGTTCAGGAAAGCCGGCAGACGGCAGGAAGGGATTCCTGGCAGTATTTCAAGGACACGTTTCATCTTCATAAGATGGATGCCGCCGCCTATTCGCCCCTTGTTCTGGCCTATATCGGGGACGCGGTCTATGAGGCGGTGATCCGCACGCTTACGGTGGCCCACGGCAATATGCAGGTGAATAAGATGCACCGCCATGATGCGGGTCTTCTGAAGGCCTCGGCCCAGGCGGAGATGATCCGGCTTCTGGAGCCGGATCTGACAGAGGAGGAGGAAGCCGTCTATAAGAGAGGCAGAAACGCCAAATCTGTCACCAGCGCCAAGAACGCTACTATGATCGATTACCGGAGGGCTACGGGTTTTGAGACGCTTCTGGGATATCTGTATCTTCAGGAGAGGTTTGAGCGGATGACCGATCTGATTGCCATGGGGCTTGAGAGAATCGGCGAGAAACAGTGACCGGATTTCATAAAGGAGATCTGCGTCAGACAGAAGAATTGCGGCAGAATGTTTCGTACCGGACAGAAGAATTGCGGCAGGAAGTTTTGCACCGGACAGAAGAACTGTGGCGGGAAGTTTTGCGTCAGGCAGGAGATTTGCGGATAATATGAATGAGAAGAGTTTAGACAGCAGGATTTTGGATGATGGGGAGACGGACCGTCAGCTGGTGGAAGGAAGAAACGCGGTGCTGGAGGCATTCCGCTCCGGCAAGACTGTAGACAGGCTGTATGTACTGGACGGATGTAAGGACGGGCCGGTGCAGACCATTGTCCGTGAGGCAAGAAAGCACGATACGATCATCAGTTTTGTGTCCAGGGAGCGTCTGGATCAGCTTTCCCAGACCGGACGCCATCAGGGCGTCATCGCCCAGACGGCTGCCTATGAGTATTCCACGGTGGAAGATATTCTGGAGAGAGCCAGACAGAAGGGAGAGGCGCCATTTCTTATTCTGCTGGACGGTATCGAGGATCCCCATAATCTGGGAGCTATTATCCGGACGGCCAATCAGGCAGGTGCCCACGGGGTTATCATTCCCAAACGAAGGGCCGTGGGCCTTACGGCAGTGGTGGCGAGGACTTCCGCCGGCGCCCTGAATTACACGCCGGTTGCCAAGGTGACCAATCTGACGGCGGCGATTCAGCGGCTGAAGAAGGAAGGGATATGGTTCGTCTGCGCCGATATGGACGGAGAGCTGATGTACCGGCAGAATCTGACCGGCCCTATTGGACTGGTGGTGGGAAGCGAGGGAGAAGGCGTCAGCAAGCTGGTTCGTGAGAACTGCGATATGACGGCGGCTATTCCCATGAAAGGAGACATTGATTCCCTGAACGCATCGGTGGCGGCGGGAATCCTGGCATACGAGATCGTGCGCCAGAGGATGTCGGCAGGGTGATTCCTCCCCAAATATCCCGAAGGTTGCCGGACAGGACAGATTTTGGCGCAGACGATCGGAAAAATAATCGTCAGGCATATTTTCTTCGCGAACTGAGATACTAGAAGTATCAAAGCAGGAAGAGAGGTCTGAGGATGGTTAACGATAAGCGGAAGGTAGTTCTGGTGGGAGCAGGTATGGTGGGCATGAGCTACGCCTACTGCCTGGTGAATCAGAGCGTGTGCAATGAGCTGGTGTTGATCGATATTGACAGAAAACGAGCGGAAGGCGAGGCTATGGATTTAAACCATGGCCTTGCCTTTGCTGCTGCTAATATGAAAATATTTGCGGGAGATTATGAGGACTGCCGGGACGCGGATATGGTGGTGATCTGTGCCGGCGCCGCTCAGAAGCCGGGAGAAACCCGGCTGGATCTTCTGAAGCGGAACGCGGCGGTGTTCCGTTCCATCATCGAACCGGTAACCGCCTCGGGATTTGACGGGATTTTCCTGGTAGCTACTAATCCTGTAGATGTGATGACCAGGATTACCTACGCCCTGTCCGGTTTTAATCCCCGCAGGGTTTTGGGAAGCGGCACGGCCCTGGATACGGCGCGCCTGCGGTATCTTCTGGGCGAATACCTGCGTGTGGATCCCAGAAATATCCATGCCTATGTCATAGGAGAGCACGGAGACAGCGAATTTGTGCCCTGGAGCCAGGCTCTTCTGGCCACCAAGCCCATTGTAGAGATGTGTGACGAACTTTGCGACGGTCAGGACGAGATCTGCGTGGACCGGCTCAACGATATTGTGGCCCAGGTACAGGGCGCCGCTTACAAGATCATCGAGGCCAAGCGGGCCACCTACTACGGAATCGGCATGGCCATGACCAGGATTACCAGGGCTATTTTAAATGACGAGAACAGCGTTCTCACCGTGTCCGCCATGCTGCGGGGCGAATACGGACAGACCGATGTGTTTGCGGGAGTTCCCTGCATCATCAACCGAAACGGGATTCAGCGGGTGCTGGAATTATCCCTGAATCAGGAGGAACGGGAGAAAATGGACCGCTCCTGCCGGATACTCAGGGACAGCTATGACCAGATGCGGTGAAAATGTCTCTGAAAAATTAAACAAGACTCTTGTTAGCAGTGCGCAAAAGTGTTAAAATATATCGTGAGGAAGTATCTGTTAACAAATGTTTTTATGGTGCGCATACTTGGGGAGGCGTCATTATGAAACAAAAAGAAAGGAGAAAGTATCTCATTGAGGAGCTGCTGAAGGAGCAGCCGCAGTATGGAAAGATCCAGGTTCCGAAGGGGGAGACGGACCAGAGGAATCTCCTCAGGTCGCTGATGAATCTGAGACCGGCGGGGGAGATGAATCAGGTGTTCCTGGATGTGCAGGATGAATATCTGCGGGAGGAGATCAGGGAGAAGGGGATTACGGATTTTGCGGAGCTGAAACCGGCGGCAAGAGGCATCTATCTGTGGCAGGGCGATATTACGACACTGAAGTGCGATGCCATAGTGAATGCGGCCAACCGGGGTATGACGGGATGTTATTATCCCATGCACACATGTATTGATAATTGTATTCATACCTATGCCGGCATTCAGCTGAGGCTGGAATGCGCGGAGATTATGGAAAAGCAGGGACATGAGGAGGAGCCGGGCCGTGCCAAGATCACTTCGGCCTACAATCTTCCCAGCACCTATATCATTCACACGGTAGGGCCGGTCGTCATCGGCCAGCTGACGGATGAGGATGAGGCGCTGCTGACTTCCTGCTATGAATCCTGCCTGGAGCTGGCCCATGCGAAGGGTGTGAAAAGCCTTGCCTTCTGCTGCATCTCTACGGGAGAGTTCCATTTCCCCAATGAGAAGGCCGCGGAGATCGCCGTCAGGACGGTGAAGCGTTATCTGGCCGGCGAGGGGAAAGGCATGAAGGTTATTTTTGACGTGTACCAGGATGAAGATTATGATATTTATCACAGACTGCTGAGAATGTCCTGACGGGACGGCCGCGGCAGCTGCGGAAGAAATAAAAATATGAAATACTGTCCGAAAGGTGAAGAACATGTTTGCCGTAATGTGGAAGAAGATACCCGCATTAGCCGCCGCAGTGGGACTGATTGTGGGCAGTATTGGTTTTAATCATACAGCGTTTGCCGCTGAGCTTCCGGATCGTGCTTTCAAAGTAGGATTCGTGACGGACTGCAGTCCGGTGTCTCTCGCGGATGAGAACGGAGACCTGGCAGGAATCACCAGGCTGGTTCTGGACCGTATCAGCGGGCTGGCGGGAGTGGAGTTTGATTATGTGGCCCTCCCGAGCGGCGATGTGACTTACGATTATCTGGTGGATGAGGGCTTTGATCTGGTCACCAGCGTGGAATATAATAAAGAAAATCAGAATGCCAGAGGGATTCTGATGAGCGATCCTTACCTGTCCAGCCGCAAGGTGATCGTGGCCAGGGAGGGAATCGATTTTACATACAACGAGAATTTAAAAGTGGCTATATCCACCGGTTCCCAGACGCTGCGGAAGGTTCTGACCAGCCAGTACCCCAATTTCCAGCTGGTGGATTATCCTTCCATGGAAGCCTGTCTGGACGCCCTTGTGGCGAAGAAGGCGGATATCCTGATCCAGAACCAGTACGTGGTGGAACACTGGCTGTATAAGCCTGCTTACCGCTCCCTGAAGGTGGTCCCGATCGTGGGCCTGGATGACATGCTCTGCTTCTCGGCTGTGGTGCCCCTCAGCCAGATGGAGGGCGGACCGATCTGGGAGGAGAGGGAGCTTCTGATCGGTCGGCTGAATGAGGCGATCAGCCAGCTGACAGAAGACGAGATGGCCCTGTACATTATTGAAGGGACCATGACGAATCCGTATAAAATGACGGCCGGAGATATTTTTTATCAGTATCGGTATGCGGCGGCGGCCCTTATGGCGGCTTTGCTGCTGATCGTTGTTCTGCTGTGCCTGCTTCTGAAGGCCAGAATCAGGGCGATGGAGGACAGGGCGGACGCCCGGGCCAAGGGAAGGTTTCTGTCTACCATGAGCCATGAGATCCGTACGCCCCTCAATGGCCTGATCGGGCTCAATTACCTTATGGGACAGAATCTGGGAGACCGTCAGAAGCTGTCCGGTTATCTTCGCCAGTCTACGACTACGGCCAAGTATCTGTTGTCCCTGGTCAATGACATTCTGGATATGTCCAAGCTTCAGGAACAATCCATGAAGCTGGATGAGAGCAATGTGAATCTTCATCTTCTGTCCTCCACGGCAGCTTCCATTGTGAAGAGCGGCATGGATGAGAAGGGGATTCATTTTGAGATTGATATTGATCTGCCGTATCCGGAGATCATAGGGGACCAGGCCCGCATCCAGCAGGTTGTGATGAACATGCTGGACAATGCCCGGAAATTTACCGCGGAGGGCGGACATGTGAGTTTTGCCGCCGCTCAGGAGATGGACGAGAACGGACAGGTTTCCACCACGTTCCAGGTGACGGATGACGGCTGCGGTATGAGCGAAGAGTTCCGTGAGCATATTTTTGATACATTCTCCCAGGAACTGGAGACGGTATCCAAGGGGAATCAGGGTACCGGCCTGGGTATGGCGATCAGCTGCCGTCTGGCCCGTCTGATGGGCGGCGACCTGAGCGTCGTCAGTCATAAGGGAGAGGGGAGTGAATTTACCTTCACATTTCCTGCCAGACCGGCGCCGACGGGAACGGCGGAACAGGAGGAATGGGTTCCCGAAGAGGAGGCTGTTCCGCCGCGGGACAAGGAAGAAGACGTCTCCGGGAAGATTCTGGTGGCGGAGGACAACGAGCTGAATGCGGAGATTATTCTGGAACTTCTGAATGATGTGGGCGTCTCTGCCGACCTTGCCGTCAACGGGCGGGAGGCGGTTCAGAGATTTGCGGCGTCCCGGGAAGGCGAATACCGGCTGATACTCATGGATCTGCTGATGCCGGAGATGGATGGTTTTGAGGCCACCCGGACGATTCGCGCCATGAAGCGCAGGGATGCGGCTGCCGTCCGCATCTATGCCTGTACGGCCAACTCCTTCCAGGAGGACAGGGATCGGGCCATAGCAAGCGGAATGGATGATTTCATCATGAAGCCCATTGATGTGGAGGCGCTGATGAAGAAACTGAAAGAATAGAATATAACAGACGGTAAGACAAATGGGAATTTCGCGGCGGCGGAATTCCCATTTTTGGCTGTGACAGTACGCGGAAAAGGACGCCGCGCCGAAGGTGTGTTCTGTGAGGCGGAATCCTTTCTGCATGGATTTAGTTTTCCACGGTCAGTACCCGGAAATTCAGGTCGGACCAGCTGCTTCCGATCAGATAGGAAGTGTAGTTTTTCCCTGCCGCGATGTCCACTGAGTAGGAGACCAGCGGGTCGCGGAAGCTGCTGCCGTTTACGGCCGCGCCGATGATCAGGACGGGCAGCTCGCGGATGACGGAGAAATTGGCAGAGTTGGTGATGTAGAACTGGTAGGTTCCGGCCATGGCCTGCTTGTAGGCGGTTACATCATGGAATCCCACGTTGCGGAAGACCGTATCGTGGCTGTAGAGCATCACGTCGAAGGAAGATCCGCTGTAAGCCATGTTAGCTACCCGGTAGCAGCCGGTATTGGGATTTAAGGTATTGCAGCCGGTATCATCTACCTGAATCAGATCTACGCCGCCGGCCGCGGTATCCGTCAGCACAAGGGTATATTTCTGGCCGGCAGAGAAGGGAAGGCTCTCCTGAACCACGAGGGTCCGCAGGCCTGTGGTTCTCCGGACAGAAATGGTGTGGAAACCGTCGGAGATCCGGCGGTAGTTTGTGATTGTACCAAAACCCACATTGGATGCATAAGTTGTATTATCGATGGTTAAGCTGACGCTTGTATTGGCAGTGGAAGCGTTCAGGAAACGAATCTGGCCGTACTGCTGGGCTGAACCGCTGCAGCTTGTGCAGACGGAACAGTTGGGGCAGGCGGGGAAGGAGGGCCATGACGGCCAGTAGTTTCCGCCGGGCCAGACCGGAGAACCGCCTTCCGGCGCAATGGGATGGGTAAGGCCGTAATCATTATCTGAGGAGCCGCTGCCGGAACCGCTGCTTCCGGAGCTGCTGCTGCCCGGATAGACCGGCAAGGAATTAGGCGGGGCTACGGGAGTCGTGAGGCCGCTGCTGTCGTCGGTGCCGCCGCCGGTAGATGGGCCGGGGAACACGGGAAGTCCGCCCTCCGGAGCAACCGGTGTGGTCAGTCCGTAATCATTGTTTGCAGTTGTCACAGTTGTGGTAGTGGTGGTGTTGGAAGCCATAGGAATGCCTCCTGGTGTTTTACTTTAGACTATGTAAAGCGGCATTTCCCTGTTACCGGCGAGCGGATAAAAAAGAAAAATTCTTTCTGTGGGCGGTTGACAAATACGGGAACTCATGATAAGATAACATACGGCTCAAATGAGGGGCCATGAAAGGCTGGCGTGGCACAAGCGGTAGCGCACCTCATTGGTAGTGAGGAGGTCACGGGTCCGAGTCCCGTCGCCAGCTCTTAAAAGAAAAGGGAAATCCTGAATGAGCAGGGTTTCCCATTTTCATTACAGCGGCATGAAGGGGAGAAGTTTGCGGCGGATTGGCGGCGGCTGCTCCTCACAAGCGGAATGACAATCATAATCCATGGAGGGAAATATGGCGAACACGATGGAAGAACCCAGAATGGAAGAGAATAAAGAAGCGGCGGAGAGTTCAAAAAACTTTATCGAGCAGGAGATTGAGAAAGACCTGGCGGAGGGCGTCTATGATCATGTGCAGACCCGTTTTCCGCCGGAGCCCAACGGATACCTGCATATCGGGCATGCCAAGTCGATTCTTCTGAATTACGGCCTGGCGAAGGAATACGGCGGCAAGTTCAACTTCCGGTTTGATGATACCAATCCTACCAAGGAGAAGACAGAGTTTGTGGAGTCCATCATCGAGGACGTGAAATGGCTGGGGGCCGATTTCGAGGACAGGCTGTTCTTCGCGTCGGATTATTTTGAGCAGATGTATGAGTGCGCTGTCCTGCTGATCAAGAAGGGCAAGGCTTTCGTCTGCGACTTGAGCGCCGACGAGATTAAGGAATACCGGGGAGATTTCACCACGCCCGGCAGGGAAAGCCCTTATCGGAACCGGAGCGTTGAGGAGAATCTGAAGCTTTTCGAGGAGATGAAGGCCGGCGTTTACGCCGACGGCGAGAAGGTACTCCGGGCTAAGATCGATATGGCAAGCCCCAACATCAACATGCGGGATCCGGTCATCTACCGTGTGGCCCATATGAGCCATCACAATACCGGGGACAAATGGTGCATCTATCCCATGTACGATTTTGCCCATCCTATCGAGGACGCCATCGAGCATATTACCCATTCTATCTGCACCCTGGAGTTTGAGGATCACCGTCCCCTCTACGACTGGGTAGTGCGGGAGTGCGAATTTGAGAATCCGCCCCGGCAGATTGAGTTTGCCAAGCTGTACCTGACCAACGTAGTCACCGGCAAGCGGTACATCAAGAAGCTGGTGGAGGACGGGATCGTGGACGGCTGGGATGATCCGCGGCTGGTGTCCATCGCGGCCTTGCGGCGCCGCGGCTACACGCCGGAGTCCATTAAGAAGTTTGTGGAGCTCTGCGGCGTGTCCAAGGCTAACAGCTCCGTGGACTATGCTATGCTGGAGTACTGTATCCGGGAGGATCTTAAGCTGAAAAAGCCCAGGATGATGGCGGTTCTGGACCCGGTAAAGCTGATTATCGACAATTATCCGGAGGGCCAGAAAGAGCTGCTTACGGTTCCCAACAATACGGAGAATGAGGAGCTGGGTTTCCGCCAGGTTCCCTTCTCACGCGAACTGTATATTGAGCGTGAGGACTTCATGGAGGTGCCTCCCAGGAAATATTTCCGTCTGTTCCCCGGCAACGAGGTGAGGCTTTTCGGGGCCTATTTCGTCACATGTGCCGGCTGTGAGAAGGATGAGGACGGCAATGTGACCGCAGTTCACGTCACTTACGATCCGGAGACCAAAAGCGGTTCCGGTTTTACCGGGCGTAAGGTGAAAGGGACCATCCACTGGGTCTGCGCGGATACGGCGAAGCAGGTGGAATGCCGCCTGTATGAGAATATCGTGGATGAGGAGAAGGGAAAGCTGAACGATGACGGCACCCTGAACTTAAATCCCAACTCCCTGACGGTTCTTAAGAACTGTTACGTGGAGCCTGCCCTTGCGGACGCTGAGGCTTACGACAGTTTCCAGTTTATGCGCAGCGGTTACTTCTGCGTGGACGCTAAGGACAGTACTCCCGACGCGCCGGTGTTCAACCGGATCGTGTCTCTGAAGAGTTCCTTCAAGCTGGAGAAATGATAACCGGCGGGCTGCAGGACGGCAAAGAACTGCGGGCGCAGGCCTGCAGATAAAATTGAAAGCGTATATACAAAGGCTGAAACGCGGGAAGAAACTGCGGGTCAGCCTTTTTGCGGTATAAATTTGTGGGAAAGGGAGAATTCGCGCAGGATCTGATGAACGGACAGATCCGGTATAAGACGGCTGACGGGCAGGGAGATCCGGTTTCAGAATCTGCTGAAATGGGATTGATTACAGAAAAAACTGCCGCCGGACATCTCAAATCAAAGGATCCGGCGGCAGTCTGCCTTAACTGTTTAAAATGATCAGAGCTGCTTATTGTCGTCTTCGATAGTGGCGGAGTCGGCGGCTTCTTCCAATGCTTCCGCAGCCTCCTTGGCAGTCTCGGCAAAGGCCTTGGCGGCATCTTCGGCGGCCTCGCCGGCAGCCTCTGCCTTGTCCTCGGCGGCGTCGGTAACTTCCTCAATCTCTTCGGACAGAGCGTTGAGGGAATCATCTGCCTTCGCGGCCGCATCCTCCGCAGCTTCCGCAACGGCCCCGGCCGCATCCTCCGCAGCAGCCTCTCCGGTCCCGGCGGCAGCGTCTTCGGCGGCCTCAGCGGCGTCCTTGCCGAGGGATTTGGCCTTCTCGGCCACGGCCTTGGCTTTGTCCTTTGCGAAGTCGGCGGCAGTCTTGGCAGCCTCAGCGGCATGGCCGGCGGCGCCCTTCAGCTTCTCCACAGCCTCGTCCTTCTTCTGGAAGAGAGCAGTGTACTTGCGCTCGGGAGCGGAAGCATCCAGGGAGTCCAGCTCGCTCATATCATCCTCGAACAGATTGTCCTCATCTCCCTCAAAATCGTGAAAATCTTCGTCCAGTTCCTTGCTGAAAGATTTGTACCTGATAAAGTAGGAAACAGCAGCGGCGGCAGTTCCCACAACTGCGGCCAGGGCAAGCAGTTTGCCAAATTTTTTCTTTTCCATAATAGAGATACCCCTTTCTGAATCATAGTCATTTTCTCTATTGTAATACCATTATCCCAAAAAATAAAGGAAAATATAAAGAAAATTTTGAAAACCGGGCAAAACCTGAGAGGAAATGCCTATCTGCCCATCTTTCTGTGGTAAATCCGGGCGATCTCGTTCAGAATCTCCGTGTGTGTGAAATCCTTGGCGTATACGATCTGAATTTCCCGGACCATGCTCAGATTTTCAATGGGAAGGATACGGAGCTTGTTCTTCCGCACCTCGTCCTCACAGGAGCTTTTGGAGATGACGGATACGCCGAAATTGGCCCGGACCAGTTCCTTGATGGCATCGTTGTTGTCCACCTCCAGGATGACGTTGAAGGCGCTTAAGGACTGGTTCTTTCCAATCAGGCTGTTCTCGAACAGGTTTCTGGTACCGGAATCCGGAAGGCGCAGGATCATCTTCTCCTGCTTCAGCTCATCCAGGGTAACCACGCTTCTGGAGGAGAGGGGGTTGTCATTGGAGACAGCCAGGACCAGGTAGTCTGTATCCAGAAGAATCGAGTTGTAAGATTCCGGATGAACCAGGGCGCCTTCAATGATGGCGATGGATATCTCATAAGTCCGCAGTTTATCATAAATATTCTTTATGGTATCCGAAATTACCGTTATATGAATATCCGGATGCTCCGCCCCGTAGATGGCCAGCACCTGGGAGACGATGTTGTTTTCCGCGGTGGGGGTGACGCCGATGGTCAGGCGGCGGATCCTTTTTTTCTCGTCATCCAGCGCCTGCTTCAGGGTTCCGTAGAGGTTCTTGATGCGGCGGGCGTAGCGGACCGCGATTTTCCCTTCATCCGTGAGAATCAGCCGTTTTTCAGCCCGATTGAAGATGCGTATGCCAAGTTCGTCTTCCAGAAGTTTGATGTGGTGGCTGACGGCGGGCTGGGTCATATTGAGCTGCCTGGCGGTTTCCGTGAAGTTTAAAGTGTCCACGACAGACAGCAGCGTCTCAATCTTTGAATCAAGCATAGCGCACCTCCATAAAGATTATTTATGATTTATAAGAAAAATTTGATTTTATTTTATCAGAAAATGTGCGTATAATCAACTGAAAATATAAATCTGGAAGAGGGAATGCACTATGTACGCGTTTTACGAGAACCTGAGCCAGGTATCAGTTGTTCTGATCAGCCTGTCCATCATCCTGTTCGCCGGTTTTTTGGTGACCAGGGTGACCAAATTTTTTAATCTGCCCAATGTCAGCGGCTTCATCATCGCGGGAATCCTGATCGGTCCCTACGTAGGGAAAATGATCCCGAAGGAGCTTATCGACGGGATGGAATTTGTCAGCGATATTGCCCTGGCGTTTATCGCATTCAGTGTGGGAAGGTTTTTCCGGCTGTCTGTCCTTAAAAAGACCGGAAAAAAAGTATTGATCATCACAGCCTTTGAGTCGCTGGCGGCAGGCGCCCTGATTACAGTAATGCTGCGTTTCGCCTTCCATACATCCTGGGCCTTCTCCCTAGTGGCGGGAGCCATTGCCACGGCCACAGCCCCGGCCAGCACCATCATGACCATCCGCCAGTATCACGCCAAGGGAGAGTTTGTGGATATTCTCCTGCAGGTGGTAGCCATGGATGATGTGGTGGCCCTGCTGGCATTCAGCGTGGCTTCTTCGGCGGCCCATGCGGCTCTGGACGGAACCGTCAGCCTGAGCGATATCCTGACGCCTGTTTTCAGCAACGGTCTGGGAATCCTGATGGGGCTGGGCTGCGGCGCGTTTCTGAAGAAGCTTCTGGAGCCGGGACGCAGCAAGGACAACCGGCTGATTCTTCCGGTGGCTACGCTTCTGGGTCTGGCCGGTCTGTGCAGCGCCCTGGATATCTCTCCGCTGCTGGCCTGTATGGCATTCGGCGGCGCGTTCATCAACCTGACCTCGGATAAGAAGCTGTTCCATCAGATCGACCATTTCACTCCGCCGATCCTGTCCTGCTTCTTCATTTTGTCCGGCATGCGGCTGGATGTGAGCGCCCTTCAGACTGCGGGGATCATAGGGGCGGCCTATTTTGTGGTGAGAATCATAGGAAAGTACGCGGGAGCCTGGCTGGGCTGCCGTATCTGCGGCATGGATGCGAAGGTGCGCAATTATCTGGGCGTGGCGCTGATTCCGCAGGCGGGAGTTTCCATCGGGCTGGCGGTTCTGGGCCAGAGGATTCTTCCGACGGCTATGGGAAATCTTCTGTCTACCATTATCCTGTCATCCTCGGTTCTCTATGAGCTGGTGGGGCCGGCAAGCGCCAGGGCAGCGCTGTTTTTCAGCGGAGCCATTCACGGGGAGAAGGAAGCGGCCGCGGAAGCAAAGCATCCGGCGAATTCCGAGAAGAAAGAGATAAAAGAGAAGACCGCCGGGAAGAAGGAGAAGAAGGCCGCCTCCGGGAAGAAGATATCCGAGAAGAAAAAGAACGGAGGAAAATCTGGAAAATACAGAGGGAACAGACCGGAGGATGTGGTGGTAGCCTGGAAGGCTACGGGCGGCAGCTTCCAGAATGCCCGCCTGAATGTAGTGCCGCGGATGGTTCACCGGCAGAACATGACAGAAAATCCGATGAAACCGGAGAAGATCTACCTGAACAGGCATTGAGCGTTTATCTGCCCGAGTATCATTAGAATTCTGCTGAAATTGTTCTGCTGAAATCGGTGAAAAATATGTTGACTTCCGGGGGGGTTGTATATAATAATAAGTACAGAAGTATTATTTTGTCAGTGACCCCATATAAAGGAGGAGACATGATGAAGCGAGATGTAAAAAAATGGGTTTCCGTGCTGCTGAGCGCGGCGCTGATCGTCACCGGCACCGGTATGGTGGCGCAGGGAGATACGGCCGCCTCAGGAACCGGTATATGTGAACACCACAAAGAGCATACGCCGCAATGCGGTTACGAAGCTCCCAGGGAAGCCAGGCCGTGCAGCCATGCGGAGGGGCATCATACGAGGGAATGCTATAGGAAAACCGCTACGCCCAGCGATGCAGACAAGGCCACGCCCAGCGAAGCAGGCAAGGCCACGCCCAGCGAGGCGGAGCATGACGAGATTATTATGGATGGTTCCGAAATCGCCTTAAGCGATGAGTTCAACCCGGATCCTGAAGAGGGATGGGTTCTGGACTGTAAGCACCTGAAGGGGGACCATGGCGATTACAGCTGCGGCTATCAGGAAGCATCGGAGGGTTCGCCCTGTACATTTGTGTGCGATCAGTGCGGCAAAGTTACTTATGTAGATGAAAATGGAGTTTCCAAGACGGAAGAAATAGGCAGGGATCGTCTTGTGAAGGTATCTTCTCTTTCCCAGAACAGTGGAAAATGGGGAAGCAGCGACAAGGATTTGTGGTATTTTGTAGATAAGAGCTGTACATTTAATGACAGGATTCAGATTGGCGAGGGCCATGTGACCCTGCTTCTGGGAAGCGGAACTGTCCTGACGGCGTCTAAGGGCATCAATGTGCCGGAGGGGACATCCCTGACTATCTACGGACAGACGACGACAGGCGGTACCCTCAAGGCCACCGGTTACGGCTATGGGGCCGGCATCGGCGGCGACGGGAGAAGCTCCCGGGTCGGAGAGATCACGATCAACAGCGGCCATGTGGCTGCTTATGGAACGACCCAGCAGGCGGCAGACCAGATGGGCTACAATCCGGCGGCAATCGGCAGCGGCTCCTCCAGCAGGGCGGTAAAGGTTACGGTTAAAGGCGGCAAGGTAGAAGCATACGGAACCAACGGCGGGGCCGGTATCGGCGGCAGCTGGTACAATGATGGCGGCGACGGTTATGTCAGGATTACCGGCGGAAATGTCTATGCGAAAGGCGGCTCTGTAGACCGGGTAGTGACCAGCGGAAAGCCTCTGGGCGGAGCCGGCATCGGTTCTGCTACCAACAGCCAAAGCGGCACGATAGAGATTACCGGCGGCACCATTGAGGCCATAGGCGGCAGCAATGCGGATGGAATCGGCAATGGAAGCAACGGTTACGGAGCGAAAGTATCCATCAGCGGAGACGTCAGCCTGACGGCTCGGGGTGACCAGGCGGCAGTAGACGGGGCTGTGGATTTCAGCCGCCGCACAGGTGATTATATTGTCTTTGGCAATGAGCAGAATGCTGAGACCAAGGAAGTTTCGGCCCTTCGGGTAAATGGGGACACGAAATCTCTGATGAGCGAAACGGCGGTTTACCGGTATCTGAAGGCGGAGCCTCTTACCATGAATGCCGTTAAGGTATATTCCGAAAAAAGTTATGCCGATATCGGCAACACGGTTCGGTTTGCGGTGAAGCCGGTGGGCGGAAGCCATCCTGATGCGGACCTTTCCAAAATTCTGAATGCAGCGTGGAGTGTGGAGGCGCCGGCAGGCCAGTATAAGAGCGGTTATACCCAGATCGGCAGCGACGGGCTTCTGCAGATCGGCGGCGATGAGACGGCAGAGGACCTGATCGTGACAGGCTCCTTCGATGTGCCGGAAGGCGTAACGAATGCAGGCAGCACCAGTGACGTGAAGGTAAACCAGGCGGTTTATACCATATATTTTGATGCCAACGGCGGCGAGGCCGACAGGGCTTCCCTTCAGACAAAACAGGGCCGCCTGACAGCAAGTCTTCCGACAGCTTCCAGAAGAGGCCATGATTTCACAGGCTGGTACACGGCTCCGGAAGGCGGCAGCCGGATTACGGACGGCTATGTATTCTCTTACGGCATGATGCTGTACGCGCACTGGGAGCCGAAGACCTACACGGTTACCTACCATACCATGGGCGGCAGCCCTGAGACTTTTACCAACCCGGTGGTGTTCGGGAAACGGGCTGGAACGCCTGCTTTCACAGCGAAGGAATGGGCCGTATTTGAAGGCTGGTACACAGATCTGAGCTACACCAGGCGCTGGAATTTCGACAGCGATGTAGTAGAGGGCGATATGGATTTGTACGCCAAATGGTCCGATGCGGTCCTGGATGCGGCGGTGACGGCGGAAGCAGTGCCGGCTCAGGGAGGAACGGTAAAGTACGCAGGCCGGTATCGGGTCGGTTCCCAGGTGACTCTGGAAGCGGAAGCTTCAAGAGGCTACAGCTTCTCCTGCTGGATGGAGGGAGATCAGATCGTCGGCACTTCGCCCAGTCTCCAGATCACGGTTGATGGGGACAGAGTTCTGACGGCAGTATTTGAAAGAAGAAGTTCCGGCGGTTCCGGCGGCAGTTCCGGTGGCGGCAGCTCCGGCGGAGGCGGTGGTGGCGGAGGCGGAGGCGGCTCCAAATCCGGTCAGACCGGCACGGCACAGGTGCCTTCAGCAGGTTCCGCGCCGACGGTGGTTCCCGGAAGCGGAAGCGCGATCACGACAGTGGTAAGCACAGCCGCCAGCGGCGTTGGAACGGCAGGTGTGGCCAACGCTAATGTGGTATCCGGCGCATGGGTCCAGAGCACCCAGGGATGGATTCTCCAGTACAGCGACGGAACCGTGGCTTCCAACAGCTGGATCTGCGTGGCGGAGAACGACGGCGCCCACTGGTACCATTTTGGAGGCACTGGAATTATGGATACGGGCTGGCTGAATCTGGACGGCAAAGTCTATTACCTGAAAGCAGCTCAGAGCGGCAACGGCCGTATGGCTACGGGCTGGCAGATGCTGAACGGCAAGTGGTATTATTTCAGCAGCGCAAGCGACGCGACGCTGGGAGCTCTGCTCACCAATACGGTGACTCCGGACGGCTACCGGGTAAATGCCCAAGGCGAGTGGATTCAGTAAGCGATTCTCGGAATGGGAAAAGGATAATATGATATAATCTGACCGGCGTTGTGTCCGACTGTCTGATGAACAGCCGGAGGCAGCGCCGGTTTTATATACCATCGCAGGCAGAAAGATAGCCGGAGGCAGGCTTTTTGTATCCGGTGGGAGGCGGTATTTCCGGCCCTTGTCAGAGTACCATACAGTTTATCAAAATTTATCAAAATTTTATAAAAAATTTAGCACTCAACCCTTGACAGTGCTAACAAACAGTGCTATAACATATGTTGATAGAAAAAATAACCATTTTTTAAGGAGGAATCATAAATGAAACTGACACCGTTATTTGACAGAGTTGTCCTGAAGCAGCTGGTGGCAGAGGAGACCACCAAGTCCGGAATCGTTCTTCCCGGCCAGGCCAAAGAGAAGCCTCAGCAGGCTGAGGTTGTCGCGGTAGGCCCCGGCGGCGTGGTTGACGGCAAGGAAGTCACCATGCAGGTCAAGGTTGGCGATAAGGTCATCTACTCCAAGTATTCCGGCACGGAAGTGGAAGTAGAGGACGAGAAGTACGTGATCGTGAAGCAGAATGACATTCTGGCAGTGATCGAGTGAGAAAGAATCTAAGACTGGAGGGATATAACTATGGCAAAGGAAATTAAATATGGCGTAGAAGCCAGAAAAGCATTGGAGTCCGGCGTCAACCAGCTGGCTGATACCGTGAGAGTTACCCTGGGACCTAAGGGAAGGAACGTAGTTCTGGACAAATCGTTCGGCGCTCCCCTGATCACCAACGACGGTGTGACCATTGCCAAGGAGATTGAGCTGGCGGACGCTTTTGAGAATATGGGCGCTCAGCTGGTGAAGGAAGTGGCTACCAAGACCAACGATGTGGCCGGCGACGGCACCACCACCGCTACGGTTCTGGCACAGGCTATGATCAATGAAGGCATGAAGAACCTGGCAGCAGGAGCCAATCCCATTGTTCTGCGCAAGGGCATGAAGAAGGCCACGGATGCAGCTGTGGATGCTATCGCGAAGATGAGCCAGCCCATCAACGGCAAGGATCAGATTGCCAGAGTTGCTGCAATCTCCGCTTCCAGCGACGAGGTAGGCGAGATGGTAGCGGACGCTATGGAGAAGGTAACCGGTGACGGCGTGATCACCATCGAAGAGTCCAAGACCATGAAGACAGAGTTGGATCTGGTGGAAGGCATGCAGTTTGACCGCGGTTATGTATCCGCGTATATGTGCACCGATATGGATAAGATGGAAGCGGTTCTGGAGAACCCCTACATTCTGATTACCGATAAGAAGATCGCCAACATTCAGGAGATCCTGCCTCTGCTGGAGCAGATCGTTCAGTCTGGCGCCCGTCTGCTGATCATCGCTGAGGACGTGGAGGGCGAGGCCCTGACCACCCTGATCGTCAACAAGCTGCGCGGCACCTTCAATGTGGTTGCTGTGAAGGCTCCCGGCTATGGCGACAGAAGAAAAGAGATGCTGCAGGATATCGCGATCCTGACCGGCGGCCAGGTGATTTCCGAGGAACTGGGTCTGGATCTGAAGGAAGCTACCATGGACCAGCTGGGCCGGGCCAAATCCGTGAAGGTTCAGAAGGAGAATACCGTTATCGTAGACGGCGAGGGAGACAAGGCTCAGATTTCTGCCAGAATCGCTCAGATCCGCGGACAGATCGAGGAAACCACTTCCGATTTTGACCGTGAGAAGCTGCAGGAGAGACTGGCTAAGCTGGCCGGCGGCGTTGCGGTGATCCGTGTAGGCGCTGCTACCGAGACCGAGATGAAAGAAGCTAAGCTCCGTATGGAAGACGCTCTGGCGGCTACGAGAGCAGCTGTTGAGGAAGGTATCGTGGCCGGCGGCGGTTCCGCTTACATTCACGCGATGCCTGAGGTTGAGAAGGTTCTGGAAGGCCTGGAAGGCGATGAGAGAACCGGCGCCAAGATCATCCTGAAGGCTCTGGAGTCCCCGCTGTACCACATCGTGGCCAACGCAGGACTGGAAGGCTCCGTCATTGTCAATAAGGTTAAGGAGTCTAAGCCGGGTACCGGATTTGACGCTTATAAGGAAGAATATGTGGACATGATCGAAGCCGGTATTCTGGATCCGGCCAAGGTGACCCGTTCTGCGCTGCAGAATGCGACAAGTGTTGCCTCCACATTGTTGACAACTGAGTCCGTTGTTGCTAATATTAAGGAAGAGACCCCGGCAGCGCCCGCAGGCGGCGGCATGGGGATGATGTAAGCGGCAGCGCGGAAGAGATATCGTTGATGTGCGGGAGACTGCCATGCTTATGGCGGTCTCCTGTTTTATTACGTCGGTATGATATCCGGAAAGCGCGCCGAGGACATGTACATGTCTTACGGGGCGGGCATGAACCGGGGTATGATGAGGAGGGAAATCTTATGAATGAAGCGTATGTGGAGTGGCTGGTGAAGAGAAAGACGCCGGGGTATAACTATCTCTTGAAGGGCCTGCTGGCGTTTGTATGTGTGCTTTCATTTTTGATTGCCATGACGACGCCCTTTGGGTTTATTGTGTTGCTGGCGGTGATCGTGGCGATGTATTTTATATGGCCTATGTTCAGCATCGAGTATGAGTACCTGATCGTCAATGACCAGGTGAGTGTGGACAAGATCATGGGGCAGACCAGGAGAAAGAAGGCCTGGGAGGCAGTGCTGGAGGACATCGAGCTGATTGGCCCCCGGGACGCCTATCAGGTAAAGGATCTGCAGAAACAGGGCATGAAGGTGCTGGATTTTACCTCCAGGGAGCCTAACAGGAAAGTCTACGCTATCATGCAGCAGAAGGCGGGAGAGACCACACAGGTTCTTATTGAGCCCAACGACAGGATTCTGGAGCACCTGCGCCAGAGAGCGCCCCGGAAGGTGATCCTGTAATTTCGGAGAGCGCGAAGAAGCGTGCATCGGAGAAAATCCGCGGCCTGGAAAAGCTGTGAAGATGCGGTTTTTCAAGGTGCCCTGACAGCGCGTTAACGCAGTAAAATCAAGGATAATCCGCTTGACAAGGGCAGGAAAGTTTGTTACACTATGACACTATATATAGCGAAATATTAACCTTTACAGACACCAATTATTTTACATCAACAGGAGAAAGTGAGGAAATTTGAATGGGTTCTATAATCGGCGAGGGCATTACGTTTGATGATGTGCTTCTGGTTCCGGCTTATTCGGAAGTGATTCCCAATCAGGTAGATCTGACCACGTATCTTACCAGGAAGATTAAGCTGAATATTCCGCTGATGAGCGCGGGTATGGACACGGTTACGGAGCATCGCATGGCTATTGCCATGGCGCGGCAGGGCGGTATCGGTATCATTCACAAGAATATGTCCATTGAGCAGCAGGCAGAAGAGGTTGACAAGGTGAAGCGTTCTGAGAACGGCGTTATCACGGACCCGTTTTTCCTTTCTCCGGAGAATACGCTGAGAGATGCGGACGAGCTTATGGGCAAGTACCGTATTTCTGGCGTGCCCATCGTCACCGACGGCCGGAAGCTGGTGGGAATCATCACCAATCGCGATCTGAAGTTTGAGGAAGATTTTACCAAGAAGATCAGCGAGTGCATGACCTCGGAGAACCTGGTGACGGCCAAGGAGGGAATCACCATGATGGAGGCTAAGAAGATGCTGGCTAAGGCCAGAGTGGAGAAGCTTCCCATCGTGGATGACGATTTCAATCTGAAAGGCCTCATTACCATCAAAGATATTGAGAAGCAGATTAAGTACCCCAATTCCGCCAAGGACGCCCAGGGGCGTCTGCTCTGCGGCGCGGCGGTAGGAATCACGGCCAATGTGCTGGAGCGGGTGGAGGCCCTTGTGAAGGCTCATGTGGATGTGGTGGTTCTGGATTCGGCTCACGGCCATTCTGCCAATGTGATCCGCTGCGTGAAGATGATCAAGGAAGCCTATCCGGATTTGGATGTGATCGCGGGCAATGTAGCCACGGGAGAAGCGACCAGGGCTCTCATCGAGGCTGGAGTGGATGCGGTAAAGGTAGGTATCGGGCCGGGCTCTATCTGTACCACCCGTGTGGTTGCAGGTATCGGCGTTCCTCAGATTTCAGCCATCATGGACTGCTATGAGGTTGCGAAGGAGTACGGAATCCCCATCATCGCGGACGGCGGCATCAAGTACTCCGGTGATATTACCAAGGCCATCGCCGCAGGCGGCAGCGTCTGCATGATGGGCAGCATGTTCGCAGGCTGCGATGAGAGCCCTGGCGACTACGAGCTGTACCAGGGCAGAAAATACAAGGTATACCGCGGCATGGGTTCCATCGCCGCCATGGAGAACGGCAGCAAGGACCGCTATTTCCAGACCGACGCCAAGAAGCTGGTGCCGGAAGGCGTGGAGGGCCGCGTGGCCTACAAGGGTATGGTGGAGGACACGGTGTTCCAGATGCTGGGCGGCCTAAGATCCGGCATGGGATACTGCGGGGCCAAGGATATCGTCACACTGCAGAAGACTGCGAAGTTTGTAAAGATTTCCGCCGCTTCCCTGAAGGAGAGCCATCCCCACGATATCCATATCACCAAGGAAGCGCCTAACTACTCGGTAGACGAATAGACCTCATAACATACGTCAGTATGCAAAAAACGCGCCAGTGACGCTTTGTTTGTATTACGTCAGTATGCAAAAAACGCGCCAGTGACGCGTTTTTTGTATTGTGCGCGAAACCCTTGAGTTTTGCCGGGAGGGTATGGTATACTTGCGTTGAAACAGAGATATTTCCGGCAGTTAAGTATGCGGTGTATTATGATAAGGAGGTGCTGTCAATGAGCAAAGGAAACTATGGTATGCGGTGTCATGATATCGCTCCTAAGGGAACGATTCAGGAGGTACTGGACAAGGTCGTGGATAATGGGGTCCTTCAGATTCAGCTGGCTATGGGAAAATCATTTTCGGATTTTGATTCCAGCTACGGCCATTATTCTCCGGGAGCGGCGCACATGCTTCGCAAAGAACTGGATAAAAGGGGAATCCATGTGGCGGTTCTGGGCTGCTATATTAATCCCACCAACCCGGATGAGAGCAAGCGCGAGGCTGAGATCCGGCGGTTTATCGAGCATTTGAAATACGCAAAGATTCTGGGAGCGGACATGGTAGGCACGGAGACCGGGCGCTACGACGCGGATTTCAAGGTGGTTCCCTATACATACACGGAGGGAAATTATCAGATTCTCTTAAAGTCCATGAGACAGATTGTGAAGGCGGCTGAGAAACTGGGAGTTACCGTAGGCGTGGAGGCGGTTCATGATCATACGCTGTACTGTCCGGAGATCATGCGGCGTTTCCTGGAGGATATGGATTCTCCCAATGTGGAAGCCATTTTGGATCCGGTAAATCTGATCAGCGCCGAGAACTATCAGAATCAGGATGAGGTGATTGAAAAAGCCTTTAAGCTGTACGCGGACCGGATTAGTGTCCTTCACATCAAGGACTTTGTCATGGTGGACGGCCAGCCGGAGTTTGCCATGGTTCATGACGGGCTGTTCCACTATGAGCATCTGCTTAAGCTGGTGAAACAGTATAAGCCTTACGCGGCTATGCTTCTGGAAAATTCCAGGCCGGGCAGATGTCACCAGGATATTGCGTATCTGGAAAGTATCTATCAGAACATATAGAAGAATCGTGCCAAAGAGAAGAGTTTTGTAAAGACAGGCCGGCAGTCCGGCACAGCCGGAGCGGAAATGACACAGCCGGAGCGAAAATGGCGCGGCCGGAGCAGGAATGACACAGCCGGAGCGGAAACAGCGCAGCCGGAGCGGGAATGACACAGCCGGAGCGGGAATGGCGCAGCCGGAAGGGAAACAGGAGGATCGTATGACATTAAAGGAAGAAGCATTAGCAAAGCATTATGAGTGGAAGGGAAAGATTGAGGTGATTTCCAGAACGCCCATTAAGAACCGGGAGCAGCTGTCCCTGGCCTACACGCCGGGAGTGGCGGAGCCCTGCCTGGAGATTGCCAAAGACCCCATGAAGGTGTATGAGCTGACCAGGCGCCAGAATCTGGTGGCTGTGATCACCGACGGAACGGCGGTGCTGGGCCTGGGAGATATCGGCCCTGAGGCGGCTATGCCGGTTATGGAAGGGAAATGCGCTCTGTTCAAAGAGTTTGCCGGCGTGGATGCATTTCCCATCTGTATTGACTCCAAAGATCCGAAGGTAATCATCGATACCGTGGCGCTCATTTCCAAGAGTTTCGGCGGCATCAATCTGGAGGATATTTCCGCTCCCAGATGTTTTGAGATTGAAGCGGAGCTGAAGAAACGCTGCGATATCCCTGTGTTCCACGACGATCAGCACGGCACGGCCATTGTGGTGTCGGCAGCCCTTCTCAATGCCATCAAGGTGGTGGGAAAGAAAATGGGAGAGCTGGAGATCGTCATCAACGGCGCAGGCGCCGCGGGAATCTCTATCGCGAAAATGCTTTTGCAGCTGGGATTCGGCAATGTGATCCTCTGCGATATCAAGGGCGCAGTCTTCGAGGGCGCCGACTGGCTGAATCCGGCCCAGGCGGATATGGCGAAAGTGACCAACAGGGACAAGAAGCAGGGGACTCTGGCGGATATGATGAAAGGAGCCGATGTGTTCATCGGCGTGTCCCGGCCCAACCTGGTAACCGGGGAAATGGTCCGCTCCATGGCGGAGGGGGCCATTGTGTTCCCCATGGCCAATCCGACTCCGGAGATCATGCCCCAGGATGCCCTGGCTGCAGGCGCGGCGGTGGTAGGCACCGGCCGCTCCGATTTTAAGAATCAGATCAACAATGTGCTGGCGTTCCCGGGAATCTTCAAGGGAGCCCTGTCGGTGATGGCCGCGGATATCACAGAGTCCATGAAGATGGCGGCGGCCAGAGCCATCGCCGGAGTGGTGAAGCCGGAACAGCTTTCCGCCGACTATATTCTTCCCCATGCCTTCGACCCGGAGGTAGTGGAAGCAGTGGCGGCGGCCGTAGCGGAGGACGCCAGGAAGAACGGGCTGGCCAGGCTGTAAGCTGGAGTGCAGGAAAAGCGGGCGTTCCAGGGCTATGTGCGGCCTGGAGGACGCCCGTTTGTATTACGTCAGTATGCAAACAAAGCGCCAGTGACGCTTTGTTTGTATTGTTGGAAAAGGAAATCATTGCTTCGTGGTGTGAGGCAGCCGTCCCCTGAGGAACCGCTTTTTCAGCTCGGACCAGTGGAAGGGAATCAGCGGGTAAATATAGCTTTTGCCTGCCAGGGTCTTATTGAAGACAATGGCGCAGATTGAGAAAACAATGCCTGCGATGAAGCCCAGGTAGTTAAACATCGCCGTCAGTACCAGGATAATGATCCGCATGAATTTCAGGGCGTAGCCCAGCTCAAAGCTGGCCTGGGAATAGTTGGCGATGGTGACGAAGGCCATATACAGCATGGTTTCGCTGGAAAACCAGCCGGAACTGACGGCGTACTCGCCCATGACGATACCGGCGATAACGCTCAGAGGCGTGGTCAGCATGCTGGGGGTGTTCACTGCCGCCAGCCGCAGGCCGTCGATGGCGAATTCCAGGATCAGAAGCTGGATGATCAGCGGCACGAAAGGATCGTCCTCCAGCAGGATAAACTGGAGGTATCCGGGGACAATCTCCGGATTCTGCATAAGCAGGAGCCAGATGGGAGTCAGCAGCAGGGACAGCAGAGAGATGGTCATCCGGGTCAGCCGCAGATAGGTTCCTGTGATTGGCGGAAAATAATAATCATCCGCCTCCTCGATGATATCGAAGACGGAGGATGGCAGAATCATGGCGGCGGGGGAGTTGTCCACCAGGATGACGACGTTGCCCTCCAGAATGGAAGCGGCGGCGGTGTCCGGCCGTTCGGAAAATTTGAATTTCGGAAACGGATTGTACCATTTGCTGGGATACAGACATTCCGCCAGACTTTCCTGATTCATGGTCAGGGCGTCTACGTGGACGTTCTGTATCCTTTGTTTCAGCATGTCCAGCATGCCCTCATCCACCCGGTCTTTCATATAGCAGACGGCGATGTCCGTGTGAGAGCTTTCCCCGGCGCTGGTGATCTCCATGGTCAGTTTCGGGTCCCGGATGCGGCGGCGGATCAGGGCGGTGTTGAAGATCAGCGTCTCCACGAAACCGTCCCGGGAGCCCCGCATGACCTTGTCTTTATCCGGTTCCGACACGCTTCTGGCCGGATAGGTGCGGCAGTCCACCGTCAGACAGGCGTCATAGCCGTCGATAAAGATACAGGTGAGGCCGGAAAGAAGCTGGGTGACGACGTCCTCTTCCTGAACGGCAAGTCCCGCCTCGCCGTAGGGCACATATTGTTTGGAAAAATCATGGGCGTTCTGAGGCATGTCCTGGGACTTTATGGTCTCCCAGGCCTGAAGCATCCTCAGAAGAACGTCGTCCTTGGTGAGACCGTCCACGAAATAGAGGCAGGCCTGCCGTCCCCCGATGGTCACTACCCGGTAGACCACGTCAAAATTCCGGTCGGTATCCAGAAGCTGATTGAAGTGTCTGATATTGTCCTCCACTTTGCTGGAAAATGGCATAATGTTTCCCCTTCCTGTACAAATCTTAATATTGAAATCAATACGGTACGCAAAGTATGCGCAGGTTAAGGGGAAAATATGTGAGAAGGTCCCATAAAAAGGGAGGAGCCGGTAACCCATTACGGGCTACCGGCAGATTATGAAAAAAATTTATCTATCGTAGTCAGGTGTATCTCTTTGTTACTGACTACAGTATATCTGCAAAATGTAAAAAAAGATTAGCCATCTTGTGAATTTTTTGTGAACATTATCAAATTTTATACCGCTGCAGCAGTTCATTTTTCATATTCCACAGAGGCTCGGACAGATCCACATGGGTTCTGTGGGGGAATTCAAGACGCATGGATTCTTCCCACAGGGTTCCCATTTCGTGCCGGCAGTAGGAGCGGATGTCCATGACCTTGGGGGACTGGTACACGCACTGGCCATTTTTGAAAATGGGGACCATCAGTTCCCGCATGGTATAGCTGTTGGGAGCCAGGTTTGTCTTCTTCCAGGTCTGAACCGGATCGAAGATCAGCAGGGGCTGGGAGGTATCGTACTGTTCATCCGCCAGACAGATCAGGTCGGCGATGATCTTGCCGGTAGCCTTGTTGTAGATACGCTGGATGGTCTTGTTGCCCGGGTTGGTGATTTTCTCCGCGTTCTCGGAAAGCTTGATCTTGGGAATGAATTTGCCTGTGGCCTTGTCCATGATGGCGGCAAGCTTGTACACGCCGCCGAAGGAGGGGCAGTCCTTGGAGGTGATCAGGTTGGTGCCTACGCCCCAGGAGTTGATGGCAGCGCCCTGCTGCTTTAAGCTGCTGATCAGCGTCTCGTCCAGATCGTTGGAGGCGGAGATGACCGCATCGGTAAATCCTGCCTCGTCCAGCATTTTCTTGGCCTCCTTGGACAGATAGGCCAGGTCGCCGCTGTCCAGACGGATACCGTAGAAGGTCAGGGGGATTCCGGCCCTGCGCATCTCGCTGAAAACACGGATGGCGTTGGGAACGCCGGATTTTAAGGTATCATAGGTGTCCACCAGAAGAATGCAGGCGGAAGGGTACAGCCTGGCGTAAGTGCGGAAGGCCGTCAGCTCGTCAGGGAAGCTCATGATCCAGCTGTGGGCGTGGGTACCCTTTACCGGCACGTCGAACAGCTTGCCTGCCAGGACATTAGAAGTGCCGATGCAGCCCGCGATCATGGCGGCTCTGGCGCCGTAGATGCCGGCGTCCGGTCCCTGAGCCCGGCGAAGGCCGAACTCCATGACGCCGTCTCCCTGGGCGGCGTGGACCACCCGGGCCGCCTTGGTGGCGATAAGGCTCTGGTGGTTGATGATGTTTAAGAGAGCTGTCTCAACCAGCTGTGCCTCCATAATGGGAGCGATGACCTTCACCAACGGCTCCCTGGGGAACACCACGGTTCCCTCCGGGATGGCGTAGATGTCTCCGGTAAAATGAAAATCTTTCAGGTAATCCAGAAAATCTTCGTCAAAAAGTCCTACGGATCTGAGGTAGTCGATGTCTTCCCCGTCAAAATGCAGGTTCTTAATATACTCAATAACCTGTTCCAGACCGGCGCAGATGGCGTAGCCGTTGTTGTCCGGATTGTTCCGGTAGAAGGCGTCAAAGATGACGGTCTCGTTCTGTTCCTTCTCCTTAAAATATCCCTGCATCATGGTCAGCTCATACAGGTCCGTCAGTAATGTCAGATTGCGTTCGCTCATAATTCTTTCCTCCGTTGTTCCCGATTTCTTGCGGATAGTATAGCACAGATTTCCTTTGGGACAAAGACATTGTTAAGGATGTGACAAAATTTTCCGGCAGTATGCAAAGGGGCTGTTGCAGAAATATTTTTCACTGTATCAATCTGCAACAGCCCATTTGTATGATAGTGCCGGGATTTGTCTCTTGCGGGTTTCAACGGTTCAGCAGGAACAGTAGTTTTTTGTAAAGGAAATGAACGTCTGCATCTCTTCCGTCACGTATTTTCCCTTTTTCCAGACCATGCCTACATTGATGTTGATGGGAGGATCCAAAGGAAGGCCAATGCAGTCCGGGAACTGAGGCAGCATTTCCTTAAATAGAAAGCAGCCACACTGGCTTTGGTGGACAAATTTCATGACCGTGTACAGCTGGCTGCTTCTCATGACAATATGGGGATGCAGCTGCATGGCGTCGAACCGGGTCATAAGCAGATGTGTCTGGACGGAATCCCCGTTGAACAGAAGAACCTTTTCATTGTCAAACTGTTCCATTTTCACGGAGGATTGGCCGGCCAAAGGGTGTTCCCGGGAGACGCAGTAGTAGAGCTGGCTGTTGAAGAGAACGGCGTTATTGAACTTGTCGATATTGAACATCTCCATATTGACCAGAGCCAGATCCAGGAAATCCGTCTGAACCAGGTCGCAGGCCCGGACAGACCCGTATTCCTCCAGAACCACAGGAATGTCCGGATGTGCCCGGCAGAAGGCGTCCCAGAGATCCGGAAAGAAAATGGTGCTCAGCATGGGAGGGATACCGATGCGAACCGGAGGTTTGATCCGGCTGTTGTCCTTGTATTCCGCTTCCATGGCGATGCAGTAGCGGAGGATATAGTTGGCTTTTTCCAGAAACGCTTCTCCCTCCGCGGTCAGCTCCAGGTGGCTTCCGTTGCGGTAAAACAATGTGATGGAAAATTCTTCCTCCAGCTCCCGCACGGCGTTGGAGATGGTAGGCTGGGTGACGAACAGTTCCTTTGCCGCCTTGGAAATGTTGTGGCACCGGCTGGCGGCGCTAAAGTACCGTAACTGATTCAGCGTCATGTTCTTTTGTCCCTTTCTGTGGATTCTATGTACAGAATAACATATTTCGGACAAAATTCCGCGATTTTTCCTATTAAATTTTCTTTTATACCGGGAATTTTTTTTGATTGGACTTATGCAATTTGGCGGTGTTATCATAGGATCACAAGATATAGCTGGCCGGCGGTATCGCAATCGAATCAAGTTGAATCAGGGAAGTGAAGTGTGAAAGGAGAAAAGTTATGTCCCCTACAACCATTACATTATTATTCCTGCTATTTGCGGTAGTAAGCTTTATTCTTGAAAAGATACCGTTGGGACTTACGGCAACCATCGTGGCCCTGGGGCTGAATCTGACCGGCGTGCTGGACAGCTCCGCCACCTTTGCGGGATACGTCAACAGCAACGTGATCCTGTGCGTAGGAATGTTCGTCGTGGGCCAGGCCCTGTTTGAGACCGGCATGGCCAATAAGATCGGCGGAATCGTGACGAAGTTCGCCAAGAGCGAGAGAATGCTGATCATCGCCATCATGGTGATCGTGGGCGTGATGTCCGGATTCCTCTCCAACACCGGCACGGCGGCAGTGCTGATCCCGGTGGTCTGCGGAATCGCTGATGAGTCCGGTTATTCCAGAAGCCGGCTGCTGATGCCTCTGGTGTTTGCGGCGGCCCTGGGAGGAAACCTTTCCATCATAGGAGCCCCCGGCAACCTGATGGGTGTCAACGCTCTTCAGGAGCTTGGCCTTGCCACCAGCTTCTTCATGTATGCTCCGGTGGGCATCCCCATGCTTCTGCTGGGCATCGTCTACTTCGTGTTTATCGGATACCGGTTCCTTCCTGCCGGCAGCGGATCCGGCGAGGCGGTAACGGGGGTTCAGGATGATTTCTCCGATGTTCCGCAGTGGAAGCAGACCGTATCCCTGCTGGTTCTGATCCTGGTTATCCTGGCCATGATCTTCGAGGACAAGATCGGGATCAAGATTCAGGTATCCGCCTGTATTGGCGCGGCGATCCTGGTTCTCTGCGGCGTCATTAGTGAGAAAGCGGCTCTTCAGTCCATCGATCTGAAGGTTGTCCTTCTCTTCGGCGGTTCCCTTGCCCTGGCAAGCGCTTTGGAGACTACCGGAGCCGGAACCCTGATCGCGGACAAGATCGTGGGTCTTCTGGGAACCAGTCCCAACCCCATTATCCTGCTGCTGGTCATCTTTGTCGTGACCTGCGTTCTGACCAACTTTATGTCCAATACGGCTACTACGGCCCTGATGGTGCCCATTGCCGTATCTCTGGCCAACAGCCTGGGCGCCGACCCGAGAGCGGTGGTCATCGCCACTGTAATCGCAGGCTCTTGCGCTTACGCGACGCCGATCGGCATGCCGGCCAACACCATGGTAGTAGGACTGGGCGGATACAAGTTCAATGATTATGTAAAATCCGGCCTGCCGCTGATCCTGGTATCTTTTGCAGTCTGCATGATCCTGCTGCCCATATTGTATCCGTTCTATCCGTAAGAACCGGATTGATTTGAAAATCCAATTTCTGCCGAAATCGTGATTGGTAACCGCAAACAATCTGACATTGCAGGCAGACCTGCCTGTGGTGCCGCAAAAAAGAAGGAGGTAACTATGACAAGAGAAGAGAATGTAAAACTGATGACTGACAAGATGGCAAAGTTTGTGGCTCATATCGCCAAGAAACTGCCGGACGACGTGGTGGCGAAGCTGGAGGAACTGGGCGCTCAGGAGAACGCAGCCCTTCCTAAGGTCCTCTATGAGACCATGACGAAGAACCAGAATCTGGCTGTGTCCCTGGACCGTCCCAGCTGCCAGGATACCGGTGTTCTTCAGTTCTGGGTAAAGTGCGGAACCAAATTCCCGCTGATCGATGATCTGGAAGCTCTTTTGAAGGAAGCGGTTGTTCAGGCGACTTTTGCCACGCCTCTCCGCCATAACAGCGTGGAGACCTTTGATGAGTACAATACCAAGAGAAATGTAGGAAAAGGAACTCCTACCGTGTTCTGGGATATCGTTCCCAACAATGACCAGTGTGAAATCTACGCTTACATGGCTGGCGGCGGCTGTACCCTTCCCGGCAAGGCCATGGTACTTATGCCCGGCGCAGGTTACGAGGGTATCACGGATTTTGTCCTGGATCAGATGACCAGCTACGGACTGAACGCCTGCCCGCCTCTTCTGGTTGGCGTAGGCGTGGCTACCTCCGTGGAGACCGCGGCTCTTCTTTCCAAGAAGGCATTGATGCGTCCTATCGGCTCTCACAATGAGAACGCCAACGCGGCCAAGATGGAAAAGCTTTTGGAAGACGGAATCAACGCCATCGGCCTTGGGCCCCAGGGTATGGGCGGCAAGTTCTCAGTCATGGGCGTAAACATTGAGAATACGGCCCGTCATCCCTCTACCATCGGCGTGGCAGTGAACGTGGGCTGCTGGTCTCACCGCCGGGGACATGTGGTATTTGACAAGGATTTAAACGCAACCGTAGATACACATTCAACCATTGACCTGAATCAGTAAGGAGGATAAAGATATGATCGAAATCAGAGGAGATAAGAAAGTTCTGGTTACACCCATAAGCGCTGAGGATCTTGCGGATATTAAGATCGGAGATATTGTGTGGCTGGATGGAGATCTGATGACCTGCCGTGATGTGGCTCATCGACGTGTGGTAGAGTACGGAAGGGAGCTGCCTTATGACATCAAGGGAAAAGCGATTTTCCATGCAGGTCCCATTGTCCGTAAGATTGAGGGAACTGAGGACGATTATGAAATGGTATCCGTAGGCCCCACCACCTCCATGCGTATGGAAAAATTCGAGTATGAGTTTACCAAACTGACCGGCGTGCGCGTTATCGTCGGAAAGGGCGGTATGGGTCCCAATACGGAGAGAGGCTGCAAGGAGTTCGGAGCGATCCACTGCGTATTTCCGGCCGGTTGCGCCGTGGTGGCCGCTACAGAGGTGGAGCGGATCGCGGAGCATCACTGGGATGAGCTGGGTATGCCGGAGACCCTCTGGTGCTGCAAGGTGAAGGAATTCGGTCCGCTGATCGTCTCCATCGACGCCCAGGGAAAAAATATGTTTGAGGAGAACAAAATTACCTTTAACGAGAAGAAAGAGGCTGCCAAGCAGGCTATCTATCCGGAAGTGAAATTCATTAAGTAATTTCCTGAGTTAAGCTTTTACATACCATATCAATACCTTTTGCCGGGAGGGGCTGTTGCAGAATTGAAGCAGTGAATATTTCTGCAACAGCCCCTTCTGCTGTATCATATTCACGTATGTAATGAGCAGCGCGAAAAACCCCGCAGGTTTTTGAGCGTTGCACTGCTAAATCAAGAAAAGCGAGACAAAAAAGTCATGAGTGATATCGAAAGAAGCTGCGCTGACTGCGGCGTTGTCAATTGTAAGGGGCTGGGAAAAGAATATCCGCCTTTCTGCCAGACTGTGCAGATGAATCCGGACACGAAAAAGAAAGCGATGGAATGTTACGAGGAAGAAGAAAACCGAAAGATCATGCAGACGGCCGCCCAGGTAGAGTATGAGGGGTACTGCCGCTGGTGCCGGGTAGAGGAAACCATCGAATTCGCGAAGCGGATGGGATATCATAAACTGGGGATCGCATGCTGCGTAGGACTGATCCGAGAGACGAGAATATTGGCGGATATTCTGCGTAGCCATGGATTTGAGGTATTCGGGATCGCCTGCAAGGCAGGAGCTGCGCCGAAAACCGATGTAGGAATTGATCCGGCGTGCTGCGCCATTGGTCCCAATATGTGCAATCCCATTCTCCAGGCAAAGCTTCTGGAAGAAGCGGAGACGGATTTTAATATCGTAGTCGGACTTTGCGTGGGGCATGATTCCCTGTTTTATAAATATACAAAAGCGCTGACGACAACGCTGATCGTAAAGGACCGGGTAACAGGCCACAATCCGGCGGCGGCTTTATATACGGCGGATTCCTATTACAAAAAGCGGATGATGAGTCGGCCTTGACAGGCTGTCTTCATCATCCGCAAAGATATTGTAATTAAAACATAAATTTACAAATAATGCTCAGAATTAAAACAGTAAGTATTGCACGCTCAAACCAAATTGCCAGCACATGCGTGAATTTCACCGGTACCTTTGTGGAATAGAGGGAGGCCAGGAAAGCACCGAAGAAAATTACAAGAGGCGCAGCGAAGCAGCGGCGAAAAACATTGCAGCCGGTTCCAGGCCCATAGCGCCAAGTCCCAGGGTAGCGGAAATCGGATTCACAAACGAGAGTCCTACCGCATTGGCCAGCTCTGCCGCATTTGGAATACCAAACAGCTTGATGATCGGCAGGAACAGGTATCCGAGAAGCGTAAAGATCGGTGTGTACTTATTGACCAGCGCCGGGAATACCCACATGGAGACCGCGCTGACATGAGTTCCTGCAACCATCATCAGAGATCTGGAACCTGTATTCCACATGGCCTGAAGGGGATTGGGAGCCTTTTCGGCAACTGCAACACCGGTAAGCCATGCTTCTTTCAGAATGCTGCCCTCGCTTCTCGTCTCTTTGGGAGGTTCCATATTCTTATAATAAGTATCCGGAACCATTGACAGAGGAGGAATCCTGGCTATAATCGCAGTCACAATATACACAAGAAACGCGGTTACCAGAAATACAGTCGTCCAGTTTCCTGACTGACCGTTGGCATTGGCAAACATCAGCAGCAGCGCGATAGAAGTGGTGCAAAGGCTGGTGCCAATGATGTTGGCTTCTCTGGTTGTCAGCTTTCCTTCCGTATAAAGCTGATTGTCCTGAATGTGTCCTACAGTGAAGTTTACGAGAAACGCGCCGATTGCTACCACAGCCGTCGTACCGGGCAGCCGGAAAACCTTTCTCATAATAGGCTGAAAAATAACACCTACAAAATCGACAAGTCCAAAATCAAGCAGGAACGGAAGAAAGAACGTGATTACATAAACCATCACAAATGCGTTGCCCATATTGCTGATAGCGGCCGGAATAATATCCGACTCAAACATAAACGCCGGTCCGATATGAAACAGCTGCATCAAAACCATAATGGCGCCGAGAATCGAAAACACCATAATCACTTTTCCGGCAGTAGACCCGTTCCATCCCTTGGTCCGCCACAGATTGATCAAATAGAGGATTGAGCAGACAAGAAGCACCTGCGCGGAATAAGGCTGTAAAGCGGTTGTAAAAATCGATGTAATAAAATCGATCGGCAGCTGAGAGGTTCCGTTAATGGGAATCTGCACAAAAAACAGAATAATACCGATGAGGCTGCAAATAACAAACTTGGCTGCGCTTGCAGGATTGACAGTGGCTTTTGCAGACGTTGACATTGTTTAATTCCTCCTATGTATTTTGAATAAAATGGTTTCAATCAGTCTTTCATGGCAATGGCGTGAAGCGCAAAAGAGAGTTCAATCGGCGCTGAGAAGAAGGCAGAGTGATCCGCCTGGATTTCGTAAGCCGCTTCACACGGGGAAGCAGTGAGCATCTGCTGTACTGCGTCAGGGTCAGCAGCGCCGTCATCCGATGCCGCGATGTAGAATCTTCTTACACTTCCCCAGCGGCTTTCTGTGGGATTCACTGGCGCGACTAAAGGCTCAATAGCTTCCGGGCAAAGCCTTTCAACAATATAACGCTGATCCGGGGCGCTGCAGCTGTTTGTAAGTCTCTCAAAAACCTGTTTTTGACTCCAGGGGGCTGTTTTTCCGTCTTCTGAACGGGAATATAGGTCAATCGGCTTTATTCCGTTGTCAAGGCCGTTAACGGACTGTCCGTCCCTCAGCATGAAAGCGGCAAAGTATACCAGTTTTTTGACTTTCTGGGGTCGGGCTTCAGCCGCCATGGTAATCACAGCGCCGCCCATGCTGTGTCCTACTAAAATCACAGGCTCCGGCTGTTCATCAAGAATACGGACGATCTCCGCAACATATGTTTGCAGTGTCTGTTCCGCTATAGGCTCTTTCCGGTTTCCGTGGCCGGGAAGATCAGGGCATATGGTTTTGTGCCCCAGTATATGCAAAATATTTTCCACACGCTCCCAGCACCACGCGCCGTGCCATGCGCCATGAACAAGAAGAAATGTTTCCGGTTTCCTTACGGAAATCAATGGTTGTACCGTTACGCTCACAATAATCCCCTCCTTTTACAGTCATCTGACGGTTTCCAGTCGCTGGATATCCGCTCCGAGGCTCTTCATCTGATCATAGAATTCCGGATATGATACTGCCGCAAATTCGGCATTGTCAATAATTGTCGGTCCGTCTGCGATCAAAGCCGCCACACCTGTAGCCATGACAATCCGGTGATCATGGTGTCCATCGATAAAGGTTCCTTTTAACTTGGACGGATAAATGACAAGGTTATTTTCGTCCTCTTCAAATTTACCGCCCATTCGTTCCAGCTGCTCACGGATGATTTTAGTGCGGTCGGTTTCTTTCAGTCTGGAACCGCGGATATTGGTAAGGACGGTTTTGCCTTCTTTACAGGCGCATCCGTATACCGCCAGAATAGGCACCGCGTCCGGCATACCGGAGCAGTCGATTACCTGGCCTTTCAGATGGTCGGAACCGGTTACCCGAATGCCCCCTTCAACCAGTTCGACTGTACAGCCGGCATTTCGAAGCACATTGATGAACTCCTTTTCTCCGGCATAATCTTCCGGGTTCAGATTCAGGAAAGCAGCAGTGGAATTTGTGATTGCCGCGGCGAAGGCAGGATATCCGCTGCTGCCCCAGTCACCGGGAATTACGAAATCCGTAGCGTGATACTTCTGGCCGCCGATGATCTTGTAATGTCTGTAGTTATCATTCACCACATCGACGCCTGCCTGTTTCATCATTCCCATTGTCATAGCCACATAGGGAATCTCCAAAGTCTCGCCTTCGATGTCAATGTCTACTTCTCCTTCCATCAAAGAACCGATCATCATCAGGCCTGTGTACCACTGAGAATTATGTCCGGGGAAGGTCAGATGTTTTCCGCCTTTAATGCCGCCCTTGATCCATAGCGGCGCTAACCCGTTGTCCCGGGTGGATACAATCGACGCGCCCAGCTCGTTGGCTGCTTCAATCAGGGGACCGGCCGGACGGTAGCAGATCTGATAATCACCGGTCATGACGCATTTTGCAGGGATACTGGAGGCGAGCCATGTACAGCAGTAGTAGCCGGTGCCGGAATTACCCGCGTCAAGTACGTTGACCGGCTGCTTTAATGTGCCGCTGGTACCTTTTACCTTCCAGAGATTATCGTCAGAGGTGTCGAATTCAGCCCCCATATTCTCCAGCATGTGAAGAATGGAGTAGCTGTCCGCATTGTGAAGGGGATTACGGATAGTGGTGGTACCGTCGGCAAGAGCGCCTAAGATCAGCGCGCGGGCTGTGCCGGATTTGTTCCCGGGGATTGAAATAGTTCCGCTGAGTTTGTCTGTCCTGTTTACTAAGAATTTCATTTTGAGTACTCCCTTCTTTTGGATTTCGATTTGTTTTATAGTTTGATTGTAACGGTAAAAGAAGGATTTGTGAAATTGTTATACACAATATATATTTATAGATAAATATAATAAATCATATCGGATCAGATTGCTATTATGATTTAAATATGTTATAGTTATTATAGAAAATATGGGAGTATAGAAATGGAGATCAGTCAGATTCAATATATAAATGCTGTTTATAAATATGGCAATTTTTCAAAGGCCGCGGAGCATCTCTATATCACGCAGCCTACGTTATCGCAGCAGATTAAAAAACTGGAGGATGAGATTGGTTTTTCTCTTTTCATCAGGACGACGAGAACAGTAGCCTTAACAGAGGAGGGAAAGACATTTCTCCAATACGCCACTCCGCTTTTGACTGCGTATGATATTTTGCTCCAGGAGATGGATCAGCTGCGGAATAGGCAGGACAAAGTTCTTCAATTTGGCATTCTGCCGACGTTTTCTCATTTAAACATTCTGGATGCCATCCATCGGTTTCAATCTCAGAATCAGAATATTTCTATACATGTTCAGATTCAGAAGAGCAATCGATTGATCGACAGCCTTCTCAGCGGTCAGATTGACGCGGCCATCGCAAACCTGACCCGAAATTGTCTCGAATCTTTTGATCAATCCTTTGATATACGCATTTTTTCACGCGACCGGATTCACGTTCTCATTAATTCTTCACATCCGCTATCATCCAAACCAGTGATCGGCATTACGGAGCTGGCGAATGAATCATTGATTATGCTGGATAAAGATTCAAGCATTCGTAATCAGATAGAAAATGCGTTCAAACAGGTCGGAATCATTCCTACGATTACATATGACTGTCCAGAGATCCACAGTTTGATTGGCATGTTACAGTCCGGCGTCGGAGTCAGCTTTCTGTCTTCCCGTGTGGCGCAGCAATATATAAAACCGCCTATTCTCAGTATTCCTCTGAGTCCTGTGATAGAAACTCAGACGGCCGTAATCTATTCAAAGAGAAACCGCAAAGCAGATATATTGAAAAATTTCGCGGATTATTTTGAACGTGAGGTTCTGCATTAAAACACTTTCCTGGGTGAGAGTTTGCATTCCATAAAAAGAAACCATATTGACAGGGAACTTTTCGGAACGTATATTTATAAAAGACGGGAGTGATATACATGAAAACAGATGATAAAAAAGAACTATTTGAGACCATGCCGGTGCCGAGGGCCATCGCGGCCATGGCCATACCGACTATTATCAGCCAGCTGATCAATCTGATCTACAACATGGTGGATACCTTCTTCATCGGCCGCACCGGCAATTCCTACATGGTGGCGGCGGTGACGGTGGCATTCACTTTGTTTATGATGACCATCGCCTTTTCCAATCTGTTCGGCATCGGTGGCGGAAGCCAGGTGGCGAGGATGATCGGAAGCGGCAGGGATGCGGATGCGAAGAAGGTCAGCGCCTTCAGCTTCTACAGCACCATTGTGATCGCCTTATCTTACTCGCTTTTAATTGGAGTGTTTATGGATCCGATTCTGAGGATTCTGGGAGCCTCTGATTCCACCATGGGATTTGCGAGGCAGTACGTGTGGCTGGTAGTGGTTATCGGAAGCCTTCCCACCATTCTTTCCATGATGAGCGCCCATTTGCTGAGAAATGTAGGCTATTCCAAGCAGGCCAGCATCGGCCTGTCCGGCGGCGGAATCCTGAATATTGTCCTGGATCCGCTGTTTATGTTCGTGCTGCTTCCAAAGGGCTGGGAAGTGCTGGGCGCTGCTTTGGCGACCCTTCTTTCCAATATCGCGTCCTGCATTTACATGCTTATTATGCTGAATAAAGTGTCGAAGACTTCGGCCCTTAGTATCCGCTTTCCCGATATTTTCGGGATTCAGAGAGAGGACATTAAAGGAGTCTTTACTGTCGGCGTGCCCTCGGCAATTCTTACGGGGCTTTTCGACGTGGCCAACATTTTCCTGAACGCCCTGATGGCCGTCCACGGGGATCTGGCTCTGGCGGCGGTGGGAATCGTCATGAAAGTGGAGCGTCTGCCCAACGCCATCAACATCGGTATCTGCCAGGGAATGCTGCCCATCGTGGCCTACAATTTCTCCTCCGGCAACCGGGACAGGATGAAAAGTACCATCAATACGGCCCGGTTCTACGGACTGGGAATCTCTCTCATGAGCCTGGCGCTGTTCCAGGTGTTTGCTGCTCCCCTGGTGCGGATTTTCTTAAGCACGTCCGCAGGGGACGCGGCCGCTGCCCTGACGACCATTGGTTTTGCTGTTATTTTCATGCGAATCCGCTGTGTGGCGTCACCGTTCCAGTTTCTGAACTACCATACCTCCTACTGTATGCAGGCCATGGGCGACGGATTTGGAACCCTTCTTCATGCGGTGGTCCGGGAGCTGGTTTTCTACATACCCTTTATGTTCCTTCTGGATGGGCTGGCCGGTGAAAACGGTCTTGCCAGCGCCCTGGTGGCAGGAGAAGCCTGCGGCGCGATCTTCGCGCTGTTGCTGCTGAAGATCCGGATGGAGGGGAAGAAGAAAGAAGAACGGTAAAAATTTTCAGAAATTTGACAGGATTCAAAGGAAGATACACCTATGAGCTTTCTTCAAGATGCGCAGATTATGATTCCAGAAATCACCGGCGTGGCCCTGACCGTGTTTGGCCGCAGCGTCGAAGCCTACAGAACGTTTGAAAAGAAGTTCTGCTTTGCCAGCCTGTACCAGCCTCTGTATACAGAGAAGGGGCTGCGTTCCTTCTTTGAGGAAAAAAGCGCTGCCAACGTCTGTCATATTACCGATGCACTGGAAACAAAAATCCTGTTGGCCAACTGCGGCGCGCAGGAGAATATTTTGATGTCATATAAAATGTACCGCTGCAGTTTGCCGCTCGTCGCCCAGGCTGGTATGCGGAGCATTGCCTTAATGATGGTAAGCAACACGGAAACGATTGTTCCGCTTAACCCTGTCCAAATTAAGCTGGATGTTAAAAAATCAGAAGATCTGCCGGTGCAGATTCTACCGGCATTCAGTAATGAGCAGACGGTAAACCAAAACTACGCATGGGAATTACAGATCATGGAAGCTGAATAACATCACCCGGCAATATTTCTTTTTTCCCAAATAAAACATAATATAAGCGACAATGCTGTCAGGCCGATTTTACAGCCTATTGAAATCTTAAAAGCAGGGGATGAGACATCGTCGATGCTCCTCCCTATAACAGTGAAAATGATTATTGATGGGAGAAGTCCCGTCATTGTGCCGCATATATAACGAATATAGCGCAGGTTGCTGGAACCCAAATACATACTGACCAGATCGCCTGGGAGCCCCCCAACAATGAGGTTTATGAGTGGATCATCAATAATGTGCCGAATGTGAAGAAATATTTCGAGGGCGCGGAGCTGGTTGACGAGCTGAAGGGCTGGAGGCTTCTGGGTTCCACGGAAGTTCAGAAGAACTATGTGAGAGGCGCCCTGTTCGTAGGCGACGCCTGTTCTCAGGCGGAATGCGCCCATTTCTACGGCATTCCGGCAGGCATGATCTCCGGCCGCAGCGCCGCCGAACTTCTGGATGATATCTTCACCACAGGAGACGACAGCGAGGAATCCTGGGCCAGGTTCCATAAGATCATCGGAGACAAGCTGAATCCTCAGTATGAGTTCTACAGCGCTTTCCGGAATCTGGTACATAAGGATATCAATAACGTAAACCGGATGAACGAATACGCCAAGACCTTCCCCGGAACTCCCATTTACAGCATTGTGATGTACAAGTTTGTCACGGAGATCCTGGGAGAGAAGATGCCCATGCCTCCGGCGGAAGGAGAGAGACTGTCGCAGTAACCTGCGGTTGAAACGGCCGGTGGGACTATAGCAAACGGAAAATATATTTGACGTTTGCTATAGAAACAGTTGTAAAAACGGGCGAAATCAGCCTCCCGCGGAGATCGGATATTGTGTCCGCGCAGGAGGCTGATTTTTGCTTATGAACAGGCTTGCCATGGGTACAGCGGTATTTGTAGGTCCCTGCTGTATTCCTCCCTGACACAGGATGGGGATATGGGCTAAAATAAGATTACATCGTATTTTGGCCCATGAAAAAGGAGGCAAACCATGAATTATATCAAGCGTGACCTGGAAGATAAGATCCGTTCTCTTTCCGGGGAGTATTCCTGCTTGTTGATTACCGGACCGAGGCAGGTGGGAAAGACGACGGTTCTCCGGCATCTGATGTCGCCGGGTTGGTCGGATGCTGAATGTCCATGATATTGCGGGTGATGTGGGGGTGTCTGACGATACCGCCAGACGATGGCTGCAGGTTCTGGAAAAATCAGATATTATTTTCTTTCTGCGGCCGTATTCCAATCATCTGTTGAAGAGAACCGTCAAGACGCCGAAGATGTATTTTTTTGATACCGGACTTGTGGCATATCTGACCCGGTATGTCACTTCGGAAATATTGCTGAACGGCGCATTGAGCGGAGCGATTCTGGAGAATTACGTAGTATCTGAGATCAGAAAAACCTATCACAACGCGGCGGAGGAATGCCTGATCTGGTATTATCGGGACAAGAGCGAACTGGTGTCTTTTCCGTTCTGGATCAGGGGGCCGTGCCCCGGGGAAAGGGAGCGCTGCTCTGTATGCGCCCGGAGCTTGCGGCCATCGATTCGGAGCATTATATTGTGCCGGTGTGGATGATTTGAAAGAACGCCGGTATCCGTCATGCTGGTCAAACGCCAAACATCTCCGGCTGTTTGGGCTTGCCGGCGCTGGCCTTGAGGAAGGCTCCGACCGCCACCTTCATCGGGGCGGCGAGGTCGCGCGCATGCTGCGGGCAGACAGCCACGCAGCGCATGCAGCCGATACAGGCGTCAGTCGTGGTGTTCGGTGCCGCAGGCGGGATAGCGCCCACCGGGCATACGGCGGCACACTGGCCGCAGGCAACGCACTTTTTGCCTGCCTTGGGCGCTGCGCCGGCGGGCTTCTTCTCTTTATAGGCCGGACTGCCCGGGACCTCGACCGAACTGAGCGATGCGGCCTGGTTTACTTTTTGTACAACCTTTTCGCCAAATTCCTGCGCCGCCGCAATGTCTTTGGCATCGGGGCGGCCTGCGGCCACTTCCCGCACCATCGAATGCTCGGCGATAAAAGCTCCTGCCGCGCAGACGGTAAAGCCGCCTGCCGTGAGCACATCCTTGAGTTCCAGCAAAGCATCGTCAAAGGCGCGGTTTCCGTATACGGCTACCGCCGCCGCGGGGCCGCCTGCGCCCTGCAGCCGGGCCAGGCGCTCGCCGGCTGCGGCGGGGATACGCCCGCCAAAGACCGGGCAGGCCGCCACCAGCAGTTCATCGGAGCCGATGGCGCAGGCCTCAATATCACGGCATAAGTCGATGGTGCGCACAGACAGGCCGGTACCCTTCCCGACTGCCTCCGCGATTTTTTTGGTGCCGCCGGTGGGGCTGAATACAGCCAAAACACAGCATGTTACGTTCATAGTGAGTTCTCCTCCGATCTTAAAATTATTTACAATGTAAACCATACAACAAATTGTTTACAATGTCAACAATATACCGGCGCATAGTTGGGTATACCGGCGTATGGCTGGATGTTTTGACGCGCATGGTTCGGCGACAACTTGACAGGGACCGTGCGCTCCGATACAATAAACAAAGAAACGTTGAAACGGAGCGGAGTATGAACGAGCAGGAATTAAAAGAATGGACCGCCTGGGCCGACGATATGTACCGGTTCGTCTTTGATATCATGGACCATGTGAAAAAACCCCATGAGTATGACGCCGGAATCGTGCTGAATATGGTCGAGATGCATACGCTGGCTTTGATCGCAAAGCAGCCAGGCATCAGTGTGGGGGATGTGGCGAAATATTGGAACCGAACGATGAGCGCGGCCAGCCGCAATGTGGAACGTCTGGCCGACAAGGGATATATTGAGAAACGCAAACAGGACGGCAACGCCAAGACGGTGCATCTGTACGCGACGGAGCTTGGACGGAAGCTGGCGGAACACCACAGCGCTTTTGACGCGAAGGAGATGGAAGCCTTTGCCAAATTTATCGATCAGCGCTGTACCGCTGAGGATCTGGCCCATTTTGTTCGGGTGATGAAGATTATACAGGAATTCTATCGGCTATCCGGAGATTAAGATATCGCGCCGCCGCGGGGAGGTTTCCCCGCGGCGGCGCTACGTTTACCCAGCAGTGCAGCGTTTACCCGGCGGCAGCCGTGCATGGGCATAGCCTTACAGACGCGTATCCCAGAACCCGCAGAAGCTGTCGATGGGATCGATGCCGGTGAATGCTTCAAAGCCTTTGGCCCGCAGGCGTTCGGCCAGCAGCTCGGCGGGAGATTTGGCGTCGCCTTCGCCGAAAGCGAACTTCGTCAGCATCGACATCGAGTTTTCATTGCCCTTGATGTTGACCAGCATGATGCGCGGATACTTCTCCGACGTGATGGGCAGCACGCCCTCGTCCTTATACTTGACCAGCGTGATGGCGTCGTGGGCGATGGCGGCCGCGGTGTCCTTATACTCCTGTTTGCCTAACGTGGCCGCCAGCGTCTCGGCGGTGGGCACGATCTCTTCCTTCGCCTTTTTATGCAGTCCCATGTGTGCCTTGAGGCCCAGAATGCGGGTCAGCGCCTCGGTCATGCGCGCTTCGCTGATCTTGCCGGTCCGGTAGGCGTCCAGCATGATGCCGTAATCCTCATCCGGGTCATTGAAGAACAGATACATATCGCAGCCCGCGTTGATGGCGGCGGGGATCATGTCGGCGTGGCGCATACGGTTGGTCATGCCCACCATGTGGGTGGCGTCGGAAATGACAACGCCGTTAAAGCCAAGCTCATCCCGCAGCAGACCGGTCAAAATCTCCGGGCAAAGCGTGGCAGGCAGCATCTCGTCGTCGGTGATGCCGGGCTCTACTTCCCGCATATAGTTGGGCAGCATGATGTGTCCGCCCATGATGCCGTCTATGCTGGCGTCGATCAGCGCTTTGTACACCTTGCCGTAGGTAGCCATCCACTGCTTCCTGCCGAACATGTTGACGTTCGTGGACATATGGGCGTCACGGCAGTCCTGGCCGTTGCCGGGGAAATGCTTGGCCACGGAGGCGTAGCCGGGGATATCATGCACGCCCTTCATATAGGCCAGGCTCATATCGGTAACGCGCTGCACGTCATTGCCGAAAGCGCGCTGCACGATCTCGGTGTTCTCCCAGTTGTAATGGATATCGCACACCGGGGCAAAGGCCATATTGTTGCCCATGGCGGCGCCTTCCTCATTGGACATATGGCCGAGATCATAGGCGTACTGCGTGTTGTCGGTGGCGGCCACCTTGATTCCGGTACCCAGGTAGGTGCCGTCTGTGCCGGTGCCGTTGCCGCCGGATTCGGTATTGCAGGCGATGAACAGCGGGATCGGGGACGCCGTCTGCAGCACGCGCACATTGTGCTGCACCCGGTCGGACTTAATGCCGTTGTAGCGGTAGCCGCCGATGTGATACTTGTCAACGATCCCTTGCAGGACCTCATCACTGACGGCGCCCTGATTGTCAAAGAACAGCTGCCCGACCTTTTCCTCGTCGGTCATGCCGGCGATGGTCTTTTCGACCCAGGCGATATCCTCATCGGACAGATAATAGGG
>CANQRW010000025.1 GCA_947626365.1 uncultured Lachnospiraceae bacterium
CCCCGGTTTTTGGCGCTGGCGTCAAAGGAACCTGCCGCCATGCCGCAGGATACGTCCATCAGGGGAAGGATGATCGCGCCGTCAATCTTTACGGCATCGCCTACTACCGTCTTGGTCGTCACCAGTTTGTCCATCCCCTGGAACAGTGCATCCAGAGAATCCGTAATCTGTTTGCTGTTGTCTGCCATATCATATACCTCCATTTGCCCGGAATTTCTTTATTCTTTTCAGGGTTGCCCAGAATTTTCTGTCTGCCAGAACTCTTACGGCAATGAGAGCCAGCGTGCCCGCCCGGATTCTGCCTTTCATCTCCAGCTCGCCGTCGATAATCTTATTCTCAAAATCAGGCGTGATCACCAGCTGTTCACCGTAAAGGGCATACAAAACGCTGCATACCGCCATCACCTGCCCGGTAAGTGCCGGATCGTCGAAGCCCAGGATCACATTGCCGCCGGCCTTCTGCGGAATCACATGGCGAATAATCTTCTTCACCTGCCGCCACAAAAGACTGATCGTATGCTGGGTGTCCGGATGCTCCCACAGCTTCATAAGCCGTTTTTTCGTTTTATCCGCCGCTTCCAGTTTATCACAGACACCAGAAAATAGATACTCTATTTTTTCGAAAAGGTCTTCCGGAACCTTCTGGTCATCCGCAGGTTCTTCATCCTCCGCCGCTGCCTTATCCGGCTCCGGTGATTCATCTTCCTTTAAAGACTCCGCAGACGGCTCCGAGGCTGTCTCCGCTGTCTGGATCTTATCTTCATCCAACGGCCTGTCCGCAGACGGCTCCGGGGATGTCTCCGCCGCTGCCTCCCGGGATTTGTCCGGCACTGAAACCTTGTCTTCCGTCCCGGTCTGTCCGTTCTCCACCCAGCCGATTTCCGACTCCGGCTCCATTTCATCCGGCTCCATTTCATCCGGCTCATCGCCGGCAGCCTTGTCCTTCAGCCGGAAAATCCGAAATCCCAGCACCTTCACCTGGGCATCAAGATCCTCATCATATGTAATCTGCGCTGACAGCATGCGAAGCAGCCAGGTGACGCGGACCTCCCCCGCCGGCTTTTCCCTGTAGCTGCCCCGAAGGCGGTACTGGACCGGCACCAGCAGCACCAGCAGGATCACGGTCAGCAGAAGTCCCAGAATCACCAGGATCAGGATTCCTATGATCTTCAGTATCATAAGCAGGATATGCAGCATAATTCCTTCTCCCTGTCAGGCTTTTTGCAGAAAATCGTCCAGCCGAAACGCCCCTGTCTCCTCATACATCTCTCCGACGATGCGCCCGGCAAGCCGCAAAGCATCCCGGTACCCGTCAGCGATTCCCAAAATCAAAAGATTTTTCTTCTCATAATATTCCTGAAACAGCACAGCCGCCGGATAGATGTCAAGAACATTATTCCCGTTGGAGGGAGGCGTAATCACATAGATCCCCGGACGGATCTTTTTCTGTCGGATATTCTGAATAATGGAAAAGCGATGACGCTTTGCCTTCTCTCCCACGTACAGATGATCGTACCAGACCATCGCCCCTCACCTCCTGACTTTATATCACATCTATGGTTTCTCCGAATACCTTCAAACGGGAATGCGCGATCGCAGACAAACCGCCCGCTCTCCGTCAGGCGTCTGTCTCTCAGTCAAACAGTTCCTTCTCAAGAAGTTCCATGCAGGCCTCCCGCTCCGCGAAATCCGTGCAGGACAGAAGGCTTCCCTCCGCATATTCCCGAAGTTCGTCCACACTTCGAAACATCATAGGCAGCTGGGACAGAACTGAGGCCATAACGGCTCTCACAACAGGCCTCTGCATCCCGGAAAACAGTTCCTCCAACTGACCGCAGAACTCCTTTGCCTTCTCGTCCACCCATTGCCGGTCCGCCGGCAGGCTGCCTTCTTCCTCCTCTTCCAGCTCCGCAAATGGGCTGCCTGACAGAAGCCTCTCCAGCTTCCGAAGATCGCTGTCGGTCTCCTTCTCTGAAAACTGCAGTCTGGGCGCGGCAGATTCCTGAATCCCTTCCAGCTCTGTCAGAGACTCCGTCAGGGACTCATCCACAGGCTGAACGCCGCCTTCCGCGAAAAGTGTCCGGACGCCTGTCAGAATCTTCGCAAAGACCTGATCCTCAGATACATCCGTCATGGCTTCTCTCCGGCTTATCAGCAGCACATACAAATCATCAATGATATTTTCAAACAAAAGATAAATATCGCTCTTGCTGTAAAACAGTTCCATCCCCTGACGGAAGCTTTCCCTGCAGGCATCATACCCTGCCTTATCCAAATTCCTGTAATCAGCGTTTCTAAGATGCTCCAAAACCTCCGCAAGTTCCGGCTCCGCCTCCGCCATATTCTCCGGCAGCTGCACCATGGCAGCCGTCCTGAGCATATAAAACAGCCCATCCAGGCCCCTCTGGTCCGCCCCGATATAGACGCTTAATCGGTCATGGACCATACCGTAGAATTTCTGCCTGGTGTAGCGGATGGGCAGCTGGGCCACCAGGCTCCGCATGCGGCTGTCCAGAATAGCGGCGTCATTGGATGTGCCGAGAATGTCCAGGACGCGGCTGACAAATTCTTCCGGCGTATCAGAAATCGGATCCATTTTCTCAAACCGCCGCTCAATCCGGTTCAGCACATACTCATAGATGGAAAAGCAGTCTCCGTAGGCGGACAGAATCTCCATTGCCTTTCTGTTCTGCCCCCGCAGCCCGTCAAGCTGCTGCATCAGGAGGCCGTCATCCTGCTCTTCTCCTCCTGCCAGGATTCTATCCAGAATGGGGGCCAGTTTCGCTTCGCTGTCCCGAATCAGCCCGGCCAGTTCCGGATACTCTTCCAGGCCCTCATAAAACATATAATAATTCAGAACCAGCCCGGAATAGGAAAAACGGTAAGCTGCTGACAAAAGTCTCTTTCTGTTGCGGGTCTCCAACGGAATCCCTCCTTTTTCTCTTATGATTTGCCGTAATTATCCAGGATACAGCGGCGCAGCAGGTCCAGTCCCTTCACTGCCGCCTGCTCCCGGATCTTATCCCGGCTCCCGGAAAACTGATACTTCTCCACCACCACATTGTCATTCATATAGCAGGAAATGTACACCAGTCCTACGGGCTTCTCCTCCGTGCCCCCATCCGGTCCCGCAATGCCGGTCACCGCCACGCAGGCATCAGCGTCGGTGGCAAACACGCCGCCCATAGCCATCTCCCTGGCCGTCTCCTTGCTGACAGCGCCGTATTTCTTCAAAGTCGCTTTATTTACATCCAGACGCTTTCTCTTGGCCTTGTTGGAGTAGGTGATAAAGCCCTCCCGAAACACCTCGGAGGCTCCCGGCACATTGACGATCCGTCCCGCCAGCAGGCCGCCGGTGCAGGACTCCGCCGTAGTCACCGTCAGCTCATATTTGGCAAGCAGGCGCACCACAGCCATCTCCAGGGTTTCCTCTTCCTTGGTGGTATACACAGCATTGCCAAATCGCTTCCGTATCTCCTTTACCACCGGCTTGATCAGGGCTGCCGCCTCCTCGTCATTCTTCACCCGGGCCGTAACCCGCAGATGAACCTCTCCCACCTTGGCATAGGTAGCGATGGTAGGATTGGTCTGGGCGTCGATCAGATCCAGAAGCTGGCTTTCCACCTTGCTCTCTCCCACGCCGCAGATCTTTACCATGCGGGAGACGAATTTCTCCGGCTGCAGCTTCTGCAGATAAGGAAATACCTGCTCCTTAAACATAGGATACAGCTCCACCGGAGGTCCCGGCAGGAGAACTGCCGTTTTCCCGTTCTTCTCCATGATCAGGCCGGGGGCCGTTCCGTTGTGATTGTCCAAAACCAGGGCGCCATGGGGCACCATGGCCTGCTTCCAGTTGTTGTCCGTGACCTTCTTCGTGCCTATGCTTTTGAAATATTCCTCGATCATCCGGCGGCTGTGGGCATCCTCCTCCAAAGGCATATCCATTACCTTGGCGCAGACCTCCTTGGTCAGATCGTCCTCTGTAGGCCCCAGGCCTCCCGACAGGATCACGATATCGGACCGGTCAAGGGCAGTCCGCACTGCCTCGCTCAGCCGTTCTTCATTGTCCCCCACCACCGTCTGATGGTACACGGACAGTCCCAGCATGGCGCACTGCTGCGCCAGATACTGGGCGTTGGTATTAACGATATTTCCCATGAGGATCTCCGTCCCCACGGAAATCAGTTCTGCGGTCATCACATACTCCCTTCCGTCAGAACCTTATGGTTCTTGGCAATATAATCCACCAGCGAAATGATGGTCAGTATCAAAGCGATCCAGACGCAGAGAGTGGTCAGAATCTGAACCGGCGCCGCCGGAATGTTCACAATCAGAAGGATCACCGCGAACATCTGGAAGGTAGTTTTGAATTTCCCCCAGTAACTGGCGGCAATGACTACGCCGTTGTCGGAGGCCACCAGGCGAAAGCCGCTGATAATAAACTCACGGCTGATGATGATGATCACCATCCAGGCGGGAAGCCGTCCCATCTCCACCAGGCAGATGAGGGCCGAACAGACTAGAAGCTTGTCTGCCAATGGGTCCATGAACTTGCCGAAATTGGTCACCAGATTGTACTTTCTGGCAATCTTGCCGTCCAGAAGGTCCGTCAGGCTGGCCACGATGAAGATCACCACCGCAATGTAATCCACATACTCCATGATTCCCCCAAAAAGGGCGGTAAACCAGCCCCACTGCTGGCTGCTCCCCAGCAGAAGGATCACGAAAGGCACGATCAGTACCACCCGGAAAATCGTCAGTTTGTTGGGCAGATTCATAATTCTCCTCCCTTCGGCCGCCTTGCGCGGTCTGACTATAATTTCTTTTCATCCTGCCGTTTCATGCGGCAGAATTTATTCGTATCCGCCTTGCCGTTTCACTCGACCCGTCTATTCATTTCCCTCATAAATCTCGCCGATCAGATCGTACTCCGCGGCCCCGGTCACCTTCACCCGGACAAAATCTCCGCTCATCAGATCCAGATCCGTATTTACAAACAAAAGCCCATCCACGCCGGGGGAGTCCATATAGGTCCGTCCCACATAGGCGTTCTCATCGGCCACCTTTCCCTCGATCATCACTTCCAGCACTCTTCCCACCATGGCTTCCGATTTCTCAAAGGCAATCTCCTGCTGAAGCTCCATCACCTCGTCCCGGCGCTCCTCCTTCAGCTCCTGAGGGATCTGATCCGGGAAGGATGCCGCAGGCGTGTCCTCCTCCTGGGAGTAGGCGAAGACTCCCAGCCGCTCGAATTCCATATCGTCCACAAATTCCATGAGGATCTGGTGATCTTCATCCGTCTCCCCGGGGAAGCCGGAAATCAGGGTCGTCCGCAGCGCAATATCCGGAATCCGCTCCCGCAGCCGGCCGATGATCTTCCTCAGCCCTTCCTGCGTGGCCTTCCGGCCCATGCGCTTCAGAATCCGGTCACTGGCGTGCTGGATAGGGATATCCAGATAGTGACAGATCTTCTCCTCCTCCTTAATAACGTCGATCAGTTCCTCCGTAATCTCCTCCGGATAGCAGTACTGAATCCGGATCCACTGGATGCCGGGAATCCCGCAAAGCTCCCGAAGCAGCCTGGGAAGCGCCTTCTCCCCATACAGATCCACGCCGTAGAGGGTGGTCTCCTGGGCCACCAGGATCAGTTCCTTCACACCCTGCCCCGCAAGATGGCGGGCCTCCTCAAGAAGCCGCTCCATGGGAACGCTTCGGTACCGGCCCCTTAGGCTGGGAATGATACAGTAGGTACACCGCTTGTCACAGCCTTCCGCAATCTTCAGGAAACTATAGTATCCGCCGGTGGTGACGATCCGCTCCGCCTCATTCTCCGGAAGCTCGTCAATGCTTCGGAAGACGTTTTCCCTCTGTCCCTTCAGGACATTGGCCAGGACCCGGGATACTTCCGTGTAGGAAGTGGTACCCAGAACCGCATCCACCTCCGGGATCTCATCGATAATCTCCTGCTGGTACCGCTGGGCCAGGCAGCCGGTGACGATCAGGGCCTTACAGGTGCCCTCTGTCTTCCACTGAGCCATCTCAAGGATGGTATTGACGCTCTCCTCCTTGGCGTCGCCGATAAAACAGCAGGTATTGATCAGTATAATATCCGCCTGGGCCTCGTCATCCGTGAATTCATAGCCGTCCTTCCGAAGAAGTCCCAGCATATTCTCCGAATCCACCAGATTCTTGTCGCAGCCCAGGGATATGCAAAGTATCTTCATGCAAACTCCGTTTCCAATATAAGCAACGCGTCATTGGCGCCTTGTCCGCATACTGACGTATGATAAAACCGTCCCGGCAGTCACGAGACGGTTCCTCACAGGCATCCGAATCCTACTCCTCGCTATCCGCAGAATCATCTTCGCCTACAATCTTCACTTTCTGCTGATACAGCTCGTCAACCGCGATGGACAGCGGCTTCTTGCCTGCGTTGGCCGTCAGAGGCCGGTCGCCGGCAATGATCTGGCGGGCCCTCTTAGCCGTAGCAATCACGATAGAATAACGGCTCTGAACCACCGGCTCCTCGCCCTTCTCCACACCGCTGTTGGCTACCTGAATCAGATCGTGATAAGATGGATGTAACATAAAAATGCTCCTTTCTGTCTTCCTGTCCTGCGTCCCAGGACTCCTTATATCTTTTCGGATCTCTGCCGATATTTTCAGATACGGTTCAGTTCATCCTGAATACGGCGAATGAACGCTCTGTTGTTGCTGACCCTTCTGTGCTGTGCCTGGATCAGCTGGTGCATCTCCTCCACACAGCGGTCCAGATCGTCATTGATCAGCAGGTAATCATATTGTTCCATGCCTCCGGCTTCCTCCACAGCCCGTTTCAGCCTGGCCTCAATGACCTCCGGCCCTTCCGTCCCACGGCCCGTAAGCCGCCTGCGAAGTTCCTCAATGCTGGGCGGAGCCACAAAAAGCAGCAGCGCATCCGGGAATTTCTCACGGATATTCAATGCTCCCTGGATCTCAATCTCCAGAATCACGTCCCGGCCTGCTTCCATCTGACGGAACACGTACTCGCTCGGGGTTCCATAATAATGATTGACATATCTGGTGTGTTCAATCAGCTTGTTCTCATTGATCATTCCCAGAAATTCTTCTTCTGTGACAAAGAAGTACTCCCGGCCGTGAACCTCTCCCTCGCGGGGCTGTCTGGTCGTAGCCGATATGGACAGGGAATAATTACCGTATCTGCTCAGAAGCTCCCTCATAAGAGTTCCCTTGCCGGCGCCGGAAAAACCGGATACCACTGCCAGAATCCCGTGATCGCTCATATATGCCGCTCCTATTCAATATTCTGAATCTGCTCCCTGACCTTCTCGATCCCGGTCTTGAGAGCGATGGCCTTGTCAGACACCTCCAGATCACTGGATTTGGACAAAATGGTGTTGGCCTCCCGGTTCATCTCCTGCGCGATGAAATCCAGCTTTCTGCCCACACTGCCGCCGGCTTCCAGTTCCTTCCGGGCTGTCTTGAAATGGCTCCTCAGCCGGACCGTCTCCTCATCCACACAGATCTTGTCGGCAAAAATGGTGGTCTCCGTCACAATCCTGGATTCCTCCACGGCGGCGCCTTCCAGCATATCCCGGACCTTGGCCTCCAGCTTCATCCGATATTCTTCCACAATACTGGGGGAACGCTGCTCAATCTGGTCCACCAGCTGAAGCATCTCATCCAGCTTTCCGATCAGATCTTTCTTCAGATGTTCTCCCTCCCGGATTCTGGTCTCGACGAAATGGCCTGCCGCCTCTTCAATGGCCTCCGACAGGATCTTCCACATGGATTCCTCATCCTCCGGGGTCTCCTCCATGGTCAGAACCTCCGGCATCCGTGCCAGCATGGACACGGTAACATCATTCTGCAGACCGAACTGCTCTTCCATCTTCTTAAAGTAACCCATATATTCCGCCGCCAGGACGGGATTGTACTTCAGGGACAGGGTCTGGGCCGTATAATCCTCGTAATTGATAAATACATCCACCTTGCCGCGCTGAATATCGTTCTTGAGAAGATTTCGGATAGCTGCCTCGAAATAGTTGAATTTCTTAGGCATTTTGATGTTCATATCAAGGTAACGGTGGTTGACCGACTTGATCTCCACGGATATTTTATACTGATCCGTGACCTTCTCGCATCTGCCGAAACCTGTCATGCTTTTGATCATAGGGGCCGGGCCTCTCTTTCGTCATAAGTAAATATCATTATAAAGCAAACGGAAATACAAGTCAACGCTCCTTGCAAAAAGTTTTGAAATTGACGGAAAGAACCGTCCGCGCTATAATGTCACTGGCGGCAGACTGCCGCCGCACAATAAATCCGGAGGAAATACCATGGCATTTGACGGAATCGTGATCGCCAATTTAGTGAAAGATATGAAAGAACGTCTGGAAGGGGCCAAGATTACCAAAATTGCCCAGCCGGAGAAAGACGAGCTTTTATTCACCATCAAAAATTACAGGGAGACTTACCGGCTTCTGATGTCGGCCAGCGCAAGCCTGCCTCTGCTCTATTTTACAGAAACCAACAAGCCGGGGCCCCTGACCGCCCCCAATTTCTGCATGCTTCTGAGAAAGCATATCGGCAGCGGCCGCATCGTAAAGGTATCCCAGCCGGGCCTGGAACGGATCGTCGAGTTTGAGATTGAGCATCTGGACGAGATGGGGGACCTATGCCGGAAAAAGCTGATCGTGGAGCTTATGGGCAAGCACAGCAATATCATCTTCTGCAGAGACGACGGAATCATCCTGGACAGCATCAAACACGTATCCGCCCAGATCAGTTCTGTCCGCGAAGTATTGCCGGGCCGGGAATATTTTATCCCTCAAACGGTGGAAAAGCTGAATCCTCTTACCGCATCGGAAGCTGAATTCGCCGACCGGATGCGCCGGACACCTGCCCCTGTTCAGAAGGCCCTTTATATGAACTTCACCGGTATCAGCCCTATCGTGGGCACGGAGCTCTGTCATCTGGCCTCCACAGACGGCGACCGTTCCGCCAATGAATTGTCAGATACAGAACTGGTCCACCTGTATCACACATTCGCCCTCCTCATGGAAGATGTAAGGGAGGGTCATTTCACTTCCAATATCGTCTATCGCGGCGGGGAACCGGTAGAATTCGCGTCCGTGCCGCTGACGTGCTACGGCTACAGGTATGATGATGGCAATTTGGGCTATACTGACAACTCCGGCGAAAACGGATACTACGCCCAGGTTTTCGATTCCGTAAGCCGGCTTCTGGAGACTTACTACGCTTCCCGGGATGCCGTCACCCGGATCCGCCAGAAATCCGTTGACTTGCGCAAGATTGTCCAGACGGCCCTGGAGCGGAATTACAAGAAATATGATCTGCAGCTGAAACAGCTGAAAGACACGGAAAAGCGGGATAAATACAAGATTTACGGAGAACTTCTCAACACCTACGGCTATGAACTGACCGGCGGCGAGAAGGAGCTTCGCTGTCTCAATTACTACACCAACGAAGAAATCCGCATTCCTCTGGACCCCCAGCTGACCGCCCGCGAGAATTCTCAGAAATTTTTTGACAAATACAATAAACTGAAACGAACCTTTGAAGCCATGACGCAGCAGACGGAAGAGACAAAGAAAGAAATCGACCACCTGGAATCCATCGCTACCTCTCTGGAGATTGCCCTAAAAGAAGACGACCTGGTCCAGATCAAGGAAGAACTGATGGAGTACGGCTACATCAAGCGCCGCCATGCCGGCGGCAAAAAGCCGAAGATTACCAGCAAACCCTTCCACTACCTCTCCTCCGACGGCTTCCACATCTATGTGGGCAAGAACAATTACCAGAACGAAGAACTGACCTTCAAGTTCGCCTCCGGAGGCGACTGGTGGTTCCACGCCAAGGGAATCCCCGGCTCCCACGTCATTGTGAAATCCGAGGGCAAAGAGCTCCCCGACCGTGTCTTCGAGGAGGCAGGCGCACTGGCCGCCTACTACTCCAAAGGCCGGAACAATGATAAGGTAGAAATCGACTATATCCAGAAAAAGCATATCCGCAAGGTAGCCGGAGCCGCCCCCGGATTCGTCATCTACCACACCAACTACTCTCTCATGGCGGAGCCCAGGGCGGACCTGAAGGAGATTCCGTAAAATAGGATTTTGCCTGCAGGATTCACCGCCTGCGGCGGGCCGCGTCAACGGCATCTTCAGCCCAACGGCATCTTCAGCCCCGCCGCAGCGCGATCCTGCCCGAATCGTTTCCTGGTCTCCGGCCGGAAAGATACTGCACCTGTATACTCTTATTATACCTGCATATTATCCTGCTTCTCCGGCTTTTTTCAGATACTCCTTCACCTTCCACACAAGATACAGAGGCACGCTGTACGTCAGCGTTTCTTCTACCGGGTTCTCCCCCGCGTTTTTCATGGAAAAACGGAATCCTATGTTCGGACTGTATTTCTTACAATACTGCCGGTAGCTTTTCGCCTGGGTGTGCAGCTCGGCCTTCGCCTCCGCGGGAATGATCTGACCGTCATATTCAAACAGAAAATCCACCTCCGCCAAGTTCCCGGACCGCCAGAAATAAGGGGTGATCCCCAGAGCCGTAAGCTCCGTCAGCACAAAATTTTCCGTAAACGCTCCCTTATCATTCCGATAATCAGCAGAATCCTCAAGAATCGTCCGGTAAGAGACCCCGGACTTTCGCCTCAGCAGCCCCACATCAGCCATATAGAGTTTAAAATAAGCCGTGTTCGCGCAGTAAGACAACGGCAGTTCCGGCGCGGTGACCATTTCCAGCCGGTAGACAAGCCCGGAGTCCGCCAGCCACTCCAGCGCGTCCTCCAACTCGGCCGACCGCTTGCCGGCTTTCACATGGGAGAACACAAACTTATTGTTCTCCTTCGCCAGCTGAACCGGAATGGAATCCCAGATCCAGCCAAGCTTCGGAACATCACCCCTGGGAGCGTATTTCGCGAAATCACTGGCATAATCCAGAAGAAGCTGATCCTGCAGCCGCTCCACCTGCTCAAAATTGTGAGTCTCCGCCCATTTGGCCACGATTTCAGGCATTCCGCCTACCACGTAATAATACCGCAGTTCCTTCTCCAGCGCCGCCGTATAAAACTCCGGCAGTTCCCTCCGGATATCATATTTTTCAAGTCCCCGCAGCAGCTCCGCTCCGCCATCGGCTCTCACAAACTCCGCAAACGTCATGGGGTACATCCGCAGGCGGTCTACCTTTCCCACCGGAAATGAGATCGCGTCCCGTTTAAGCGAAACCCCCAGCAGCGAACCCGCGCAGATGATATGCAGCTGCCGCAGATTTTCACAGAAATATTTCAGGGATGTGATCGCCTCCGGACACGCCTGCACCTCATCGAATATAACCAGGGTTTTTCCCGGAACGATCTGCCTTCCCCGAATTGTATTGCCCAACTCGTCCAGAATTCGGTTCACGTCAAAATCATACCGAAATACAGAGGCCAGCCGGCGATTCCCCTCAAAATAGAAATAGGCCACGTCCTCAAAATAATCCTCTCCGAACTTTTTACAGATATAGGTCTTCCCGCACTGTCTGACGCCTGTCAGAAGAAGCGGTTTCCGGTCCTCCGAATCCTTCCATGCAGCCAGCCTCTTCATGATATCACGTTCCATACACGCCTCCGCTCTGTCCTCAAGCCCATTAAACTCACAACCATTTCATTCCGTTATCATCATTTTATCATGCGCGTTCTCTCATTACAAGTAAAACTTGCAAAAGTCCTATGACTTTCGCAAGTTATCTTGCGTTTTTCATAGGACTTTTGTGAATACAGCCTTCTTCCATCTAATACACGCCCAGAATCTTTAAAAACAACAGAAACAGCACCAGCAGAATGCTGGGCCGCACGATCTTTGAGCCCTTGGTCATCACCAGGGAGGAGCCAATCCAGGCCCCGGCCATGTTGCAGGCGGCCGCCGCCAGACCCAGGGAAAAGATCACCTGTCCGCTGAGGAAATAGACGGCAAAGGAGGTCACATTGGTGGTCCAGTTGATGACCTTGGACTGGCCGTTGGCCCGCTTCATAGGCAGTTTGGCAAATACCGTCAGGGCAATGATCAGGAAGGTTCCCGTTCCGGGGCCGTAGAACCCGTCATAAAAACCGATGATCAGCGCCGCCAGGAAGGAAATCACATAAACCCTCCGGTTCAGGATCAGCTCGTCGCTGTCCTCGTCCGCCGGAAACAGTTTCTTGTTGAGAACGATAAACGCCGTCACCGGAAGAACCACGAACAGGATGTATTTCATAGCGGCCTCATCTACCGTCAGGGAAATCCGCGCTCCCAGAAAGGAGCCGATCATGGCGGCGATAACCGTAGGAATGGCCAGCCGGAGGCTGACCATTTTCGCTTTGATAAACTTTGCCGTCGCCAGAGTCGTCCCGCAGGCGGAGGACAGCTTGTTTGTGGCAATCGCCATATGTACCGGTATCCCGGCAATCATGTAGGCGGGCAGGGAAATCAGTCCTCCCCCGCCGCCGATGGCGTCTACCAGCCCGGCCAGAAAGACCAGGGGGCAGACAATTATAAACATAACTGGTGTAAGCTGCATAAATCTATCATTTCCTAAACTTTAATTATAATGTTGGGGTCAAAAGGTGTTTTGACCCCCTATGATGCAGGGATTGTTCCGCGCTTTGCGCTCCCACAATCCTACGCCCGGGAAGACAGTCCGCCGGACACATATCATGAATTCCGGCTTTCTAGTTAAACGGATCCAGGGCTTCCTTTATGGCAGCCAGCAGATCGTCAAACTCCTCAAATGCCTGCAGATCCGGATTGTCGGCGATGATCTTCTCCGTGCTCTTAAACAAAAACCCTGCCTTGCTGGCCCGGATCATGCCCAGATCGTTGTAGCTGTCGCCGGCGGCAATGGTCTCATAGCCGATGGACTGAAGGGCCTTGACGGTACTCAGCTTGGACTGCTCCACTCGCATCTTAAACCCGGTCACTTCCCCGTTTTCCGCCACCTCCAGAGTGTTGCAGAAAATGGTAGGCCAGCCCAGCTTCTTCATAAGGGGCTTAGCAAACTGGGTAAAGGTGTCGCTTAAGATGATCACCTGCGTTACGCTGCGAAGCTCGTCCAGGAACTCTTTGGCTCCCGGCATGGGATCGATGGTGGCGATCACGTCCTGAATCTCCTTAAGTCCCAGACCGTGTTCCTTCAGAATCCCAAGCCGCCACTTCATCAGTTTATTGTAATCCGGCTCGTCCCGGGTCGTCCTCTTCAGCTCCGGGATCCCGCTGGCCTTGGAAAAAGCGATCCAGATTTCCGGCACCAGAACGCCTTCCATATCAAGACATACGACATTCATATAAAATCCTCCCAATCTTTCCTAATTAAAAGCGCCGGTCTCTATTTCTGCGCCGTCTTGGGCACCAGCAAGGTCATGCCGCCCATATACGGCTGAAGCACCTTGGGAATCCGGACCGTTCCGTCCGCCTGCAGATTGTTCTCCAGAAACGCAATGAGCATACGGGGCGGAGCCACTACCGTATTGTTCAGAGTGTGGGCGAAATATTTGCCCTTCTCTCCTTCCACACGGATCCTCAGGCGGCGTGCCTGGGCGTCACCCAGATTGGAGCAGGAACCTACTTCGAAATACTTCTTCTGGCGGGGAGACCATGCCTCCACGTCGCAGGATTTCACTTTCAGATCCGCCAGATCACCGGAGCAGCATTCCAGGGTCCGGACCGGAATATCCATGGAACGGAACAGATCCACCGTATTCTGCCACAGCTTGTCATACCACATGGGAGATTCCTCCGGTTTGCAGACCACGATCATCTCCTGCTTCTCAAACTGATGGATCCGGTACACACCCCTCTCCTCAATGCCGTGTGCGCCCTTCTCCTTGCGGAAACAGGGGGAATAGCTGGTCAGTGTCTTGGGCAGCTGGCTCTCCGGAGTGATGGTGTCAATGAATTTGCCGATCATGGAGTGTTCGCTGGTACCGATCAGGTACAGATCCTCTCCCTCGATCTTATACATCATAGCGTCCATCTCCGCGAAGGACATGACGCCGGTGACCACGTTGCTGCGAATCATGAAAGGCGGCACACAGTAGGTAAAGCCCCGGTCGATCATAAAATCGCGGGCATAGGCGATCACCGCCGAGTGAAGTCTGGCAATGTCTCCCATCAGGTAATAGAAGCCGTTGCCTGCCACGCGGCCCGCAGCGTCCAGATCGATGCCGTCGAAGGTCTTCATAATATCTGTATGATAAGGAATCTCAAAATCAGGAACCACCGGCTCGCCGAAGCGCTGCAGCTCCACATTCTCGCTGTCGTCCTTTCCGATGGGGACGCTGGGATCAATGATGTTGGGAATGGTCATCATGATCTTCAGGATCCGCTCCTCCAGCTCCGCCTCTTCCTTCTCAAGCTCGGCCAGACGTGCCGCATTGGCCGTCACCTGAGTCTTCACAGACTCAGCCTCTTCCTTTTTGCCCTGGGCCATCAGCTGGCCGATCTGCTTGGACAGCTTATTGCGGGAAGCCCGCAGATTATCTCCCTCGCTCTTGGCCGCCCGGTTCCTGGCGTCCAGCTCAATCACCTCATCCACCAGCGGAAGCTTGGCGTCCTGAAATTTATTGCGAATATTCTGTTTTACAATCTCAGGGTTCTCCCTGACAAACCTAAGATCCAGCATAATTTCCTCCTGAAATACATGATTCTTGAAATTTTGTCAACAGTATACACCAAAAAGTCAAGAATGAAAACCCCCTTTTTCTCAGAATATTACAGTAAAAAATTGTGGTATCGATCCGCAGCGCAATGACACTCGCCTTATCCGCGGTTCACTCTCCTCACCAGCTCCGGCAGCGCCTTCTCAAATTTTACGCCGTACCAGTGGCTGTCATCATCCATGGTCTTTCGGATACAGTCCACAGTGAAATCCGCCGCGATGCCAGCCGCGTCAAAAACGGACCGGCCCTGCATCAGCGCTCCCACGAACGCGGAGGCATAGCAGTCTCCTGTCCCGTGAAAGTTTTTGGGCAGTTTTTCGTGAAAATAATAACTTGTCTTTCCGTTCTGACGAATGGCCACTCCGAGCTTGTCCGGCTCATAGCTGATTCCCTTCATGACCACACATTTCGCCCCAAGAGCGGATACTTTATCGAGAAGCTTCTCAACATAGGCCTCATCTTTCGGTTCTTCCTCGTAGGGAGTTCCGGTCATAAAACAGGCCTCCGTAATATTCGGCAGCGTTATATCGGCAATTCCGCACAAATCTCCCATCCTGCGGGCAAACTCCTCTGTAAATCCATAATACAGCCGGCCATGATCCGCCATAGCCGGATCCACGATCCGCAGACCGCCTGGCGCCAGGGTGTCGTCCATGATCTTCTGCACATACGTAATCTGGTCCATGCTTCCCAGATATCCGGTGTAGACCGCGTCGAACTGAATCCCCTCGCTTTTCCAGTGATTGCTGATATCCAGCATATCTCCGCTCAGATCACGAAAGGTATATCCCTTGAAACCGCCGGTGTGGGTGGAAAGCACTGCCGACGGCAGGATCCCCGCCTCGATTCCGCAGGCAGAGATAATAGGCAGCGCCACAGTCAGGGAACACTGTCCCACACAGGAGATATCCTGAATCGTCAAAATCCGTTTGTCCTTCATATTGTTTCTTCCTCCTCCGTCTGGCATTTTGAAGTATGCTTCAGTCTAACATAGATTTGGAATGATAATTATATCCAGTTTTAATATTTTAGGTCATACCAGATTGCTCAGTCCCGGGACTCAACGCAGATCAGGATCCCGTCTCTGAAGTCAATCCGCGCCTCCGCCTCCGCGATCTCATTGCTGACGCAGAGTCCTGCCTCCACGCCGATCTCAATATCCTTCTCATGAAGCGGATATTTAAACCCGGTCAGGGTAATCCCCCGCACCTTCTGGCTGAACGGCAGGAAAGACACATACTTTCCGTAAACCTTTTCCCTGTCGAAGGTTTTCCCTTCGGCAAGAAGACAGACCCGGTTGTTGGCATCGCAGATATAAGCCTCCACGCCATGGTCCAGACACAGCTTCAGAAGATGGATGTTGGACAGTTCGTGATCCAGGCGGCCTCCCGTGGCCCCCAGAATATAAATCCGCTGACAGCCCAACTTCAGGGCCGTATTGATAGCCAGTTCCGTATCCGTCTCATCCTTCTCCGGCTTATGGACGTCCCACAGGATTCCCGGCGTCTCCCGATAACGGCCAAGAACCGCCGAATCCACCGTGTCGAAATCGCCTACGACGGCCGTAGGCGCAAGCCCCAGCTTCTCCGTCACCGCCAGACCGGCGTCCACAGAGATCACCTCATCGGCTGCCGGAGTATTTTTCAAAAAATTACCGGCGAAAGCCAGATCGATGCGTCCGCCGGTAATGATAAGTCCTGTTTTCATCTCTTTGCAAACTCCTCAAACTTTTTCAGAAATGCTCTGGTATTGGCTGCCGCATCCCCGCGGAATACGGCGGTTCCGGTCACGATCACATTGGCTCCCGCTTCCAGGAACCGATGAATATTGTCCAGATCCACGCCGCCGTCCACCTGAATATCCATGGGAATCCCCCTGTCGTCACACATTCTGCGGATGGCTCTCACCTTATCCAGGGTATAGGGGATCATCTCCTGACCTCCGAATCCCGGATTCACCGTCATGACAAGGATCATATCCGCCAGTTTCAGGACATGCTCCAGGGTCCGGACAGAAGTAGCCGGACTCAGTGCGATTCCCACCTTCGCCCCGCAGGAGCGGATCTTCCGAAGGGTGTGATCCAGATGACGGCAGGCCTCGGCGTGAACCGTGATGATATCCGCCCCGCACGCTCTCATCTCATCCACATAGCGTTCCGGCTCCGTCACCATCATGTGTACGTCAAATACCTTGTCCGTACAGCTGCGGACAGAGGAAATCAATGGCATCCCGAAGGAAATGCAGGGCACAAAATACCCGTCCATCACATCAATATGGATATACTGAGCCCCTGCCTGATCCACGTCGCGTATCTGCTGCTCAAGTTTCTTAAAGTCTGCTGCCAGTATCGAGGGCGCCAAAATTGTCATAAAATCAGTATCTCCTTTTATCTTTCTGTTCCTCATAGAACAGACGGTAATTGTCATAGCGGCTCCTGCTGATCTTTCCCTCGGATACCGCCCGCTTCACGCCGCAGACTTTCTCACCGATATGGACGCAGCCGGGGAATCTGCATTCTTCCTCGAAAGGTCCAAACTCAGGAAAACAGTCTTTCAGTTCATTCAGTTCCATTCCATCCACATACATGGAACTGAATCCGGGAGTGTCCAGCATGTAGGTGTCTCTGTCAATGCAGAACAGCTCCGAATGGCGGGTCGTATGCTTTCCTCTCCTTATCTTCTCACTGATGCCGCCTGTCTCCATATTGGCCTCCGGCATAAGAAGATTGGTCAGAGAAGATTTGCCCACGCCGGACGGACCGGCCAGGGCCGTGGTCTTTCCTCTCATAAGAAGGCGGATCTCATCAATCCCCTGCTCCTCATAGGTGCTTACGGACATCACCCGGTAGCCGGCAGGCTCATAGATTTTCCGGTAACGGCCGATGTATTCCCCGTCCACCAGATCCGCCTTGTTAAACGCAATGGTAACCGGTATCTCCGCCCGGTACAGCATGACCAGAAACCGGTCCAGAAGATTCAGGTTCGGCTCCGGGTCTCTGGCGGCAAATACCACCAGGGCCTGGTCAATATTGACCACTGCCGGACGGATCAGCGCGTTCTTCCGCTCCAGGATCCGTTCAATATTGCCCTCCGGCGGCTCTGTGCTGAGAACGGAAATCTCCACGTTATCCCCGGCAAGAGGCTTGATCTTCCGATTGCGGAAGATTCCCCTGGCCTTACATTCGTAGATTATCCCATCCTCGCCGCAGACATAATAAAAGCCTGCAATTCCCTTTACAATCTTTCCTGTCATAAACTCTACTCTGTCGCGAAAAATTTTACCGGATAACTGGTCAGGACTTCCCCGCTGTCGGCATTCACCACTTCCACCTCTCCGTACTCCGCTCCCGGAACGATCGCCTCGATCCTGGAATATTCAATGGGGAGAAGGTCGTTGCCGTTAATCTCTCTGGGTTCCATCAGCGTCTTGTACACCGGGCCTTCCGCGGAGTCCTGACGCAGGCGGACTTCCACTCTGAATACAGCATTCATCTGTCCCGGACCGATCAGGCCCTTCATATTATAGGTTTCGCTGATAGCGGCAATGGATCTGGCAGAGGATTCTTCCGTCCCCGCACTGACCACAAAGGACACTCTTCCCCCCTCTTCCAAGGTGGAATTAGCCGGAACGCTCTGACTGATGACAAAGCCCTCCGGAATGGTGTCGCTGAATCCGGTGGTAATGTCCCCGGGATTCAGATTGGCATCCATGAGCCGCTGCCTGGCCTCTTCCTCCGAAATATTGTAAAGATCCGGAACCGTGCGCATCACGGGAGCTGTCCCCAGGCTGATATACAGCGTCACCGTATCGCCTGCCTTCACCTCCGCAGGCTCATAACGGATCACCATCTCCTCCGCGATCGTATCATTGTATTCTTCCTCAAAATTGACTTTCAGGCCGTTCTGTTCCAGGACAGAGGCCGCCGCGATCCGCTCCATGCCGTTCAGAGCCATGGCAGACAGATCGATCCGGCCGTTGCCGCTGCTGACCACTACATTCACCGTCGAATACTTGGGCACTACCGTACCCTCTGCCGGATCCTGCGAGATCACATATCCGGATTCCACCGTATCGGATTCCACATATTCCGTCACTTTCATGACAAGGGTGGATTCCTTCAGCTTCGCTTCCGCCATATCCACCGGAAGGTTGATGGCCCCCGGAGCGTGCACTTCCGTATCCCCTAAGGACTCCCCGGGCTGGCTCCCCACGGTCTCCATCTGGATTCCGGAAGCATCCGGCGTCTCCCCGGAACCTGACCGGAACAATCCGCCCAGCCGGGTGAACAGCACCAGAAGCACCGCCACGATCACAACCGCCACAAACAATCCCGCCCCCGTCATAAGGCGCTCAATACCGCGCCGCACTCCGTCAAAGCTGGAACTGTACTGGTATTCCTTCTCCGGCTCCCGCCGCGCAATCATATCCTGGCCGGGATGATAGCTCTTCTGCCCCGAATTAATGATCTTCAGCTCCTCCTGGCTGATCGGCCTGGTGCTGGAAATCATATCGTCATCCGGTTCCATGGTAACAAAATTCTCGTCCGGATGAATCAGGACTCTTCTCAGATCGGTGATCACATCCGTCACGGCGGCGTAGCGCCGCTCCGGCCGTTTTTCCGTACATTTCAGGATAATATTTTCCAGGCTCACCGGAATATCCGGATTGTAATGGCTGGGCCTGGTAATCGGCTCCTCCACATGGGCCAGGGCCACAGACACCGCGTTCTCTCCCTCAAACGGCAGATGGCCGGTCACCATCTCGTACATGGTGATGCCGAGGGAATAGATATCGCTTCTCGCATCGCTGTACCCGCCTCTGGCCTGTTCCGGCGAAATATAATGGACCGAACCCACCGCAACCGACCCCTGGGTCTGGGCCGTCACCACTCGGGCGGTGCCGAAATCCGCCACCTTCACCTTGCCGTCCTTGGAGATCAGCATATTCTGAGGCTTGATGTCCCTGTGAACGATATTCTGCTCATGGGCTGCCGCGATTCCCTGGGCGACCTGAATGGCAATTCCCACCGCCTCCTTGATCTCAAGCCTGCCCTTCTTGGCGATATAGCTTTTCAGAGTAATCCCTTCTACCAGTTCCATGACGATGTAGTGAAGCTTTCCCTCGTCCACAACGTCATAGACATTGACAATATTGGGATGGGACAGCCCGGCCGCTGACTGTGCCTCCATCTTGAACTTGGCGACAAAGCTCTCATCATTGCTCAGATCTTCCTTCAGGACCTTGATCGCCACCAGGCGGTCCAGCTTATGGCATTTTGCCTTGTATACGTCAGACATGCCGCCGGAACCGATCAGTTCCAGTATCTCATAGCGGTTCTGCAAAAACATTCCCGATCTCAGCATACGCCCACCTCACTTATCTGCGGGTCTACCAGGACCGCGGCAATGTTGTCCTTTCCGCCGTTAGCGTTGGCGGCTGCCACCAGTTGTTCCACTTTACTCTTAAGGGAGTGATCTCCGCCAAGAATTCCCCCTATCTCTTCATCGCCTATCATGTTGGTCAGACCGTCGGAACACAGAAGAAACAGATCCCCAGGCTTCAGCTCTCTCCTGAAGAAATCCACCTGCACCGTCCGGTCCGTGCCAACAGCCCTGGTGATGATGTTTTTCTTCTCCTGATAGTCCCTGCTGCCGCGCGTCATGCGTCCCAGGGCGACCATCTCCTCCACATAGGAGTGGTCCCTGGTAATCTGGGACAGTTCCCCACTTCGGTATAAATATAATCGGCTGTCTCCCACATTGGCGGCAATTAATTCGTTATTTTTAACTGTCGCCGCCACAAGTGTGGTCCCCATGCCGGACAGTTCCTTATTAGCAAGAGATTTCTCCAGAAGTTCCCTGTTAGCCTGACGGATGCCTTCCCTCAGAATATGCACGGGATCCTTCTCCCGGTTCTTCTCCACAAACAAAATCAGGCGCTCCACAAGAAAGCGGGAAGCATAATCGCCCGCCCTGTGACCGCCCATACCATCGGCTACCATATACAGATTTTCCAGATTTCCAATCGGAGCTGACGAAGAATAAAGGTAATCCTGATTGCGGGTTCTGATTCTGCCTACATCCGTAAGTGCATAATCCTGCATCCTATCACTCCTTTTCTTCCAGATAACTTCTTCTCAGCTGGCCGCAGGCTCCATGAATGTCCCGCCCCATCTCTCTTCTTATAGTAACATTAATTCCATTTTTTTCAAGATAATTTTTGAAAGCCAGCACCTCTTTCGGGGCCGTCTGGACAAAATCACGCTCTTTAATGGGATTTACCGGGATCAGATTCACATGGCCGCAGCGGCCCTTCACCAGCCGGACCAGCGCCCTGGCTTCCTCCGGACTGTCGTTGACGCCCCGGACCAGACTGTACTCAAAGGTCATTCTGCGCCCGGTCTTCTCATAATATGTATGGCATGCATCCATAACTTCCTTCAGAGGATATTTCCTCGCAATGGGCATAAGTTCTTTTCTGGTCTCATCATCCGGCGCGTGAAGGGACAGGGCCAGGGTAATCTGAAGTTTCTCCTCCGCCAGCTTCAGCATCTGGGGAACCAGCCCGCAGGTAGATACGGTAATATTTCTCTGACTGATATGCAGCCCTCTCTCATCTGTGATCAGCCGGATAAACCTCAGGGTATTGTCATAGTTATCCAAAGGCTCGCCGGAACCCATGATCACCACATTGGACACTCTCTCACCGATGTCCTGCTGAATCCGGTATACCTGGTCCAGCATCTCGGATGCCCGAAGATTCCTCGCCAGGCCATCGATGGTGGATGCGCAGAACCGGCAGCCCATGCGGCAGCCTGCCTGGGAGGAAATGCACACGGAATTGCCATGCCTGTACTTCATGAGAACGCTCTCGATAATATTGCCGTCCTCCAGGGCAAACAGGTATTTTCTGGTGCCGTCTATGGCAGATACTTTCACATCCGCCTGCTTCAGCACCGTAAGTCGCAGTTTTCTTCCAGCTGCCTGCGCATGTCGGCCGGCAGGTTGGTCATCTCGGAAAAAGAGACCGCATGTTTCTCATGAAGCCACTGAAATATCTGGTTACCCCGATATGCCGGAAATCCCATATCCCTGATCTGCTCCGTCAGCTCCTCACAGGTCAGAGACTTGATATCCGGCTTCTCCTGAAACCCTGTCTCATCCTTATGCACATTTTCCGGTATCGCTGCATTCATCGTTCCCGCTCCTGCCTCTCCGCCACATCGCTTCTGCGGCAGTGCTCTTTCCGCCGCTATCACTTCCGCGGCAGTACTCTTGCCGCCGCTATCACTTCCGCGGCAGTACTCTTGCCGCTGCTATCACTTCCGGCGCATCACTGACAGGAAAAATCCGTCGCAGGGATGAATTCCCGGAAGAAGCTGAACATATCCCTGTTCCAGGGACTGGCAGTCCAGATGTCCTCCCAGTCTTCCCTTCAGATTTACCGGTTCAAATGGGTGGTTTGCGAGAAACCACCGCAAATTTTCTTCATTTTCCGCCGCGTCGATGGTACAGGTGCTGTAAACCAGCGTCCCTCCTGGCTTGACATACCGGCATACTACTGACAGAATCCGCCGCTGAAGCTCTGCCAGAGTTTTCAGATCCTCCGGATGAATCCTGTACTTAATGTCCGGTTTCCTGCCTATGACTCCCAGACCGGAGCAGGGAAGATCCGACAGCACCACGTCAGCCTGCTCCACCATGGATTCATCCAGAATCTCAGCATCCCACACCTGTGCGGTAATATTGGTACAGCCGGAGCGGGCGATATTGTCCTGAATCAGGCTGACCTTCCGCTCGCTGATATCCCGTACCAGAACATGGCCGGAGCCAGAGGATTCTTTATCTTCCGCATTCTGCCATCCCGCCGCTTTCGCAGCTGGTTCGTGCTCCGGTGCCGGCCCTCTCGCTGTTCGCTCCGCCTCCTTAAGAAGCTGAGCCGCGTGAAGGGCTTTCCCTCCGGGCGCCCCGCACACATCCAGAATCCGGTCCCCCGCTTTTATTCCGGCAGCCTGCGCCGCCAGGGCGGAACTGACATCCTGGACTATGATCCACCCCTTCTGAAACGCCTCCAGCTTCTCCAGATAGTCGATGCCTTCCAGAGAAAGCATATTCATGCTTTCTCCGAAATAATCAACAGCCTTCGCCGACACGCCCTGTCTCTCAAGGCTGTCCATCACCATCTGCCTGTCACAGCTGCAGCGGACGGTCAGAGGACGCTCCTCAAGAAACGCCTTCAGAATTGCTTCCACCGTATTTTCGTCATAGCGCTCCAGCCACAGTTCCACTATCCAGCGGGGCATAGAATACCGTATACTGTCGTCTGGAAAGCGGATCTGCTCCTTCTGCCGGGAAATATTTCTCAATACTCCGTTGACGAAACCCTTCAGTCCGGCGAACCTGCGTTTTTCAGACAGCTTCACCGCCTCGTTGCACACAGCGGAGTCCGGTATCCGGTCCATATGAAGGATCTGATAGACCGACATCCGGAGAAGGGTGCGGATCAAAGGCTTCATCCTGGAAAGTTTCGTGCTGGAAAACTGTTCCAGCACGTAATCGATCTGAATCTGATATTCCAACGTTCCTTCCACCAGCCTGGTGATAAACGCCCGGTCCTGCTTATCCAGATACTGGTACTTGCCCAGAGCCTGGTTCAGCACCACATGGCTGAAGGAACCTTTTTCCAGAATCTCAATAAGGATATCCAGGGCCAGTTCCCTGGAGTCCAACGCTTTAGTCACGCCGTCTTCCTCCGAACAGAATCACCAGCCTGAGAAGCTGCAGAATGGATGTGGCTGCCGCCGCCACATAGGTCAGTGCCGCCGCTCCAAGAACCTTTCTGGTCTGTCCCACCTCGTCTCCGCGAAGAATGCCCACCTGATCCAGAAGGCGCACAGCCCTGGCCGAGGCGTTGAATTCTACGGGAAGCGTAATCAGCTGGAACAGAACTACCAGAACGAACATCCAGATTCCAATGTTGACAATGGTGCTTCCCGCTCCGCCGACCAGCAGTCCGATGATGATCAGCGGCCAGGACAGAGTGCTTCCGAAATTGACCACAGGCACAAAAGCCGCCCGCATCCGCAGGGGCACATAGCCTTGATTGTCCTGCATGGCATGTCCGCACTCGTGGGCAGCCACACCCACAGCCGCCACAGATGCGGAGCCGTAGACCGCCTCCGACAGGTTCACTGTCTTAGTCCGGGGATCATAGTGATCCGTCAGCTGACCCTTTACCGGCTGTATCGTCACATCAAAAATCCCCTGGGAATTGAGAAGCCTCCTTGCCGCCTCCGCCCCGGTCATACCGGTCATACTGCGGACCCTGGAATATTTCTGGAACGTACTCTGCACCCGGGCAGAAGCCCACATAGACAGCGCCGCGCCGATCAGAACCAGAAAAATCGTCGGATCCAGTCCATAACCATAGCCCATACCGTAGTAACCATACATAACTATATCAGCTCCTTTCTGAGTTTCATCCTTTTTATAAATCATGCGGTCTCACACCGCATCTCTGACTGCCCTATTCCGCCCTGGCAAATACGGTCCCCTCTGCCACCGGATATCCCCGGAGAAAGGCATCCGCCTCCATCCGCTTTTTCCCCTCCGGCTGCAGCTCCAGAAGTTCCAGAAGGCCGTCTCCCGTCTTCACCATCAGGGATTTCTTATCCACATGAACGACCTGGCCGCACAGAACAGAAATGTCTCCGGAAGCAGTACCGTCATCGCTTCCCGCAGGTGCCGGATTCCTCCCATTGTCTCCGGACTCATCGCCGCCGGCTGCCCGAACCTTCCAGATCTTTAAGGTCTTTCCGTTCCAGTGGGTGTAGGTTCCCGGCCAGGGACTTAATCCACGCACCAGACGCTCAATGGCGGCGGCACTCATGGACCAGTCAATATCGCCCATGGATTTATTCAGCATTTTTGCGTAACAGGTATTCTCATCGGTCTGGGGCGTGCGCACCGCCGTGCCCTTCTCAATCTTCTCAAGGGTAGAGAGGATCAGCTTCGATCCTGCCAGGCTCAGCTTGTCGTGAAGGCTTCCGCCGGTCTCATCCGGCTCAATGGGCACCACGGTCTGTTCCAGGATATCGCCGGTATCCAGACCCTCGTCCATCATCATGGTGGTAACGCCCGTCTCCTTCTCCCCGTCGATGATGACCCACTGGATAGGCGCCGCTCCGCGGTATCTGGGAAGCAGCGAGGAATGGACATTGACACAGCCCAGGGGCGGAATCTCAAGCACCGACTTCGGCAGGATCTGGCCGAAAGCAGCTACCACCATCACATCCGGTTTCAGGCCGCGCAGAAGTTCCACTGATTCCGGCTCGCGCACCCTGGCCGGCTGATATACGGAAAGTCCCAGTTCCAGAGCCTTCTCCTTCACCGGCGTCATCAATACCGCCTTCCCGCGGCCCTTCGGCTTATCCGGCTGGGTGATCACTCCCGCCACCTGATGTCCTGCCGACACCAGGGCTTCCAGGATCGGCACGGAAAAATCCGGGGTTCCCATAAATACGATTCTCATGCCTGCTCCTCTTCTCCTTCTTCCTCGTCATTGTCCATCAGTTCTCCCTCTACCAGGTCCACATACAGCTGACCCTGAAGATGGGCCACCTCATGGCAGATGCATCTGGCAAGAAGTTCCTCCCCTTCCAGGACGAATTCCTTCATATCCCGGTCCAGGGCCTTTACCTTCACCTTAGCCGGCCGGGTCACGATGCCATGTTTGCCTGGCACGCTTAAACAGCCTTCCGAACCGGTCTGGCTTCCCTCCTCCTCGATGATCTCCGGATTGATCAGGAGATACTGATTGCCGTCGTCCACATCCATGACCACGATCCGCTTCAGCACTCCCACCTGGGGAGCCGCAAGGCCCGCGCCGTTCTGCTCATACATGGTATCAAACATATCGTCGATCAGCTGCCGGATCCGGGGCGTCATCTCCTTCACCGGCTTGCATTTCTTGGTCAGTATCTCGTCTCCTATGACTCTGATATTGCGAATTGCCATCTTGTCCTCCCATCTGAATCACAAACCCTTATGCAAAATCATACTGCACAGCCACGCGGCCGGACCAGGAAGCCCGGCTGCCGCACTGCTCCAGCCTGTCCTTAATTCTTATTAGTATATCATAGTTTTCATGTTTCAAATATAAAATTTTTCTGTAAATATCATTAACTTTGTAAACCGGCGCCTCCGCAGGCCCGATAAGCTGAATTTCGGATGCCGCAGAAATGTTTCCGCTCTCTGCGCTCCTCTGTTCCGCGGAAATATTTCCGCCTGCTGCACCTTTCTGTTTCGCGGAAATATTTCCGCCTGCTGTACTCCTCTGTTCCACGAGAATGCGGCAGTCCGCCGCGGCTGCTTCCGCCTGCCGGTACAGTTCCTCCACGGCTCTGTTCAGAAGCCGCTCATCCCCGCAGGAAGCCGTCACCGACAAAAGCTGATACTCCGGAGGATAGTGAAGAACCCGGCGGTAGGCCATCTCTTTCTCAAAAAATTCGTCATAATCCTGTCTGGCCGCCGCGGTGATGGCGTAATGGTCCGGACTGTAGGTCTGGATAATGACCTGTCCGGCCTGTTCCCTGCGGCCCGCCCGGCCCGCCGCCTGGGTAAGCAGCTGAAAGGTCCGCTCTCCGCACCGGAAATCCGAAGAATACAGAGACAGATCCGCCGCCAGAATCCCCACCAGCGTCACATTGGGAAAATCATGGCCTTTGACGATCATCTGGGTCCCCACCAGGATATCGGCCCGGCCGTCTGCGAAAGCCGACAGGATCTCTTCGTGTCCGCCTTTCTTTGAGGTCGTGTCCAGATCCATGCGCAGAACCCCTGCCTGAGGAAACATCTGCCGGACTGCCGCCTCGATCTTCTGGGTGCCCGTCCCGAAACCGGCGATATAGGGCGAACCGCATGCAGGACATTTGGCGGGAGCGGCCGTCTCATATCCGCAGTAATGGCATTTCAGCCTTCCGTTCCGGTGAAGGGTCAGGGTCACGTCACAGTGAGGGCATTTCACCGCTTGTCCGCAGGAACGGCAGGACATAAAATTGGAATACCCACGCCGGTTCAGAAACAGCATGATCTGATGTTTCCTTCCCAGTTCCCTCTCTATGGCCTCCTGGAGACGGCGGCTGAAAATCGACTTGTTGCCGTCTTTAAGTTCCTGGCGCAGATCAACCACGCTCACCTCCGCCATGCGGCTGTGGGCGCTGGCCCGCTCCCGCAGGCGGTAAAGCCGGTAGACACCAGCCAGAGCCCTGGAATACGCCTCCAGGGACGGCGTCGCCGATCCCAGCACCAGGGAAGCGCCGCTTAACCGTGCCCTCTCCCACGCCGTTTCTCTGGCGTGATACCTGGGAGACAGTTCGCTTTTGTAGGCGCTTTCATGCTCCTCATCAATGATGATCAGACCCAGATCGGAAAACGGCGTAAACAGAGCCGACCGGGGGCCGATCATTACCCGGACCTGTCCGTTTCTGGCCCGCTCAAACTGGTCGTACCGTTCCCCTGCCGACAGCCTGGAATTGACCACCGACACCATTTCTCCAAACCGCCGGTAGAAGCGGAGAACCGTCTGGTATGTAAGGGCAATCTCCGGAATCAGGACAATCACCTGCCTGCCCCGGGCAAGCACATGATCGATCATCTCCATATAGACTTCCGTTTTGCCGCTGCCGGTAATCCCATAGATCAGGGAAGTCTCCCGGATTCCCTCGTCGTAGCGGCAGCGGAAATCCTCAAGGATCGCCTGCTGTTCCGGATTTAAATCCACCAGCTTCCCCATTTTCTTTCCGGGAACCTGAGGATTGCGGAAAACCGTCTCCGATTCCAGCCGGATCTGCCCCTTTTCGATCATCGGTTTCAGGGTTCCGGCAGTCAGATGCATCTGATGAACCGCGATTCCGTAAGGAATCCTGACATTCTCCCGAAATGCCTTCAAGAGCCTTTCTCTGGCCCGGTAACTCTTTCCTGCCGCCTCATCGATCGCTGCTTCCAGCTCATCTTCGGACAGCGCGCAGATCAGGCACCTGTTCTCCTGGCGGCGCACCTTCTGCTTTACAGGGAGAACCGTCTTCAGGGCCTGGTTCATGGTGGAACCGTACCGCTCCTTCATCCACCAGGCCAGCTGAATCAGCTGAGATTCCGCAGTGACGCTTCCCTCCACGATTCCGGCAATATCCTTTACCTGTCCGTCCTTCCACAGAGACCGGGGCATGGTCTCCACCACATACCCCTTTCTCAGATGGTTTCCGGCGCCAAAGGGAATCCACACCTGGACCCCTGCCTTTATCTCCCCTTCCAGTTCCGGCGGAATCCGGTACTCAAAAACCCGGTCCACCTTCTCATGGGAAATGTCAATGATGACGTTGGCATACATAATCTGCCGCTTCTCCTAAATTCATACTGTTGGAACCCTTAAACAGGACGCAGTCGCCCTCTCTCAGTTCCTTCTCCAGCCATTCCATCATATCTTTCTTCTCAGACTCCGCGAAATGGCGGACCTGAAGACCGTTTTTCACGTTCCTCTCTTCCGTCCCGGATTCTGCCTGCCGGCCCGCGGACTGTGACGCCTCATGGCCTTCCGTTCGGTCAGTTTCCCGTTCTGCCTTCCTCCGGTCCGCGGCCCAGTCCAGGGCTCCTGTCTCGATATCCTCGGCCAACTCCCCGTAAGTCACAAGCAGATCAATGGATTTTGATGCCAGATAGGCGCCGGCTTCTCTGTGGAACCGGGGGCTTTCCCCGCCCAGTTCCTTCATATCGGCCAGAACCGCGACCCTTCTCTTCACATCCTCGACGGCATCCAGAATGTCAATCGCCACCTTCATGGATACGGGATTGGCGTTGTAGGAATCATCGATTACCGTGATTCCGTCTGCATGATGAACCTGCTGGCGTCCTTTCATGCCGGCGTATTCGCCCAGCTTCGCGGCTGCCGCCTCCAGCGAAACTCCGTAAAGATCCGCCACAGCCAGAGCCGCAATGGCATTGAGAATCTGATGGGCCCCCATGACCTTCAGACGGACCGTAACTGTGCGGGGCGTGCCAGCACATGGCATAGCTTCCGGAATATCCCCGGCGCCCGGCAGCCCGGCGCATCGTCTGTCTTCCTGAAGTTTCCCGGCGCATTGTCTGTCTTCCTGAAGTTCCCCGGCGCCGGTGTCCCGCCGGCATACTGCCGTAAACACCGGATATCCTTTCTCCGTATGGATATCCACAGCCCGGTAATCACAGTTGTCCCCGGTTCCGTAATAGATGGTCCGGAAGCCTTCTCTGGCCCTGGCTTTTGCCAGGAACGGATCATCACCGTTCAGCAGCAGGATTCCGCCCTCCTTCAGTCCGTCCTGAATAGTCATCTTCTCCCGAAAAATATTTTCCTGGGAACCCAGCTGATTGATATGAGCCACCCCGATATTGGTAATCAGTGCCGTCTCCACCTGGGCCATCTGCGCGATAACCGTCAGTTCTCCTGGTTCGCTCATCCCCAGTTCGATGACGCCAATCTGGTCTTCTTTATCGATATCCGTGATGGTAATAGGCACTCCCACCTGGCTGTTGCGGCTGCCCCTGGTCTTGTATGTCCGGAGTCCGCCGGACAGCGCCGCCGCCACCATCTCCTTGGTGGTGGTCTTGCCCACGCTTCCGGTGATTCCCACCAGCGGCAGCGTCAGTTTCTTCCGGTACCAGCGTCCGATGACCTGAAGAGCCAGCTTGGTATCCTCCACGGCAATCCACGCCTTGCCAAAACCCGCCTCGCCGGAATCGCTTATGGGGACCGGCTCCCGGCCCGCTCCCGCCGGCCCGTGTTCACTGGTCAGCACCGCCACAGCCCCATTATGCAGGGCCTGGGCGATAAACCGGTGGGCGTCCACCTTCTCTCCGATCAGCGGCACGAACAGATCATTGCCCTCCATGGTTCTGGAATCCAGGCTGATGTGTTCCACCGGCGCATTCTCATCGCCGCACAGCAGAATACCGCCGCATGCCTTCACAAGATCCTTTACCGTCGTATTCTGCATAATCACTCTCCGCCTTTCTTTCCGCTTGTTTCCGCTTCCAGCTTCGCCACCACTTCCTCAATCACCTGCCGGTCCAGGAAGGGATACCGGACGCCGTTGATCTCCTGATAATCCTCATGTCCTTTGCCGATAACCGCTATCATATCTCCGGGCTGGGCGTGAACAATGCTGTACTCGATGGCTTCCCGCCGGTCCGGAATCTCGATAAACGCTCCGCCGGTCTTCTCGATGCTTCCACGGATATCTGCCAGAATATCTTCCACCTTCTCATAGCGGGAATTGTCCGCCGTCAGAATACAGAAATCCGCCAGTTTCCCTCCAATCTCACCCATGGAATAGCGCCGGTCCCTGGAGCGGTTGCCGCCACAGCCGAAGACGCACACCAGCCGTCTGGGATGATACTCCCGCAGGGTCAGCAGCAGACTTTCCATGCTGACCGCATTGTGAGCGTAATCCACAATCACCGTACACCGGTCTGACGTATGGACGATCTCCATGCGGCCGTTGACATACAGATGTTCCAGGGCGTGGCAGACTCTGTCCTTCGGCAGATCAAAGAAGCTGCACACCGCCATGGCCGCCAAAGCGTTATAGACATTGAACCGGCCGGGAATATTGACCCGTACCTCCAGTTCATACTTTCCCTCCACCTGAAAATCCAGGCCCACGAAATCCGGCTGGGACACATATTTGATATCTTTTGCCATAAAATCCGCCGGGGTATCAAGACTGTAGGTATAGATTCTGCCGGCCGGTCCGTGATTTTCCTCCATCGAACTGCCTTTCGCGGCACCGCGGCCATTCTCATCAATGCTGCCGTCCGCCGCGGCGCCACAACCGCCCTCCGCCGCGCATTTCATCACAGCCTCGTAATGCTCGTCATCCTTATTAATCAGGCCGACTCTGCAGATCTTCAGCAGCTGGGACTTATAATACAGATATTCCGCGAAATCCGCGTGTTCATTAGGACCGATATGATCGTTAGAAATATTGGTAAACAGTCCGTAATCAAACCGAATTCCGTCTACCCGGTGCATCTTAAGGCCCTGAGAGGACACTTCCATGATCATATACTGGCAGCCTTCCTCTGCCATCTGCGCGAAATACCGCTGCAGCTCATAGGATTCCGGTGTGGTGTTCATGGTCGGATAGGTATGCTCCCCGATGACAGCGCCCGCCGTGCCGATCAGTCCCACCTTCTTGCCTGCCGCTTCCAGAATCGCCTTGATCATATAGGTGGTGGTGGTCTTCCCCTTGGTTCCCGTGACGCCGATGCAGGTCATCTTCCTGGCAGGATAACCGAATCTGGCAGCCGAAAGATGGGCCAGGGCAGACCGGCCGTTGTCCACCTGGATCACGATCGTATCTTCCGGCATTGCTTCAAGTTCTTCTCCTGCAAGCTCCTTCTCCACCACCAGGGCACGGACTCCTTTTTCCAGCACCTGGGGAATGAATTTGTGGGAATCCACATTGGACCCGGCCATGCAGACAAACACGGTCCCCGGCTCCGCCTTTCTGGAATCGTAGATAACATCCCTGACCTCCACATCCGGATTCCCCTTAAGGATCCTGCAGGAAATCTCACTTAAGCCTTGTTTCAGATTCATAAAAAACCTCCGCCTGTCATAATCTTATAGTATTCGATAAAAGAGGAATTGCGCCCTGCATACTGGCGCTTTATTTGCATACTAACGTAATCGAAAGGCATCCGACAGGATCCGCCGGAAACGGACACTGCCGGATACCTTTTCACACAGGCAGAAACATGCTCCGCACGTTTGCCCATTCTTTTATCTGTCAGAACAGTCCTACGATCTTGCCTTCCTCGTTCACATCGATGTTGTCCGCCGCCGGCTTCTTGGGAAGTCCCGGCATAGTCATGATCGCGCCTGTGATGGCCACCACGAATCCTGCGCCTGCGGACACATATACGTCGCGCACATTGATGCGAAAGCTGGTGGGACGGCCCAGCTTATTCTGATCGTCAGACAGAGAATACTGGGTCTTGGCCATGCACACCGGCATACGGCCGAAGCCCATGTCCTCAATCTGCTTTAACGCCTTGGCAGCCGCAGGGGCGTAATCCACGCCGTCGGCTCCGTAAATCTCCCTGGCGACAGTCTCGATCTTCTCCTTCAGGCTCAGTTCGTCGCTGTACAGCGGATGGTAATGGCTCTCCTTATTCTCCAGCGTATCGATTACCTTCTTCGCCAGAGCCTCGCCGCCTTCGCCGCCTTTAGCCCACACCTCAGACAGAGCGAATTCACAGCCTCTCTCCTCACAGAAGCCGCGGATAAATTCATATTCCGCCTCCGTATCGGTCAGGAAGGAATTCAGAGTCACAACCACCGGGACGTCGTATTTCTGAATATTCTCAATATGCTTCTCCAGGTTTACAATACCCTTCTTAAGAGCTTCCAGATTCTCCGTCCCAAGTTCCGCCTTCGGCACGCCGCCGTTGTACTTCAGGGCTCTTACAGTCGCCACCAGCACTACCGCGTCAGGCTTTAAGCCCGCCATACGGCACTTGATGTCCAGGAACTTCTCCGCTCCCAGGTCAGCGCCGAATCCGGCCTCCGTCACCACGATATCCGCCAGCTTCAGGGCTGTCTTGGTAGCCCTCACACTGTTGCAGCCGTGGGCAATATTGGCAAAGGGTCCGCCGTGAACCATAGCGCCGTTGTGCTCCAGAGTCTGAATCAGATTGGGCTTAATGGCGTCCTTCAAAAGCGCCGCCATAGCTCCTACCGCGTTCAGATCCTTTGCCGTCACAGGCTGCCCCGCGTAATTGTAAGCCACGATAATGCGGCCCAGACGCTCCTTTAAGTCCGCCATATTGTCAGCCAGACACAGAATCGCCATGATCTCAGAAGCTACCGTGATGATAAAATGATCTTCACGGACAAATCCGTCCGCCTTGGCCCCCAAGCCGATCACAATGTTGCGGAGGGCCCGGTCGTTCATGTCCAGGCACCGTTTCCACAATACCTGGCGGGTATCAATGCCAAGGGCATTGCCCTGCTGGATATGGTTGTCCAGAAGAGCCGCAAGGAGATTATTGGCAGAGGTAATGGCGTGAAAATCTCCCGTAAAATGCAGATTCAGATCTTCCATGGGAACCACCTGGGCGTATCCGCCCCCGGCTGCTCCTCCCTTGATGCCGAAGCAGGGACCTAAGGACGGCTCACGCAAAGCCAGCATGGTTTTTTTATTCAGACGGTTCAGGGCATCCGCAAGACCGATGCTGGTGGTGGTTTTGCCCTCGCCGGCAGGCGTCGGATTGATAGCCGTCACAAGCACCAGCTTTCCGTCCTTCCTGTCCTTCACCTGTTCCCACAGTTCATCCGTCAGCTTTGCCTTGTACTTTCCGTACAGTTCCAGGTCGTCCTCTGAGATTCCGTACGCAGCCGCAACCTCTCTGATGGGCAGCATGGCCGATTCCTGTGCAATTTGAATGTCTGTTTTCATGTACAATCCTCCTGTAATAAATGTCTTCTTGTTAAGCTGTTCTTTGGTTTCTGACAGCAGTTGCACCTTTTTCTTTTTCCGTTACTCTTCCCGCATCATGGCCTCAAACTCTTCCAGGGTCATTAATACCTTTCTGGGCTTGGTGCCCTCTTCCTCGCCTACAACGCCTGCCTCCGCCAGCTGGTCCATGATCCTGGCCGCGCGGTTGAAGCCGATCTTGAACATCCGCTGCAGCATGCCGATGGAACCCTTCTCCTTCTCGATAATGAATTTGCCGGCCTGGGCAAAATATTCATCCCGGTCGCCGCGTCCGTCGCCTCCGATCATCGACGCAGGCATAGCGATCTGATTCTGAATCTCCTCGCTGTACTCCATGCCAAGTTCCTGCTTCGTCAGGAAATCCACTACCCCGGAGACCTCGGAATCGGATACAAAAGCACCCTGGACACGCTTGGGCTTGGTCATGCCGGCCGGATAGAACAGCATGTCGCCCTTGCCCAGAAGCTTTTCCGCGCCTACCATATCCAGAATCGTACGGGAATCCACGCCCGATGACACCGCAAAGGCGATTCTGGAAGGCACGTTGGCCTTGATCAGGCCCGTGATGACATCCACGGAAGGCCTCTGAGTCGCGATCACCAGGTGGATTCCGGCGGCTCTGGCCAGCTGGGCAAGACGGCAGATAGAAGCCTCTACCTCGCCGGGAGCAACCATCATCAGGTCGGCCAGCTCGTCGATGATAATGACGATCTGCGGCAGCTTCACCGGTTTATTCTCATCCTCGATATCTTTGATGGCTTCCACCTTCGCGTTGTATCCCTTCAGGTCCCGGACATTGTACTGGGCAAATTTCTTGTAGCGGTCGTCCATCTCCGCCACCGCCCAGTTCAGGGCCCCGGATGCCTTCTTCGGATCCGTCACCACCGGAATCAGAAGATGGGGAATGCCGTTGTACACGCTCAGTTCCACCACCTTCGGGTCCACCATGATGACCTTTACGTCATCCGGATTGGCCTTGTAAATGATGCTCATGATCAGCGTATTGATACAGACGGATTTGCCGGAACCGGTAGAGCCTGCGATCAGCAGATGAGGCATCTTGGCAATATCCGTCACCACCACCTGTCCGCCGATATCCTTGCCGACCGCGAAGGCCAGCTTGGACTGGCTGTCCATAAATTCCGGCGTCTCCAGCACTTCCCGGAGATACACTACATTGTTCTCCTTATTAGGAACCTCAATGCCCACGGCGGATTTGCCGGGAATCGGGGCTTCGATTCGGATATCAGCGGCCGCCAGACTCAGTTTGATATCGTCTGCCAGCCCTACGATCTTGCTCACCTTCACGCCCTGTTCCGGATGAAGCTCATACCGGGTAACAGAAGGTCCGCAGCTGACGTCAGTCACCGTAACGCCTACGCCGAAATCCCGAAGCGTCTGCTGCAGCTTGATCGCCGTCTCCCGGTACTCCTTGTCTGACTGGGTGACATTGCTGTTTCCGCGCTTCAGCAGGCTGATGGGCGGGAACTTGTATTCCTTCTTAACTGCCGGCTTCTTCGCGATCTCCGCATCCACGCCGTCGTTTTTGGTCTCTTTGACTTCCTGACGCTTCGCTTCAATCTTCTTGCGGAGCGCCTCCGTATCGCTCTCGATGATCTTACCTGTAGCGGTAACGATACGTCTGCTTCCCTCCGACATAATCAGCTCGCCATCTGCCGTCACGCCCGCCGGCAGATCATTCCCGGCCGGCTCCTTAGGCATACCGTCCGCGGCATACGCCTCCGTACCATCCGCAAAGTTTTCCGCCATATCATCGGCAGCAGGCTCCTCCGGCATCGGGGTATCCTCCCTGCCGCCTGCATCCGCGCCATACCCGGCAGCGGAATCCTCTTCCGGGACGGAAACATCTCTGAATCCGCCCGTCTCCCAGTCGGAAATCTCTGTCCCGGGAACATTCTCTGTGGAAACATTCTCCGTATCAAAGGGAACCCTATCATCCTCCGGGTCTATGTAAACCGGAGGACGGTTGATATTGCCCGTAAATACATCGGCCGAATGCCAGCCGCCTCCGGCCGTATTTTTCGGCAGAAGATCGTCCATAAACGCCTGGTTGCCCACTTCCGGATCAAATTCTGGCATGGCAGTCTTCTTTCCTTTGCGGCTGCCGGACCAGATAACAGGACCTGGCACCGGATCCTCATAATTGCCTCCGGCATCACGGGAATCCTCATAATCGCCTCCGGCATCATAGGAATCCTCATAATCGCTATCAGAATTGCAGGAAATGTCCTCATAGGAATCGCTGCCGTATTCATCCGCCGCCGGTCCTTCCTGCATCTCCATCCGGTCTGTCCTGCGCTCATCGTACTCCTCATCATAAGCCTGTCCTGCCATATCCGTTTCCGGAACCGGCAGCGCCTCCAGCTTGGTGGAATTCAGATTCACGCCGCGGACCTTCTGTTCCTCACGGAGCCTGCGCCGCTCTTCCTTTCGCTCCTGGTGGATCTCATGGCGCCGCTCCGCATCCTCTCTGGCATACTGATAGGCCTTTCCGCCGCCTCGCTTTACGGCGGAGACCACAGATTTCTCCGTGATGCACACGATGCAGATCACCAGTCCCACCAGAAGAATCAGATAAGCTCCCACCGTACCCAGAACCGAACCGATCGCCAGCACCAGAATCCCTCCCAGCGCTCCGCCGCCCGCGCCGCTCCTGGCGCAGTTCGCGTAAATCTCGCCTATCTTCATTCCCGGCACATAACCGCCGCCGAACACCAGCTGGGCCAGCCCACACAGGATGCACACTCCGGCGATCACTGCCGTCATCTTAATCCTGGCCAGAGCGCTTCCCCGGTTAGCCATAATAAAGCACGTCCCCGCAAACAGGAGAATAGGCGCGGCGTATCCGATCATCCCGAAAACGCCCAGCTGCACCGTCCGAAGTACATCTCCCAACGCCCCGCAGAGACGAAAATTACACAAAAAGCACAGCACCGCAACTGCAAACGAGGCGATAATCGCCACCTCTGTATAGATAAAACTGTCCTCCTGCTCCTGAACCTTTCTCTGATTTCTTCCCTTTGAGCCGGAACCTGTCTTTCTGCCGCCTGTCTTCCTGCTGTTCTTTGATTTACCAGCCACTATCTATTGCCTCCTTACGAAATTGCCTCAAAATATAGTATACAAAAAATGGGAGCAAATTGCAAGGCTATCCCTCCGTTTCCCGCAGATTGATTCAACGGCGTAATACAAAAAACGCGTCACTGGCGCGTTTTTTGCATACTGACGCAACAGACAAGGACGCCGGATTCCGGCGTCCCGCAAAATTATTTTTTTTCTCTTTCTCTCTCCTCGATCATCCGGTGGAGCTTCGCAAGGGCCTCCCGGATCCCGCCCACCTCGTTGATCAGCCCCTGCTCCACCGCTTCCCGCCCTACCAGCACAGTGCCCAGGTCCCTGGTCAGCATCTCCGTATTCAGCATCAGCTTCTTCACCTGGTCATAGGCAATCTCCGCGTGATTGGCGATAAAGTTCAGGATACGGTCCTGAATCATCTCAAAATATTCGTAAGTCTGGGAAGCGCCGATGACCATCCCCGTCATCCGCACCGGATGAACCATCATGGTCCCCGTGGGAACAATAAAGGAATAATCCGTGGACACTGCCAGGGGCACTCCGATGGAATGGCTGCCCCCCAGGACCAGGGACACGGTGGGGACGCTCAGGGATGCGATCATCTCCGCGATGGCAAGTCCCGCGTCTACATCTCCTCCCGACGTGTTGAGAAGCACCAGAAGCCCCTCCACCTCATCATTATCCTCAATGGCCGCCAGACTGGGAAGAACATGGTCGTATTTGGTGGTCTTGGCACTTCCCGGGGCATTCTCATGGCCCTCCACCTCCCCAATGATGGACAGCAGGTGAATCTTTCTTCTGCTCCGGTTCTCTTCCAAAGTCAGCTGGCCGTATTCCTCCAGTTTCTCGTCCTCTTTCTCCTGAATCTCCTTCTCATCTTTTCTATCTTCACGATCCTGATCCATGGCACGACACTCCTTCAATAAATTGCTTGATTAGGGATAGTCTGCCTGAAAATATCAGAAATTATACGGACGGATCACGCGCGGACACAGCAATCTTATTTGCCGGAATAGGAACCGCGTTTCAAAAGCCTTCGCATATACCGAAATGTCTTCTTCTCTCCCTCCCGGCTGAGCATTGTCAGAATCTTCTCCAGTTCCCCTGCCGTATCCGGATGGATCAGCGGCCTGACGTAGGGCTTCTCCCGCTCATAGTATTCCAGGGCGCTGGAATCGGTATAATCCTTTCCCTTATACACTCTGCAGGCGGCAATCCGGTCCATGACCATCTCCACAAGATAATTGACCGGCATAGGGTGACCTACCAGCCCCTTCTCCTTGTCCAGGGAGAAATCAATCCAATACTCGAAATGGTGCTTGTTTCTTCCCTTATGATGAAGCCAGGCCGTGGAAAATCCTTTTTGCTCCCTCTCCGCGGCGTTGGGACTCCGGGTCCCCTGATAGTATTTCACGCCGACGGCAAACTCCTCCGGAGAGTACTTGGACATATCATGGAGAAGTCCCTGACGGAACAGGCCGACCCGGAAGCAATTAATCATAACCAGCCATTTATGCTCCGTAATTGTACAAAAATGTTTCCATGCTTTTTGATGTTTCATCCGAGGTTCCTCCTGCACTTTCTTGATTTTTGAAAATCTTGCATTTTTTCGGATACTTTTCCCGCATTTTTTGCGAAAATATTTGACACTTTTTTACAATTATGCTATTCTTAACACAGTTGCAATATTTGCACCAGAATCATCATTTTCATTTGGAGGTAACTTATCATGAGCAAAGGTACAGTTAAGTGGTTTAACAATCAGAAGGGATACGGCTTCATCTGTGATGAGCAGGGTAATGATGTTTTCGTTCATTACTCCGGGCTGAACATGGAAGGCTACAAGACCCTGGAAGAGGGCGCTGCCGTTGAATTCGACGTAGTGGAAGGCGCCAAGGGACCACAGGCTACCAACGTTACAAAACTTTAATTCTCAAGCGACAGTGTACCTTTATTTATGTAGTAACAATATAGCGCACACCGTGTATGATCGCGAGAAGGACCGCTCAGGCAGGCGGTCCTTTTTGTATCTGCATGCGAGCGGAGCGCCAGTGACGCTCTGCTCGTATTACGTCAGTATGCAAAGCGCTGTTGCAGAATATTCACCGCAGCAATTCTGCAATGACCCCCTAGATTACCTGACTGCCTTCTTTAAAAGCTCCTTCAGCTCTTCCACCGTAAATGTATACTGTTTCCCGCAGAAATGACAGCCCGCCTCAATGGGCTTACCATCCCGGATCATCTCTTCCAGATCCTTTTTCCCAATGCTGATCAGCGCTTTTTCCACCCGGGCCTTATCGCAGCCGCAGTAAAACCGGGTATCCAGCCTGTCGTTTATCTCCAGCCCGAATTCTCCCAGAAGCTCTCCCAAGATATCCTCCGGCGTCATACCGGCGTCCAGAAGGGATGTCACGGAAGAGATTTTCCCGATTTTTTCCTCCAGGGCCGCAGCAGCCTCATCGGAGGCCCCCGGCATCATCTGGATGATAAAACCGCCTGCCCTCCGCACCGTGTTGTCCTTGTTCATCAGCACGCCCAGGGCCACAGAAGACGGCGTCTGCTCGGAGGTAGCATAATAATAGGTCAGATCTTCAGCAATCTCTCCCGTCACCAAGATGGTCTGTCCCACGTAGGGTTCCTTCAGACCGATATCTTCAATCACACTGAGCACGCCGACGCCCAAAGCGCCGCCTACATCCAGCTTTCCCCTGGCATTGGGAGGCAGCATCACCTGGGGATTGGCCGCATAGCCTTTCACATTTCCTTTAGCGTCTGCCGTCACCGTCAGACTGCCGATAGGTCCGTCGCCCTGAATCTTCAGGGTCAGAAGGTCTTTCTCGCCCTTCATCATACTGCCCATCATGGCGCCTGCCGTCATGAGACGGCCCAGAGCCGCCGTCGCCACCGGGCTCAGGTTATGATTGACCCGCCCTGTCTCCACCAAATCCCTGGTGGATGCGGCAAAAGCCCTTACCTGCCCCTCTGCCGCCGTAGCGCGAATGATATAATCCGACATTGGATTTCCTCCTTCTCAGCCTTACATGCAGTCTGCCGTCAGAACCGGCAGTCCGCCTTTCCTCTTTCCCTCAGGATCACATAGATTCTCTCACTGTCCTCACGCGGCTTCTCTCTGGAGAACGCATCGTAAGCCGTCACAAATTCCATCCCGGCCTCTGCCGCCGCCCTCCGGATCTCCTCCAGGTCATAGGCCCGCTGGAAATGAGTCTCCTCGTACCGGCGGTACTGGTCTCCCTTTTCCCGGACAAACAGCGTCAGATCATACTCGTTGATTCGGCTGTCTGAATCGTAATCGTTCTCCCAGATAAAACTGCAGTCCTCACGGTTCTCGGCAATGATGCTGTCCCCGATCACCTGTTCATACTTGTAAACCGTATTCAGATCGAAAATAAACACGCCGCCCGGGTCCAGATAATTATTGACCAGCCGAAACACCGTCACCAGGTCCTCATAATCTGTCAGGTAATTCATGGAATCGCACAGGCTTACCGCGGCGGCCACCGTGCCGTACAGCTCAAACTCCCGCATATCCTGGAGAAGATACAGAATATCCAGGCCGGACCGGTCACGCTTCTCCACAGCAATCTGAAGCATATCCTCCGACAGATCCACGCCGATCATGTCATAGCCCCGGCGGGCCAGAATCTCCGTCAGGCTGCCGGTCCCGCAGCCTAAGTCCAGCAGGAGCCCGTCCCTCACTCCATAGTCTTCCAAAAGTCCGCAGAGAAATTCCGCCCACTCCTCATAAGGTACATCATCCATCAGTTCGTCATAGACTTCCGCAAAACCGGTGTAGGCTTCCATCTCCGCTTCCTCCCTGTTCTCGTAACCAAAGGCAGAGCCCATCCTGCGATGTCTCTGCCTTACTGTTACCTATCTCTCTCCCGCCGCCGCGCCTTTTGCCTCTGCAAAATGCCCCGGCTTTCCTTAATCGTCATTGACTGCCGCGCCTTTTCGCATCAGCAGGCAATCACTAACTGCAGCGCCTTTCCGCTTCCTCAGGCGTTCCTTCCGCAGCACTTCTTATACTTCTTGCCGCTGCCGCATGGACAGGGATCATTGGGGAAAATCTTAGGAGCCTTGCGGATGGTTCCGGAGGCCTTCTGATCCTTGTAAAGCTCCTTCCGGCGCTCCTCGGTCAGAATGGAATCCCACTGAGGCAGATTGTACAGCCAGTCCGCCTTGGCCTCCACCATATGCCAGTACAGCTTCTCCGGATCGATCTGAATCTTCACCGGAGTATCCTCCTCCATGGTGTCGATGGGGTTCTCATAGCCCTTCAGGCTCTCGTTGATCCCATCCAGGAACCCGGTCATGATCAGGATCTCTGTGTTGAACTTCTCAGCCAGTTCCTTCACCGTGCCCTCGATTACCTGCTCCGGCTCGGCCAGAATCTGCTCATAAATCCCCTTCTCAATCGCGAAATAACCGGACCACATCTTCTCTCTCTGCTTCGCGTCCAGGCCGTCGCCGTAGGCCATATTCCGCCATGTCTCTAACAATGCCATAATCTTCTATCCTTCCTTCTTACGCATCTTCCGTCAAACGCTGCTCCGCAGGCGAACCGCGCCGCGCTGCCGGCTCTTACCCGAGCCATACCCTAGTATATAACAAGAGAATTGTTTTTGCAACGAAAATTCAACTTTATTTCCACTCCTTTACCGTGTAGCAACACAAACTTTCCTTGACATACCCCCCCGACGTTGTACAATGAACTCGCCAAAAAAGGACTTTACCGCGATACGGAGGAAATATTCCAGATGCATACTGCCACGGAAATAACTATACCCATTATTATTCCGGCATATGAACCGGATCAGCGTCTTTTATATCTTCTGAAAAACCTGACGGAAAAGAACCTTTCGATGACCGTGATCGTCGATGATGGAAGCGGTGCGGAATATCAGACAATCTTTCAGGAATGTGAAAGAAAGTATCATGCCGTTGTTCTCCGTCATTCCGCCAATACCGGCAAAGGAAGCGCCCTTAAAACCGCTTTTTCGTACTGCTTAGAGCACATGGACCCGAAAGGCTGCGTCACGGCAGACGCCGACGGACAGCATACGCCGGCTGCTATCGCGGCATGCCGGGACGCATTGCTGCGAAATCCGAATACGCTTGTTCTGGGCGTGCGGGATTTTTCGAAGGATACGGTTCCTTTGAAAAGCCGGTTTGGCAATCAGTTTACCCGAATAGTTTTCCGCATACTGTTTCGAAAAGATATATCCGATACGCAAACCGGTCTTCGGGGTATTCCTGCTTTTTATATGAGGGATCTGCTCACGCTTCCGGGAGAACGATTCGAATTTGAGACACAGATGCTGATTGACGCGATAAAAAAGCGAATTCCGCTCACTGAGATACCGATTGAGACCGTCTACGATTCCAAAAAACACCATGGGACTCATTTCCGGCCGATCATGGATTCGCTTAAAATATATATGTCTTTCACTCCGGCCTTTGGCAGATTTATTTTCTCCAGCCTGTCCTGCAGCCTCATCGATCTGGCTCTGTTCCAGATCTTCTGCAGCGTCATAAAAGGCTTTTCTGCCGGGTTCGGATACGCGGCTGTTTCTTCCATCGCGGCCAGGATCATTTCCGCTGCCTGTAATTATCTGTTCAATTATAAATTTGTTTTCGAGAGCAGAAAAGCTCATTCCCGGTCAGCTTTAAAATATACGATTTTGGCCGCGTTCCAGATGATCTGCAGCGCGTTTTTGACCACCGCGGCATTGTACCTCACCCATGCCGAACCGGAACTGCTGGCGAAAATCCCTGTTGACACCGTTTTATTCTTCTTCAGTTACAGGATACAGAAAAAATATATTTATTGAAGGAGACGCCTGTATGATTCAGTTAAAAAAATGGAAATGTCCATTATTCGCCGCTCTGTGTACCATGTTTTTTCCCATATGGACCGCTGATCACGGTTTGGGATTTTCCAACAGCATTTTCCCTCTTTTTCTGTTCGCCGGCCTGCTGTTTCTGTTTCAGTACCACGGCAGAAATCAATACGACAGACGTATGCAATATTATACTTTTGTATTGGG